>CAIPKZ010000223.1 GCA_903865775.1 uncultured Prolixibacteraceae bacterium | reverse complement strand
GCAGTTAAGTTACATTTGACCAACGATCCGGGAGTTGTTGACCTGAATGACCGGTATTTTCAGGACATAAAAGATAAATATGGCAAGGGAACTGAAAACGATAAGTCAGTAAATTTTGATGAAGTACAACTGCTTCATAATCTGAATGTATTAAGCAAATATTTTCCTGAAAATGCCTATTACATCCAGAATGCATATTATAAAAGCCACAACCTGAAAGAAGCTCAGCACATGCTTGAGGCAGTTAATCTTCATATGCAGGATAATCCGGAATACCAATCTGAGCTAAATACCTTTTTGAATATTCAGAATCCTGATCAGGAAAGGCTCAGTACAAACAGTGTTTTCGAGTGGATGAATATTAAAGAGTGGCAGGATTTTAAGCTGGCTGTAGCAAAGGATAAAAACCTGATTGATTCGGCTGCCCATCTTGCAGGGGTTGAACCGCGTGTGATTGTTTCCGTTCTGGTAGGCGAACAAATCCGACTGTTTAATTCGAGCCGCGAAGCTTACAAAAAATGGATCGGTCCACTGAAGATATTGTCAGTTGAAACTACCTTCTCGCTGGGAGTAACCGGTATAAAAATACAGACTGCCCAAACAATCGAAAAAAACCTGAAGGACAGTAGTTCCGTATTTTATCTGGGTAAATCCTATGAAGGCCTGTTGGATTTTCAGACCAAAAATCCTAGTCAGGAAAGGTATAATCGCCTGACCTCCTACAAGAATCACTACTACTCCTACTTATATGCCGCACTCAATATAAAGCAAATCAAAATGCAGTGGGAAAAATCAGGATTTCCAATTGGCGATCGCCTGGAAATATTGGCTACTTTATACAACATTGGTTACGAAGCATCGGTTCCAAAGCAAAATCCTTTAGTTGGCGGTTCCGGAATTAATATCAAAGGTACACGGTATACCTTTGGTTCGGTAGCCTACGAATTCTATTATTCCGGAGAATTATTCGAGCTATTCCCATTTAAGAATTCAAGATTCGATTTTACTGATGCATAAACCAAACTTCATCCGAATCAGTTCAGTAAAAATTGGCTGGCTGCTTTTCGCTTTCTGTGTTCTGATCAATAGTGGAGTCAAGGCGCAAAACAGCTCGATCACTGAAATTCCCTGGAAAATGCTGATGGATGGAATGCAATTTGCCGAATTGGATGCTCCTGAGAAATCGGTTGTAAACGATTCAAAACTTAGTATCCTGAAGGTGGATGTCCGGAAATTTGACTTCGAATTCCTTACTGCATCCGAGCACGGCAAAACGATGAGGACAGCGCCCGAATGGGCCGGTGAATTCAAACAGAATGTCATTATTAATGCCGGAATGTATAAGTTCAATAAAATACATTCGAACAAGGGCTACATGAAGAATTACAATCACCTGAACAATCCCGTAAAAAGCACTTATTTCAATGCCATGCTGGCCATGCATCCGAAAGATCAGAGTAAACCTCCATTCGAGATCATCGACATTACCAATCAGTCCTGGGATATTGTCCAGCATCAATACAACTCCTTTTGCCAGGGTATGCGAATGATCAGCTACGAAGGTACAGCAATGGAATTTTCAAAACGGCCAGATCAGTCGTGCAGTATGGTCGTCGCTGCTACAGATACATTGGGAAACCTATACTTTATTTATACCCGTTCGCCATATACTCACCGCACCATGATTGCCTTTTTGCAAGGACTTCCGCTGAATATCCGCACCACGGTTTACCTTGAAGGCGGACCTGAAACCAGTTTTTATGTGAACACCGGCGATACGGTAATTGGCAAATTCGGCAGTTATGTTTCGAATTCGTGTGCCAACGACAACAACGATCATTTCTGGAAAATACCGAATGTAATTGCGTTGAGGAAGAAGTAGAATGTTGAAATATGATCAAATCATAGCGGTAAATGCTGAACCGTAATCAGCACTTCTTGACTTAGCATCTGCGATCCGGCACCTAATCGGATTTTAATTTCAAAATTTTACTCGTTTGGGTATGCTTGTTGTTTGTGACTTCTATAACGTACATTCCCGGTTTCAGAAAGCCAACATCTAACTTATCCAATTTTTCTCCTTCCAGTAATTTCTCCAAAACAGCTTTACCTTCAGTATTAATGATTTTCACCAAAATATCGCCTCTCAAGTCCTGCTTAGGATTGATATTTAAATATTTGTCAAAAGGATTGGGGAAAACTGAAATATCATCGTTGAGTTGGAGATCTTCCGAATTCGCGTAAATCAGTCTTATCGTATCCGAACTGAAACAACCATATTTGTCGGTTACCGTTAGTGAAAATACTTTTTTCGGATTGAGCGAATCAGGCTTGCTGACATTGATGAACTGTAATGTTGAGCCGTCGTTCCACAAGTAAGTATAAGGAAATTCCCCTTCGTTGATAAAGGAATTAATCATTAAAGTACTGTCAGTTGATGCCCAATCTTCGACCATTAAAGAAAAGTCGGGCTGCTTGTGAAAAACTACAGAAGTTGTGTCGGCACCGGTTCTTCCGTTTCCGTCGCTAACCTGTACTGTATAAATACCTGGTTGCGTGGTTGTCGTAAAATTCTTTGTACTTCCGTTCGACCAGAGATAATTATACCCTTCGTCAACCTGAATTAAAGCGTTGTCGCCGTTACAGAAGTTTGAAACTGAATCCAGTCCGAGCGGGATGCTGGCTTCGTACGCTCCCAGACTTCCATCATAAGGCGACGCAATATAGGCTGTTTTCATGTCGTCTGAAAAGACTGAAAAGGGGTCTGCATATATATAATTATCATTAGAGCTAAAATGTGCAACTTGTTTGAGCTTGAGTTTTCCTGTTGAAACCGACCTGTAAAACGAGAGCGCAATCTTGTTTTCGTTCGAAACTGCAAGAAAATATTTTCCATCACGGCTTATTGAGATACTGCCCAGCCTATACAAATTTCCGATGTTTAATTGGTCATATTTTATTTCAAACTCAAATGTCAGTTTGCCGGTTTCCGGGCTTCGTTTAAAACAAAGTAATGAAGTTCCGCCTGCATACAAATACTGATCATTGGGACTGATGGCAAGCGAGAAATTCCGGTCAACCATAAACGGGTATTCGGTATGTAGAAGGGTTTCAACGAGTTCAGGATTGCCACTTGCACCTCTTTTATATACCGAAATTCCATTCGCAGAAAAATTTGTGTTGGAGAAAACATACAGATTTTTACTGTCATTACTGGCAATAATTTTTTTATAACCTGCAAGGCCACCATTGTCTGGTCCTTCGGTTAATATTTTCGAATTGAAAGTTAAATCGTGGTTAATTGCGTCAACTTCATAGTTGACAATGTTATTGTATGTGGCTGCATATAAGTTTTTACCATCAGCCGGAATAACAATTTCCGAAATTATTTCGTCCTGAATCATATCAGGTGAAGTATAAGAATTAAAAAAGGACAAGTTGCCCGAAACGGTATCCCGGTTTAAAACCCGTATGCCATACATGTTTGTTGATGATATGTATATGCTTCTTTCGTCCGGACTCAATTGAATGTCTTTGACAGCACCAATTTCAGGCCCAAGTTCATTCCATAAAATATTTTTCTGAAAATCGAGCCTTCCGTCCTTAAGGCGTTTATAAAACCCAATTGTATTGTACCCTGATTCGGTTATTGTATAAAGAAATTTTCCATTTTTGGGTATAACAACGCCTCTGATATCAGTCAGGCCTTTTATTTTACTCTGTTCGTTTACAATCTTACTCGAATAAGTAAGTGTTCCGTCGGTCTTGTTTCTGTCGAAAATTAGGAATGAATTGTTGTATTTGCTCAAAACGTAAACCTTTGAGCCTGATTCGGATATTTTTAAAGTCGAAATTTGGTTAAACCCGTTGAAATTATAGTCTTCCTGGATTTTTTGAATAAACGTTATTTTACCGGTTTCAACATCTCTCTTAAAGACCTTTATCCCCAAAAAATCTGTCAGGTACAGATTCTGGTTGTCGGAACTGTTGGTAAGGGTGGTTTCGTTCCAGAAATGCTCGTAATAATCGCTGATTATAAGTTTATCACTGTATTTTAATTCTCCGCTTGTTTGATTTGTGTTAAAAGTAAAAACCGATTTATTGTCGGCGAAGTACAAGAATTTGCCGTCAGCAGATAACGAAAGACTTTTTATTTGTGAAATGGTATCAGCTGCATTTATTTTCTGTACCAATAAAAGGTTGTCATTTTCAGTTCGTTTAAATACACAAACCGAATTTTCATTGTTACCACGCGATGTTGTGTAGATAAACTGATTGTTGCACACCATGTTATTGATGTTTTTTATTCCATCAATTTTGTTTTTTAAGGTTAAATTTCCCGAATCCGGATCGATGGCAAAAACTTTCAACGCGTGTTGATCCGTATCATCTTCTCTTGCCAGATAAAGGTTCTTTCCATCGGGAGAAATTGCCAAATCAGTAAAAACCCCGTATCCAAATTCAAAATCAATGTTATTTTCGAAAGTCTTCACATAATCCAATTGGCCCGATTGCAATTTTTTCGAAAAAAGCAAAAGTTTATTGTCGGCAACTATATAAAACCAATGTTGGTCAGGTGTTGCTTTAATTTCATCGGCGTTTGCAAGACCTGGAATATCCGACTCCTTTTTTAACTCCACAAATGCCGGATTTTCGGTTGTCTCTGGCAGAAATAAATGAAGGTAGGATGAATTTCCGATAATGTACATGTTTCCTGCATTGTCGGTTTCCAAACCATTCGGATATTTTAAACCTTCAATACCACCTTCGCCTTCCAGGTAATTATGGATTAATTTTAACTGGGCACTGCAGTTAAACGTGACAAATACGCTGATCAAAAAAAGAGTTTTTTTAAGCATAACGACTTTTGGAAATTATTTACAAACCACGACTATTGCTGATTTGCAGTCAGATTCAATGGAACTTTATTCCAAAGTCCATTAGCTAAAGGTAGGAATATTTATGTTATTCGGCGGAGGTTTTGTATAAACTATGACCAGTGAGTTTTTCGATGTATTGCTTATTTTATCGAATCCAGAATCCTGATTATTTTCACTTTGAGATCCGGAATATCATTCTTAATAATCTCCCAGACTAAACCTGAATCAACTCCAAAATATTCGTGTACAAAGACGTTTCTCATCGAAATTATCTGAGCCCATTCAATGGTAGAAAAATTTGCTTTTGTTTCATCTGAGACATGATTTCCTGCTTCGCCAATAATCTCCATTTGTTTAATGCAAGCAAATCTCATCATTGAATTCTGCATAAAATCTTCAAAATTGGTGTTCTGCATATAATCCTCGATTTCGAGAATAGCATCGAGAATATGCTGAAGTCTGATTTTATCTCCAAATTTACCTCGCATAGATTAATTGCTTTTCGCTATCAACCAGTGGTCTGATGTATTTTGATAATCCATTGGACGAAACAAGATCAACCTTTGAATTGAGCAGCTTTTCCAAATCAATTTTCATTTGAAAGAATTGCATGCCAATTTTCTGTGAATAATCCAGATCAACTAAAATATCAACATCACTCTCGCTGTCAGCTTCACCGCGAACGTAAGAGCCAAACAGATAAGCTTTCAGAACAGGACGTGATCTGAAATAATCTGAAATTGTTTTTATCTTTTCGTCATTTAAGCTCATGGAGCAAATATACAAATAAATGAATTGTTGTTTCACGGCTGGAGCAAATTTGCGTCTGCTCCTCTTGACGGCGGCTTTAAGATCACTCATTTTCCTCCAACTATTTTTTCCTCCGTTATTTTTAAGAGTGTTTTGCTTTCTTCTTGTTGGAATTACAATAAGAATATCCCATTTTTGACTTATATTTAGAAAATATTGTTGATATTTGGATCATAGACGATTGGCAGATAACACTTTTTGAAGTAATCCAGGGAAATGTCGGTCGATACACCTAACTACTAAAACAAAACCTTGTGGAAAAACTTTCATTAAAAGAGAAAATCGGGTATGCACTTGGAGATGGTGCTGCCAACATTGCCTGGCGCGGAGTAGCTACTTTTCTGTTTATTTTTTACACCGATGTTTTTGGGTTGAATCCTGCCGTTGTTGGGGTACTTTTTCTGATTGCACGTTTCGGTGATGGTATTCTTGATGTTTTGATGGGCATTTTATGCGACCGTACCAATTCGAAATACGGCAAATTCCGGCCATGGATTTTATGGACAGCAGTTCCTCTTGGAATCACACTTTCCATGCTGTTTACAACCCTGAATTTAGCTCCAACAGGAAAAGTGATCTATGCTTATGTAACTTACCTTTTGTTTTTTGTAATCTATACCGCCAATAATATCCCTTATGGCGCATTAATGGCTGTAATGACTCCTGATGATAAGGAACGGACAAGTTTGGGTTCATACCGAATGGTCGGGGCTTTTATCGGGGGCATGGTGGTTCAGGGAGCTTTACTCTATCTGGTTGCTCACTTTGGTAACATCAATCCAACCATCAATGTCGATAAACTGGATGCAAAAAAATATGAAGTCACCGTATCGACAACGGAGGATATTAAGAATGTGAACATCAAGACCAAAGACGGTATTGCCATGTTTACCTGGGCCGATACTACAGCAAGCAATAATCCTAACAAACCCACGCAAGGAAAGAGTTTTTCGATGCAGGCAAAAAAAGATTATTCGTTTATCGTAGCTGGGGAAGACAATCTTGAAGCATCAAAAATATCCATTATCGACCAGAAAAGAGGTTACAGCTCGGCAATCTACCTGATGTCCATATTTTTATCGCTGTTCATGATTTTGACTTTCGCTACTACAAAAGAACGTGTACAGCCTCCAAAAGATCAGGAAACCAATTTACTCAAAGACCTGAAAGACCTGATCCGTAACAAGCCATGGTTGGTTCTGCTCGTCATTGGAATGCTTTTTAACGTATATAATTCTATCAAACAAGGCATCGTAGTCATCTATTTCTCGCATTACCTGCATAACCAGTTGCTGGCCGCTTCATATATGGTGGCATTAGCTCTGGCTTCGATTCTAGGAGCAATGATCACTTCACCACTGGGCAAGCGTTGGGGCAAACGCAAACTGTTCATTTATGCATTGGTCTTTTCAGGAGTTGTGAATTCGTTGCTCGCCCTTTGCAGTCCGGGAGACACGATTGGCATTTTCACAATCGGAATCATTTCAGAAATCGGTGCAGCTATTTTCCCAACCCTGTTCTTTGCGATGCTTGGCGATGCTGCAGATTATTCGGAATACAAAAATGGGCGCCGGGCGACAGGATTGGTATACTCGGCAGGATCATTTGCAACAAAATTCGGTGGTGGTATTGCCGGTGCAATCATTGGATTTGTATTGGCAGCTTTTCATTATGACGGACAAAATGAAGTATCGATTCAGGGAGCAATTCCGGGAATCATTATGCTGATGAGCTGGATTCCTACCATCATTGCCCTGATCACTGCCGGGTTTATGACACTGTATCCATTGAACCAAAAGAAAATGGACGAAATAACCATCGAATTAAACAACAGAAGAGGGAAAGAAATTTACAATTAGACAATTTAACCATTTACGATTTACTCGTTTAAATAGTAAATCGTAAATAACCAAATCGTAAATCATATCAATTATTAATAATATAACATCATGAAATTCGGACATTTCGACGATCAGAAAAGAGAATATGTGATTACCAACCCAAAAACTCCGTGGCCATGGATTAATTATCTGGGTAATGAAGATTTTTTCTCACTGATTTCAAATACTGCAGGTGGATATACTTTTTATAAGGATGCAAAATTTCGCAGGTTAACGCGCTATCGCTACAATAACGTTCCGATGGACAGCGGCGGTAAATATTTCTACATCAAAGATGGCGATACTACCTGGTCGCCGGGCTGGAAACCATGCAAAACTGAGCTAGATAGCTACGAGTGTCGTCATGGAATGAATTACACGTCCATCAAAGGCGAAAAGAATGGCGTTACCGCAACTGCACTTTATTTTGTGCCGTTAAAGACATGGGCCGAAGTTCAGAAACTGACGCTGACCAATAATTCGCAGGAAGTTAAGAAGCTAAAAATTTTCTCTTTTGTTGAATGGTGTTTGTGGAATGCTGCTGCAGACATGGAAAATTTCCAGCGAAATTTCTCAACCGGCGAGGTGGAGATTGAAGATTCGGTCATCTACCACAAAACAGAATACAAAGAGCGCCGCGACCATTTCGCTTACTATTCGGTGAATGTTCCGGTTCAGGGTTTTGATACCGACCGGGAAACTTTTTTCGGATTGTATAATGGCTTTGACGAACCTCAGGTGGTTGCTGATGGAAAGCCAATGAATACTGAGGCACATGGCTGGTCGCCAATTGCTTCACATTATCTGGAAGTTGAATTACAACCGGGTGAATCGAAGGATTTTGTTTTTGTTTTAGGTTACATCGAAAACAAAGAGGACGAAAAATGGGAATCGAAAAACATCATCAATAAAACCAAAGCCAAAGAAACCATTGCGAAATTCAACACTGCAGCAAAAGTAGATACTGCTTTGGCCGAATTGCATGAATACTGGGATAATCTGCTGAGTGTATACACGGTTGATTCGGGTGACGAAAAGCTCGATCGGATGGTCAACATATGGAACCAATATCAATGTATGATTACCTTTTGCTTCTCTCGTTCTGCTTCATACTTCGAAAGCGGTATAGGTCGTGGGATGGGATTCCGCGATTCGAATCAGGATTTGATCGGCTTTGTTCATCAAATTCCGGAACGTGCCCGCGAACGCATCATCGACATTGCTTCGACACAATTTCAGGATGGGGGCTGTTACCACCAGTATCAGCCGCTGACTAAAAAAGGAAACAACGACATTGGTGGCGGATTTAACGACGACCCGATGTGGTTGATTCTCGGAACGATCAGTTACATCAAAGAATCAGGCGATTTCGGAATCCTGAACGAGATGGTGCCTTTCGACAACGACATGTCAGTTGCCCAGACCTTATTCGATCACCTGACCGTTTCGTTCGATCATGTGGTGAACAACCTCGGTCCTCACGGATTACCACTCATTGGCCGCGCCGACTGGAACGACTGCCTGAACCTGAATTGTTTTTCGAACGACCCAAACGAATCATTCCAGACCACAGAAAACCAATCAGAAGGAACAAAAGCAGAGTCACTCATGATTGCCGGACTGTTTGTGATTTATGGACGCGATTATGTCACACTTTGCAATCAACTTGGAAATACGGAAGAAGCGGATCGTGCTCAAACACACATTGACGCCATGATTGATGCCGTGAAAAAACATGGCTGGGATGGTGAATGGTTTATCCGTGCCTACGACTATTACGGAAATAAAATTGGAAGCAACGAAAACGAAGAGGGTAAAATATTCATCGAATCGAATGGTTTATGCACCATGGCCGGGATTGGAAAAGAAGAAGGACTTTGCGAAAAAGCATTGGATTCGGTAAAAGAGCGTCTCGATTCGAAATATGGGATTGTACTGAATAATCCGGCTTTTACGAAATATTACATTGAGTACGGCGAAATCTCGTCGTACCCCCCGGGATACAAGGAAAATGCAGGTGTTTTCTGCCACAACAACCCATGGATCATGATTGGCGAAACGGTGGTTGGCAACGGAAACCGCGCCTGGGAATATTACCGGAAAATTTGTCCATCGTATCTCGAAGACATCAGCGAATTGCACAAGACAGAACCATACGTTTATGCACAGATGGTCGCCGGGAAAGATGCTTTTAAACCGGGCGAAGCCAAAAACTCATGGTTAACCGGAACCGCTTCCTGGAATTTCTACGCGATTACCCAGTTCATTCTGGGTATCCAGCCTGATTACGATGGATTAATCGTCGATCCGTGTATTCCCAACGATTGGAAAGGCTTTAAAATCAGCCGCAAATTCAGGGGAGCCGAGTATCATATTGACGTTCAAAACCCGAATGGCGTATCGAAAGGGGTAAAAGAAGTCATCGTTGATGGTCACTCACAAACTTCGAACCTGATTCCTCTTTTCGAGGATGGTGAAGAACATGAAGTGAAAGTAATTATGGGATAATTTACTGAAAATTCAAATGAAAAAAGCCGGTGCATGATCTGCATCGGCTTTTCTATTTTTTTTTTTTGAATTTATTGTTTTTTGATCAGCAACCAGGCATCAGCATATTTTGGATGTTCAGTTCTGATTTTCTGAACGCGGCTTCTGGCAGCTGCTTCCTCGGTAAACGAGTCAACACAAACCCGGAAATTGCCGGTTTCGCTGTGAAGAATGATTGGCTTGAAGCCTTGCTGCGCAAGATCTTTTTTGAATTTATTCGCATTATCGTTGCTGGCGAAACTACCAACAATCACAAAAAAGCTTTTACTTCCGTAGACAGCCTGATCTTCCGTTGACATGGTAAACTTTTCGCTGCGCATAGAAACAGGTTTGCCGGTGCCCTGATCAGCAGGTTCATACATGGTATCCGAAGTCGGGTTTGCACGAACTTCCTGCTTTGGAGCCGGTACTGAAAAGACTTTAGTTTCTGCAGTTGTTTCAGTTTTTGGAGCTGCAGCGCTTTTCTTGGATGATTTGAATACCTTACATCCACTCGTCAGCAGCGCTAAAGTAAATGCGACTAAGATGATTTTTTTCATGGCCTTATCGGATTAAATTTGATTACAAAACTACAAAAGATCAAACACAGTATAAGCAAAACTATGGTTGTCAATCAATTATTTATTAACATTAAGTTGTTAAGAGTAAATCCTGAAGTTCCCCGACTTTCCGACTCATCCTGTTTCATACTCTAAAAATTGAGCATTTTTTTCATAAACCGCTGTCCTTTTACCGACCGGTAAAAACTCGATTGCCTGATGGCTCTCATCCGGTTATCGTAGCCTTCAGAGAACATAAGAACCCACGGACCTTTACCTTTTGTTGGGGCAATCAGATCAGCATTGTGCATTTCAAGAACTTTCTCAAGGTCCTCAAAATACCCGTAATAAAAATCACCTGATTCTTGTGAATAGATTGCGTAGGAATAAAACTTCATCAAGGTATTTTTTTAAACATGAACGAATTTCAACCACGAACTATTGTCCTGATAGTCTTCAACCACAACAGTTTCGACCTGATGTTTGAAACTACTCATTAAAGAAGTAATTTCCTGGTTTAACATGGTCAGTCCATTGGTAATCAAATCGCTACGGAATCCTTTCTCTCCCAAATTTATAACCATTTCGAACGAAACGATTCTCCCGAGTACCTGACCCAATTCAACCATTTTTCGTTGAGAAATATTCATATTCAATTCAAAATCAAGCATTTCTTTAAGGAAAGTTGCAGATTTGGAAGTCAGGTTGTAATTTTTCAGGAACTGGAATAAATTACTTTCTTTCGTTTTTTTCATCATTTTCACCAGGCTTTCCGAAATCTGAGCATACAGAATGTCATTCGATCCTTCGAAGATCTGGAACGGACGGCTGTCGGTGATGCTTCTTCCGGCGATATGATTTAATTTGTATGCCTGGGCACCGACAAGCTGAGTTGCCGATTGAGCAGCTTCCTGCATCAGATCGGTAATCACGCTTTTTACCGAATTGGCCTCAAAGCCAATGAGTGAAAGATCGTTTTCGATACCGGCTTTTTCGCTGCTATTGGCACACATTGCCGAACAGATAGTATACGAGGCCTGAAGTTTTGCCAGTCGTTGCTGTACCTGATCGTAGGTAAAAAGTGGTTTTCCGCCAACTAAGCGCTGGTTGACATGAGCAATTGATTCGTCAAGCAATCGTTGGATGAAACCCATGGCCATGCCAGGAAATTGCATCCGGCTGCGGTGCAGCAAATCAAGCATCATTTTAACACCAGTAGTTTCAGGCACCAGTTTCTGTACTTTAGGAATCTCAACATCCAGTCTGTTACGGCCATATGGAATTTGAAAGAGACCCAGATTTTCGTAAAACTCTTCAACCACTATTTGTTGTCCGGGACTATTTACGTCGCAGATAAAGAAATCAATGTCACGTTTCAAATCACCCGAATTGCTTCGTTCACGAGCGGTTAAGAGCCAAAATTCAGCCCAGCCTGTCAATCCGGCCCAATGTTTGGTTCCTTCGAGATGATATTTACCGTTTTTTTCGGTAAACGAAGTTTGCATGCTTAGTGCATCACTTCCGAATCCTGGTTCGGTTATCATGAGTCCGCCCATATTCTGTTGGTTCAGGAACCGGTTGAAAACCGGAGCTTTAGCTTCTTCCTGTGCATATTTGGCAACAGGTTGAAGAAAAAGAGCCGAATTAATACCAAATGTCAAAGACAATGCAAGTGATTCGTAGGATGCAGCTGCCAGCAAGGCAATGCATTCTTCCATTTTTGCTCCCCGGCCTCCAAATTGTGTTGGGATGCCAACAGCCAAAGGATTTAGACTCATAATTTCGCGCATGACGAAAGGAGGCATTCCGCGTTTAATTGCCATTTGATCAATGTCCGCACGAACATGAAAAACATTCTTCATGCGGGCTTTTAAATTATCCAGAAATGATTCAAACGACATATTTTGAATATTCATTCCGGTCATCGATTCTTCAACATTTAATTTGGGCTGATTCATTAATTTAAGTATTTGTTACAAAAATATCCCGAAGGAAGTTATCGTGAAAAAAGTATTTATTATTCCTAAGAACAGATAACACCTGATTGATGGGAATGTTTTGATTCAGTTGGATTCAAGGGTACAAAAATACAAATAATTGTCAGCCACATCAATTGGCGGCAGTTTAAAATGAATCGGGGCGATAGAAACGACCTTCTTCGCTTTACCAGCAAGGAATCCGGATGATTTTGAAACTTGATTTTTGGTATTAATCGGCAGAAAGAAATTTTTGGATTCAGAAATGTTGTAATTTTAAAAACTGTTACCATACTTATATTCAAAACTTAAATAAGATGAAGAAGAAATCGAATAGACTTTTACCCTATGGAATTGCATTGGTGGTAATCGTCATCATTGCACTCGTTGCCGGTAAAAAACTGGGTTGGTTTGGAAAAGACTATCAAATCAATGTCTCAACCAAAATAGTTGAAAGTAAAACCATTACTGAGTTAATTACGGCCAATGGCAAAGTTCAGCCTGAAACCGAGGTGAAAATCAGTCCTGATGTTTCAGGAGAGATTATTGAGATGCAGATTGAGGAAGGGAATGAGGTCACAAAAGGCCAGCTTTTGATGGTCATTAAACCCGATATGTACATTCAGGCATACAACAGGGCATTGGCCAGTTTAAGTTCATCGCAGGCAAGGCTCGCCCAGGCCGATGCACGCCTGATCGAAAGCGATATGGCGTTCAAACGTGCGAATTCACTTTTCAAACAGGATGCAATCCCGGTTTCAGATTTCGAATCGGCCGAAGCTTCAAATAAGGTCGCACTTTCCGAAGTTAAAGCCGCGCAATATGCCGTAAAATCGGCCGAAGCATCAGTTGCTGAAGCTCAGGAACAGCTTGTTAAAACTAAAATTTATTCTCCGATGGACGGAACCGTTGCTCGCCTGAATGTAGAAAAAGGTGAACGCGTGGTTGGAACCAACATGTATGCAGGTACCGAAACGATGGTTATTGCCAATTTGAACCTGATGGAAGTCAAAGTGGATGTGAATGAAAATGACATTGTCCGTGTGAATATGAATGATACCGCTCTGGTGGAAGTTGATGCGTACCTGGGTCGAAAATTTAAAGGAATTGTTACAGAAATTGCCAATTCGGCCAATGTGGTTGGTGGATCAACCGATCAGGTTACCAATTTTAACGTAAAAATTCTTTTGCTCGAAGAGTCGTATAAAGATTTGATTGGCGCTGTCGGTGGCAAAAAATATCCTTTCCGGCCAGGAATGTCGGCAACCGTCGATATTCAGACCGAGACCAGGAAAAATGTTATCTCTGTGCCAATTCAGGCTGTAACAACGAGAGCTTTGAAAGAGAGCAAAAAAGTTGAAGTAAAGAAGGAAGACGTTGAGAAAACTGAAGACGAAAACGAACCGGTTACCAAACAGGGCGCTAAATCAGAAGAAGACAAAAAGGTTGAGGTTGTTTTTGTCTATAAAGATGGAGAAGTAAAAAAACAAGCTGTTAAAACAGGTATTCAGGATAGCGAGAACATTGAAATTCTGGAAGGTTTGAAAGCTGGTGACGAGATTGTGGTAGCACCTTTTAATGCCATAAACAAACTGCTCAACGACAGTTCGGAAGTTAAAAAAGTGGATGAAAAGGAACTGTTTAAGGCAAAAAAATAACCCTTATGACATGATGTATTGGCAATTGTTGAAGTTCAGTATGTGTTAAAAATTAAATCAGAATAACCGGGATAGTTGATATTCCGGTTATTTTTTTTGTCGAAATCCTGAAGAACAATTCTCTTCAGCTTTTTATCGATGAATTCTGGAAAAACGGCTTCTTTCAGGGTAATCCTAATAAATCAGAGACTTAAACAGATCGGTCTTCAATTCGAATTATTTTCTGGCACTTTGGCACAGGGTAGCCAATCCATTCATTTTCCATCAGCCAACACCTTCTTTTATTTGGATCGGACTGATCGTTTTTCAGAGGAATTCCTTACTTTGCAAATCCAAATTGGGATTGTTTTCATCGATATTCAAAGTAGATGCAGATTCTATCAGATGAATCCCAAAATGGTTTTGATTCAGGAATAGAATTTTTCACAATAATAACTGACAAAATGAGCGCCATTATCAACCGATCGTTTCCCGAAAAAAATGCGATTATTGCAACCCAGGGTGATATCACATACAGCCAGTTTCTGAAACACGTACAGCAGTTCGCCGGGCTTTTTGAAAGTAAAGGTTTTACAAAAGTGGCTATTTATGCTGAAAACAGTCCAGCCTGGATATTTGCACTTTACGCCGCACTTCAAAATAATTGCATCGCTATTCCAATCGACTTTTTAGCTTCGGCAGAAGATGTGGCATACATCATAGACGATTGCCAGCCTGAACTGCTTTTTATAAGTGCTGCAATGACCGAATCACTGGTGAAAATTGATCAGAAAATCAAGCATAAACCTGAAATCAGGATTTTTGAAGACATCATTCCGGACGAAAGCATAGGCGAAAGCCAGTGGATCGGACCTGACGATAATGAAACTACCGCCGTGATTATCTATACTTCAGGAACAACCGGCAGCCCGAAAGGAGTGATGCTCTCGTACACCAATTTGCATGAGAATATGGCTTCCGTAATAGCCTGTAAGATTTTTATTCCTGAACGGGAAGTGATGATTTTTTTACCACTTCACCATGTTTTTCCACTGGTAGGTTCTTTGCTGACGCCTTTATTTGTAGGCAGCACCATGGTAATGGTTCCCTCCATGCAGTCAGCCGATCTGATGAAAACATTCACCGATAACGAGGTCGGCGTATTTTTAGGAGTACCTCGTTTATATGAGCTGATGTATCGTGGAATCAAGGCTAAAATCGATAAAAGTCTGGTTGGAAGAACACTGCTTTGGGTGGTTCTAAAAACGAAAAACCGGAGTCTTGGGAAAAAGATTTTCAAGAAAGTTCACGATGGATTTGGCGGCCATTTGCAGTTTATGATTGCCGGTGGAGCTGCTCTGAATAAAGAAGTTGGCACATTTTTCTATGGTATAGGTTTCGATATTCTCGAAGGATTTGGCATGACAGAAGCTGCTCCAATGATCACTTTTCCACGTCCGGGAAGGGTAAAAATCGGCTCTACAGGAGAGGCACTAACCGGGCTTTCTGTTGAAATTCGCGAAGGCGAAATTGTTGCCAAAGGCCCAAGCATAATGAAGGGTTATTACAACCGGCCCCAGGAAACTGCCGATGTAATAATTGATGGCTGGTTACATACCGGCGATTTGGGTTATCTGGATAAAGACGGTTTTCTTTACATCACCGGTCGGAAAAAGGAAATTATCGTGTTGCCCAACGGCAAAAATATCAATCCGGTTGAGGTAGAAATGAAACTTGATGCTTTTTCACCGGCGATTAAGGAAGCCGGCGTTTTTATGCACAACGAGATGCTCCATGCAGTGATTTTCCCTGATGAAGGGTTCCTGACTCAAAACAGTATTACAGACGCCAAGCTATATTTTCGGGAAAAAGTAATTTCCCCTTTCAATGCCGAGATGAGTTCCTACAAGCGCATTATGCAATTCACTCTGGTGAACACAGAATTGCCACGTACCCGCTTATCTAAACTTCAGCGATTCAAACTGGCCGAACTACTCGAAATAAAAGAGACAAAAAAAACCTCCGCTGAAGAGCCAAATTCAACGGAATACCTTGCCATCAAATCATTTATCGAACGGCAGGTTGATATGGATATTTTGCCAGATCATCACCTTGAATTTGACATTTCTATGGACTCGCTCGGGAAACTGAGCCTGATTGACTTCATCGAAAAAACCTTCGGGATTAAATTCAACGAGGAGCAATTGATGAAATTTCCATCCATCCGGAATATTGCTGAATACATTCAGAAGCACAAGCTTTTTCATAAAACAGAACAGGAGTCGGGATGGGCGACCGGTTTGAAAGATGATTCGGCTGTAATTTTGCCAAAATCATCGGTTTTTCTTGAACCGATCGTGAGGTTTGTTCGCGGAGTTTTCCGCTTGGTTTTTAAGATTGAAGCCCGTGGAATGGAAAATATTCCTGAGGGACCTTGCTTTCTGGCACCCAACCATGAAAGCAAACTCGATCCTTTCCTCGTGCTTTCGTACCTCGACCAGCCAATTCTGAAAAACACCTTTTCGTATGCCAAAAAGGAACACATGAACAGCTGGTTACACCGTTATGTGGCACGAAACAGCAACGTGATTGTTATGGATCTTTCGAAAGACCTGAAAGAATCTATTCTGAAAATGGCCGAAGTGGTAAAACAAGGCAAGAAAATCCTGATTTTTCCTGAAGGAACCCGCACGCTGAGCGGAGAACTGGGAGAATTCAAAAAAACATATGCCATTTTAAGTACTGAACTGAATATCCCGGTTGTACCGATTGCCATTACCGGAGCTTTTGAGGCCATGTCTTCAGGAGGAAAAAAGATCAAGAAAGGAGAGAAAATCTCCATTGAGTATTTACCTGCAGTTTATCCGGAAGGATTAAAGCCAGAGGAATTGAATGACCTTGTGAAACAGCAAATTGTTAAAGCAAAAAATAAGTGATTTACAAATGCCAGTCAGCTGAAGCTGATGGCAAATGTGAATATTCTTATCATCAACAGCCACTTAGTGCTTTCTTTGAAAAGATGCGCAAAGCTTTCCCCCTTCGGGGGAATTGAAGGGGGCTTTTGGTTTACCTATTGATACGGCAGCTTATTGGTTTCCGATTTGCTGCCTTCTTCTTTAAGTACTTCTACAACAACATAATTGCTCATGCCTCGCCAGGGAAGAGTATGCAGATATTCTTTGTACCTGAGTTCAACAACCTTTCCGCTGTTATGCTCCAAAATGGCGGCAATGCTGTCGCTGGTTACGCTGAACTCAAATTCGTTGCTTTGCAAAGCGCCCGGTGTGGCTGATTTGAAACCATCCTGGATCAGACGGCCTTCATAGGTTTTGAAGACAAAACCCTTTTTCACGAAGAAATTGAGATTACCAGCTTTTACGCCCTCACCGAAAACAAAATAGTATCTCCACCAGAAGCCTACAGCAATAATCAGAACAAGAATGAGCAGTCCAATGCGTAAAATATTTTTCATAGTATTCAAAATTAAGTGGTCGATGTCAGGAATTAATATCTGCGTGAAATAGAATCTTCGTTTCTATTTCAGCTTCTTGCTTTTCCCTTCAACATGGTGAAGAATTTTTCCCCGTCCTGCGACATTTCAAATGTAGTATTTACTGTTGTATCATCCAATAACAAATAGGTCAGCCGTAAACCCGAACATTCGGAACTTTTTCACTCGTAAAAACGATCAATTGGTCGGAATAAGTTATGGAATAGTTGATCGTGTGCCCTTCGTTGTCGAAGTAGATTGCTTTGTTTGGACTTCCGGAATAATCCGGGTAAACAACCATCAGATCGGCATGAATAATTTCCGGTTTATTCGCGCTTGCCGGATATTCCGAATGGCTTTTCCTGACCAGTATTTTCTGGTCAAGATCGGGTTTGAATGAAAAGGTTCCGCCACCCTGGCCGCTGCCTTCGCCAACCCACTCGCCCATTAGCAAGGCCCATTTTTCCCAGGCTGGATTTTGCTGCCCGAATGAAGTGAATAAAAATCCTGATAAAACAATGGTTAAAATCCATTTTGATGTCATACTTGTAGTTTAATCTATGCATATCTAATGATAGATAGAGGCAGCTAAAAAGTAAATGTAGGTATTCAGGACGAACATCTGCTTTTGTAAATCATTGTTAATCGCGAGAAATTTATTAGAAGTATTGAATCCAAAATTTTTTCATGGTTTAATTACATCAGCCAATATTGCAGGTACCTGGAGTAAATCGTAATCATGCTGATAGATCAGGTATTTGTTATTCCATACCGGATCTGTTTTTTTGGATACCATTATAAACTACAAAGCAAAAAAATAGGCCGTTCCAAAACTAGTTTGAAACGGCCTCACTTATATAAATGTCTTTTATATTTTAAACTAAGCTAGTTTAACGTTTACGGCATTTAATCCTTTTTTCCCGTCTTGCAGGTCAAAAGTTACTTCGTCATTTTCTCTGACTTGATCATTTAATCCAGATACATGTACAAAGTATTCTTTATCCGATGCATCGTCTTTAATAAATCCAAATCCTTTGGATTCGTTAAAAAATTTCACTGTTCCTTTACTCATTATAATTAAAATTAATTTCGCGTAAAGATATTACAATTATTGAGATAATGCATTTATTTTCAATAAATTAATTTATTTGTATCAATTCTGAAAGAATAACCTTTAACCAGATGATTTCGGGTAAAGAAAATTCAAGGCAAAAAACCCCCTTCCGGCGAACCGAAAGAGGGTTTTCAAAATTTATGTTTTGAAGGGTATACGTGGTCGATTACATCATTCCACCCATGCCGCCACCCATTCCACCGCCCATTGGTGGCATAGCTGATTTTTCTTCTTTTTCGTCAACTAAAACGCATTCGGTAGTCAGGAACATTCCAGCAATTGAAGCTGCATTTTCCAGCGCGATGCGGGTAACTTTTGCAGGATCGATAACACCGGCTTCGTAAAGATTTTCGTAAACATCGGTGCGTGCATTGTAGCCAAAGTCGCCTTTGCCTTCAAGTACTTTCTGAACAACAACAGCGCCTTCTTTTCCGGCGTTAAAAGCAATCTGGCGTAATGGTTCCTGAATGGCACGTTTAACGATTTCGATACCAGTGGTTTCGTCATCGTTTTCGCCAGTCAATCCTTCCAAAACTGCAATACTGCGGATGTAAGCAACTCCACCACCGGGAACGATTCCTTCTTCAACAGCAGCGCGGGTTGCGTGCAAAGCATCGTCAACACGGTCTTTTTTCTCTTTCATTTCAACTTCCGAAGAAGCACCAACATAGAGTACAGCAACACCACCGGCTAATTTAGCCAGACGTTCCTGAAGTTTTTCCTTGTCGTAATCAGAAGTAGTTGTTTCGATCTGTTTTTTGATCTGGTTCACACGTGTTTTGATGGCATCAGCATCACCTGCACCAGCTACAACAGTAGTTTTTTCTTTGTCAATGGTGATTTTTTCAGCCTGTCCAAGCATATCTAAAGTGGCATCTTCCAGTTTCATACCTTTTTCTTCGGTAATTACCACACCACCAGTCAATACAGCAAGATCTTCAAGCATTTCTTTTCTGCGGTCACCAAATCCCGGAGCTTTCACTGCGCAAACTTTCAGTGAACCACGTAAACGGTTTACAACCAAAGTAGCCAATGCTTCGCCATCAACATCTTCAGCGATGATCAGCAATGGGCGACCAGTTTGAGCCGATTGTTCCAGAATAGGAAGCAAATCTTTCATGGTGCTAACTTTTTTGTCGTGGATCAGCACGTATGGGCGATCCAGATCAGCAGCCATTTTTTCGCCGTCGGTGATAAAATATGGAGAAATATAACCACGGTCGAACTGCATACCTTCAACAACGTCAACATAAGTTTCAGTTCCTTTTGCAGCTTCAACAGTAATTACACCTTCTTTATTCACTTTTTCCATTGCTTCGGCGATCAAAGCTCCAATGGCACTGTCGTTATTGGCAGCAATTTTGGCAACCTGTTCAATTTTGCTGAAGTCAGCACCAACATTTTCAGACTGATCTTTAATGCTTTCAACAACTTTCAAAACTGCTTTGTCGATACCGCGTTTCAGATCCATTGGATTTGCTCCGGCAGCAACGTTTTTCAAACCTACTGAAATCAGTGATTGTGCAAGTACTGTAGCGGTTGTTGTTCCATCACCGGCATCATCACCTGTTTTGCTGGCTACTTCTTTCACCATCTGTGCACCGATGTTTTCGTATGCATTCGAAAATTCGATTTCTTTTGCAACGGTTACACCGTCTTTGGTGATTTGTGGTGCACCAAATTTCTTTTCAATCACCACATTGCGGCCTTTTGGTCCGAGGGTAACTTTTACTGCATCGGCCAATTTATCAACTCCTCTTTTGAGGAGGTCGCGGGCTTCGATATTGAATTTAATTTCTTTTGCCATTTTAATTCTTTTTAATCTGTTAGTAATCTGTAATTAAGCAATAAACAAAACATCAGTTTGAGACATCAACAGGTAATCAGTTCCGTCGATGTTGAGTTCAGTACCGGAATATTTTCCGTAGAATACTGTATCACCAACCTTGATTTCCATCGGTTCATCTTTTTTAGGTGAACCAACCAGAATTACCTGACCTACCTGTGGTTTTTCTTTTGCTGAATCTGGAATAATGATTCCACTCGCTGTTTTCTTTTCTGCTTCCTTAGGCTGTACAAGTACTTTGCCAGCAAGGATTTTTCCTTTTAAATCTGCCATTTTTGAAATTTTTATTTGTTAGACATGTATTTTTTCTTTTTTGCCATCCTGTTTTAGCAGATACTATGCCAAAGAAGATAGGATGGATAAAGCGTGTAGAAATTGGACATTTTTACATTTATATCGGGTAGGAATAAGTATCTGTGAATATAACTTGCAGATATTTAATAATTTAATCGATTTGTGTAATCTGTCACGTGGGGTGTCAGACTGTCAGATTTTTTGGATTCAATTTTGGAGGCAAGCATTATCCTTCATTTGATAAAAGAAGTCAGGCCATCACTTCATTTCAGCCTCTGCCTTGAAAACAGGTTTTTTGTGGATTAAAATAATCTCCTGAACCCGATCACATCTTTTACTTCGGTGAGTGTTTTCTGTGCCGATTCGCGGGCACGTTCAGCTCCCATACGGGCCACTTTGCCTAAGTAAGCTTCGTCTTTCAGGATTTCCAGAATACGTTCGCGGATTGGTGCAGTGAAAGCCACAATATCCTCCGCCAGTTGTTTTTTTAGGTCGCCATAGCGGATGCTGCAATCGTTGTAAGCCGCATCGAAATGGCTAACCACATCCGGCGTTGAAACGATTTTCAGCAGGGTAAACAGGTTTTCAACAGCTTCTGCTTTTTTGCTGTTGGGTTCGGTTGGACCAGCGTCGGTAACCGCACGCATCACCTTTTTGCGGATGTCTTTCGGATCTTCAACCAGGAAAATTCCGTTTCCTTCCGATTTGCCCATTTTCCCACTGCCATCGAGTCCCGGAACTTTAATCATGTCGCCACCATCGAAGGTAAACGGTTGAGGTAATGGGAACAATTCGCAGTTGTACATGCGGTTGAAACGTCCGGCAAACTTGCGGGCCATTTCGAGGTTTTGCTCCTGATCTTTTCCAACCGGAACAAACTGAGCTTTATGGATGATGATGTCGGCAGCCATTAAAACCGGGTAGGTCAGCAATCCGGCATTTACGTTTTCAGGTTGCGAGCGGGCTTTTTCCTTGAACGAAGTGGTGCGTTCCAGTTCACCCAAATAGGCATTCATATTCAGGAATGCATACAATTCGGATACTTCAGGAACATCGCTCTGGATAAAAATAGTCGCTTTCTCCGGATCGATGCCACAGGCTAGATACTCGGCAAGCACTTGCTTTACACCGTTTTGTAGGTTTTCAGGAGTTGGGTGCGTGGTAAGCGAATGAATGTCGGCAATGAAAAAATAGCAGTTGTAATCTTCCTGCATTTTCAAAAAGCTACGCACGGCACCGAAATAATTTCCGAGGTGCAAATTTCCGGTTGGCCGGATTCCACTGACAACAATCTGTTTGGTCATGATTTTCAATTCAATTCAACGGGCAGCAAAAATACATCAAGTATTTGCATTTCACAAGAATTAAAAGCCATGGAATAGAAAATTGAAATTTATTGAAAAGATCCTGAAACCCCGCCTGCCAAGCGAGCGGGCAGGAAGTTCAGGATGACTATCCTGATTTGGGAAGTTCATAATTGAAGCGTCATGCCGAACTTGTTTCGGCATCTCACATTACCTACACGATTAACTTCAATTTCCGGTTTCGAGTTCGCGCTGAATTGCCCGTTGTACAAGCTGATTTAGAGTTATTCCTTCAACACTGGCAATTTGTGTAGCTTGACGGTGTAGATCCGGACTAATCCGAACATTGAAACTTCCTTTGTATGATTTTTCAACCGATTTTCCTTCTGATTTACAATCATTAATGTGTTCCTCAACCATTGATTTAAAAGCATTTTCAAGCTCATCAACGGTGGTGCCCTCGAAGGTGACCAAATCATTAATACCTTCTATTTTGCCAAAGAAAACCCTGTCGTCAGTACTGAAATGTACCGATCCGATAAAACCTTTGTATGTCAATATATTCTTCATAATTGTTCTTTGTTTTGTAATTCCTGTTCAATCAAATCCATTTGGTATCGTTTTAAGATATTACCAGGATGTGGTTTATGAAGTTTTATCTTGTGATTTAGAACTGCATTTATGAAAACAATCCGTGAACCGGAACCCTGTTCTTCCTGATAACCAAAGTTCTGAAGTAAACGTTTTAATTCACCAAAGGTAAAATCTTTAGGTTTTGATCTAAAACGAAGTACCAGTTTATCCTTTGTTCCCATTCGGCAAAGATAATATTTTGCAACTGAATTATAGTTGCAAAATAAGATTAATTTTTGTTGAAAATTAATTACAACATCAGCAACCCATTTGCCCTCAATTCCTTTATGGCCGGGCTGTTCCAGAAGAGCACAAAATCTTCACCAGTGTGCTGTTCAAAGCTTTTTTCGAGTTCGCCAAAGGTGGTTTGTGTCGAATTTTGAACCGAAAGTGCCGGAATTTGCTCCATCAGCCATTCGCCTTCGGTTTGTTTTAACTGAATGACCAAATCATGCTTTTTGTTGCTGAAGGTGAGTTCCGCCATTTCGAACGAGTTGTTCTTTTTCTTTTTGGTGTATGTCCGGATTGATGGAACGCCGCCCAGCCAAACGATTTTGGCACTCGGACTGGCCGGTTCATAAGCTTGTTCATCAATGGATTGTTGGATATAATCAGGAGCAACGGTGGTTTTTGGAACTTTAAAATCGAACCAATCCTGTAGTGGAAACTCGAAGCAAATACCGTGCATGTAGTTGAAAAGCGATTTTTTCAGTCCTTCACTGAAAAGTTCATGGTCTGCTCCCGTTGGATCGGTATGAATCAAATCGTTGTTGGCGAATGTGCCCGGTTCTTCATTTTCAATTTTCACTTTAAATTGTGCGGGATTCATTCCAACCGGACTGTGAGCTGTCATTGCAAACTGGTGCCAGAAGCCGGACTGAATCACGCCGGCTTCGAACAATTGCCGCACAACTTCGAGCGAATCAATGGTTTCCTGGATAGTTTGTGTTGGGAAACCATACATCAGATAGGCATGAACCATGATTCCGGCGCGGGTAAAATTATCGGTAACATGGGAAACTTTTGATACGCTGACTCCTTTATTGATCAAGCCCAGCAATCGGTCGGAAGCGACTTCCAAACCTCCGGAAACCGCGATGCAGCCTGATTCTTTCAGTAACAAACACAGGTCGTAGGTAAAACTTTTTTCGAAGCGGATATTCGTCCACCAAACCACCGTGAGTTTTCGGCGAATGATTTCCAGCGCCAGAGCCCGCATCAAAGCAGGCGGCGCAGCCTCATCCACAAAATGGAATCCGATTTGTCCGGTCTGCCGGATCATTTCTTCGATGCGGCCGCATAAAACCTGCACTGTGTTGGGTTCATAGCGGCGAATGTAATCGAGCGATGTGTCGCAAAATGTGCAACGACCCCAGTAGCAGCCGTGCGCCAGGGTGAGTTTATTCCAGCGACCATCGCTCCAAAGTCGGTGCATCGGGTTCACTATTTCAATCACCGACAAATATTTATCCAGTTCAAGGTCTGAATAATCCGGAGTTCCTGCTTCAAACTGCGAAAAATCGGGCTGCGACGAGCCATTCAGGAAATCCACTACCCCGTTTTCGAGTGCAAAAGTCCGTTTTAAACCGGCCTTTTCGCGTTTTCCATCGAGGTATTCAATCAGGTTCAGGATTGGAGTTTCGCCATCATCAAGCAGAATAAAATCGAAATACTCGAAAACCCGCGTATCAGAAAGCGAGCGCAGTTCAGTATTCGGAAACCCGCCACCCATCGCGATTTTCAGTTCAGGATAATGTTTTTTAAGGAATTGGGCGCACTTGAAAGCGCTGTATAAATTTCCGGGGAAAGGAACCGAAAAAGCCACCAAAGTAGGTTGCGCAAGTTCAATTTTTTCCTGAAGTAATTTCAGAGTAATGGAGTCGATAAAACTTTCGGGCTTTTGCAGTTCTGCATTCAAATCGTCGAACGAATTGGCTGAGCGACCCAGGCGTTCGGCATATCGGCTAAACCCAAAGTGCGGATCGACGGCTTCCACAATCAAATCCGATAAATCTTCGAGGTAAAGTGTTGCCAGATGTTTGGCTTTGTCGCGGTTTCCCATGGTTCCAAAAGCCCATTCCAGATCTTCGGTCTGAGCGAACCTTGACGCTTCGGGCAAATAGTTTCCTTCACAGATCACATGAGCCAATGCAACATTCTTTTCCTGCAAAAAAGCAATCACCTGATCGATGGTTTGGATGTAGCATTCGCGTAAATTGTAAATGCGTTGGCTGTTGGCTGTTTGGTGCGAGTTGTGGGTTGCGAGTTGCGAGAAAAGCGAGTTCAGCCCTTCCGAAGAAAATAACTTCAGAATAACTTCAATACCCAGATCACACTGAAACGAAGCAATGTTCTGCGTATTCAGAAACCCTTTCAGATAAGCCGTTGCCGGATAAGGCGTATTCAGTTGGGTAAATGGTGGAGTAATCAACAAAATATTTTGGCCCACAGGAAATTTTTTGGTGATTCGTAAAAGTAATACAAAGCAATTAAAGATTTGCCTGCAGGAATCGTATTCCGCAGTTCCGGAGCAAATTTCAGAGAAATATGTATTAACTTTATTTCTTTAAACTACCTGACCATGAAAGCGAAACATCTCATTCTCGCGGTGTTGGTAAGCTTATGTGCCGCGAAGGTTTTTCCGCAGGAAGGGCTGCAAAACCGCAAAACCTGTGCAGCCGGACGGTTTTATTCCAACAACCCGACTGAATTGAAATCCCAGCTACAGCAAATGTTTTCGAAATCAGAAAGCAAAAAGGATGAGAACAGCCCGCTTGCTATTGTGGTTCCTCACGCAGGTTATGTTTTTAGCGGTGATGTGGCGGCGGCAGCTTTCAACCGGATTGATCCCAACCGGAAGTTTGAGCGGATTTTCATTATTGGTTCAAGCCATACCACAAGCTTTTCGGGAGCATCAATCTATTGCAGCGGTCATTTCGAAACTCCGCTTGGACTGGTAAAAGTTGACATGGACCTCGCAAAAAAGCTGGTTGCCGAAAATAAAATACTGAAAGATTTTCCCGAAGCCCATGCCTCGGAGCACAGTCTTGAGGTTCAAATCCCATTTCTGCAATACCATTTGAAGAATGATTTTAAAATTGTACCCATCATCATTGGCGGTGCAACAGCTGAAACTCCAAAAAAGCTGGCCGAAATTCTGAAACCTTACCTGAACGAAAGCAACCTTTTTGTAATCAGCAGCGACTTTTCACACTATCCTGAATATGATGATGCAAAAAAGGCCGACCGTGAAACGGCTGAAGCGATTCAGACCAATAAAGCTTCGAAACTGATTGCCGCACTTGACAAAAACGAATCGAAAAATATCCCCGGATTGGCAACCAGTTTGTGTGGATGGACTTCGGTGCTGACTTTGCTTTACATGACCGAGCAAATGCCTGATATGAAAGTCGACCTGATTCAGTATAAAAACTCGGGCGATTCATCGTATGGCGGCAAGGACAGGGTGGTTGGTTATTATGCCATTTCCTTCAGAAATGAAAAAATGAATGATCCTATAACCGGATTTTCACTCAGCAATCAAGATAAAAAATACCTGTTAAAACTTGCCCGCGAAACCATTGAGCAATATGTCAGAAAGGGAACAACTCCGGAAGTTGATCCCAAAAAACTGAGTTCAGCACTGAATACGCCATGTGGTGCTTTTGTCACACTCAGTAAAAATAATAAACTCCGAGGCTGCATCGGGCGTTTCGAGCCTAACATGCCGCTTTGGACGGTGGTTGAATTAATGGCTGTTGCTGCTGCAACCCAGGACTATCGTTTCGACAAGGTCGAATCCAAAGAACTCAGCCAGATCAAAATCGAAATTTCGGTACTGACCCCGTTAAAAAGGATAAACTCTATCGATGAATTTATACTGGGCAAACACGGCATTTACATCAAAGAAGGAAATGCTCACGGTACTTTTCTACCTCAGGTAGCTGACAAATCAGGCTGGAGCAAAGAAGAATTTCTCGGGCATTGTGCACAGGATAAAGCCGGAATTGGCTGGAACGGCTGGAAAACGGCTGAACTTTACACCTACGAAGCACTGGTTTTTGGAGAGGATGAGAAGTAGTTTCTTTTGTTTCTATTGTTTGAAAAGTTTCTATTGTTCCTAATGTTTGATGGGGACTAGAAGATTTAAACCGGGAATCTCTTAAAATTATATATGCATACGTAAAAAACTACATCATTTTCAACCACTTACCTATAGATCACTTAAACAATAGAAACCACAGAAACAATAGAAACTAATTAAACAACTGAAACTACAGCAACCCTTTCATGAACACCGCTTATCCCCTCTGGCCGATCTCTATTCTGGTAATCCTCTTTTACTCGCTTTCATTCGCTTTCTCGCGAATTGGATTG
>CAIPKZ010000222.1 GCA_903865775.1 uncultured Prolixibacteraceae bacterium | reverse complement strand
TTCATTGGCATATTTACATTTTCGTCTAATTTTCCATCAATATAGATTTCAAGCACAGCGACGTATGGATCATCGGGTTCAGCTAATCCAAAGGCTTCTGATCCAACGCGTTTCGAAATGCGGTCGATGTAACTTTTATCGACTTTGGAATTTTTTACCAGATTTCCATAGAAAATATATCCATTTCCTTCGAAACTGTACGAAAATTCACCGGTAAAGGATTTGTCATACCGGTCGCGGAAAATAGGGAATGTTTTTTCGAAATTTTGTTCAAAAGCAACCGGGACCGGTGCTGAAAATGAAATCACAATCGTTTCGCCATCAGTTGATCCTCCTGCGAGTTTGATCATTTCGAGCGCATGCTTCAGGCTCAATCCGTAAGCTTTGTTCAACGACATGCTTGTACCTTCAAAATTTAACGATTCAATTTCCTGAAGCGGTTTTAGCCAGAAAGCCGGAATGCGTGAATACCCAAGCATCACGCCCAACACACCGCCAACAGTGGCCGGATTGCAATCGGCATCCTGACCGCAACGGGTAGCGATATCTATTGAGCGGGTAAAATCGCCTTTGCCATACAAAAGCCCGATGGTGGCATAGGCCGAATTGATTTTGGCATCGATATCAAACGACAGAAAAACACCCTTTGGGCAGCCTACATCATTATTCCATTTCTTCTGCAATTCAAACCAGGTCGCTTTCCAATCATCCGGAAATTGTTGGTGCCATTGGATTACGTCGGCAATACAATCATGAAATTTTGTTCCTTCCGGAATTGTCTTTATAGCTTGTGCCACGATTTCGGTTACATCGTTTGAAACAAAAGCCAGAGAGTACAAGGCCGAAACATATACTCCGCCGTACCAGCCATCGCCGCTGTTCATAATATGACCAACGCGGTTGGCAACTTCGGTGGCAGAGTTCACCATTCCGGGCGTCATTAAACCAATAAAATCAGCTTCAATCTGGAAATCAAGGTCGTCGGCATGCGGGTTGTTCTTCCAGTTTCCTGAAAGTGGAGGCATAATTCCATTCAGAATGTTGTATCGTGACGCCTGATTGGCGTGTGCCAGATGATATGGAGTTGATGCCCAGTGATGAGCAATGGTATCCATCGAAACGTTCAAACCATATTTTTCAAAAACTTCCACGAAATTCAGGTCGGTGTAAACATCATCGAACAATCCGGGCTTTTTATCAAACCAGTATTTGACGTAACCATCGTGCCAAGGGATATTCTGGTAATCCGGAATAATGGAACCCTGGTATTTGAATTCGACCGGAGCGCCATACACAACGCCAATCGTCTGACCTGCCCAGCCGCCTTTGATTTTATCCTGAAGCTGGGTTTTGGTCATGATGTTTTGCTTTCCCGAAGCAGTTATGCTTGCTGAAAGAATCAATATCCCCAAAATATATTTACCAAAATTGTACATCAACTTTAATTTTAATCTTATAAATCTCTGCGTTTCTCTACGTCTACTTTGCGAACTCTGTGGTAAAATCTGCAAAAAAAATCCAACCGCAGAGTGCCGCAGAGAATTTACGCAGAGGGCCACAGAGTTAGAGTTTCAGAACCAATCTTTTTATTCCATCAACAAGTCGTAAAACATTAAAATTCATCAGTAATCCTAATTTGCATCCCGAGAGTTTCAAATAAGTAAGAACTTGCGCTGTATGAATTTCATTCAGTGCATCAACCGACTTTAGATAACTACTTTATTTTCAACTAATATATCAATTCGGTATCCTGCATCCAGCTTAACTTCTTTATAAATTAAAGGCAAAGGTTTTTGCTTTTCAACCATCAGACCTGCCTTATGCAATTCGTAAAATAAACATTCCAGATAGGCACTTTCAAGTAATCCAGGTCCTAATTATTTGTGAACCTCAATAGCACAACCGATTATCTTTTCTGAAATTTCATTTTCTATCATCGAGTTCTCATTTTATTTTTCTCTCTGCGGTTCTTTGCGCCTTCTTTGCGCACTCTGCGTTTAAATTAACCGCGGAGTGCCGCAGAGAAAATATGCAGAGGACCGCAGAGCAAACACTTCAAAATATCTTTTGTCATTCATTTAATGATAAACGCTTAATTCGGTTACCGAAGTAAATCCGGAAACGTGTTTGGTGTATTTATTCCAGTGATCCTGAATTTTGGTATCTCCAATAATCCGGATTGCCTTGGTTTCCAACGTTGGAAAACTGATGACATATTCGACAAAGTGTGGCTGAAAAAATACAATGTCGGTAGCAGGAAGGGCAGGGGTGATGGTCATCTTCTCAACCGGTGTCCATTGTCCCACTTCATTCATATATTGTACATTGAGCGATGTAAACCAACCTCCAAATTCTTCAAGGCAGCCGGTATGCAAGGCCATCATGCTGATTTTCTGCGGAGTTTTCCAACCATAGCCATAGTAATCAACTTTCGGAATCTTCGATTTGGCAGCTAAACTGTAAAATACAGAACCTGCACCAGAGGTTTTCCCATCGTTGATGATATTCACATTTTTGGCATACATCGACTTTCCGAAAGTGTACCAACACGAATCGAGTACTGCCTCGTTGAGTTTTCGGACATTGGCCAGAATTGTATCTGCCGTTGAAGCAAAATTTGCACTTCGAACCAGCAAATTAAAGTCCCGGGTAATTTTATCTTTTCCATTTTCGAGCTGAAGCGTGATTTTTGAATATCCCGGAAATGTGGGTGTTCCGGTAAGTTTTCCCTTTGTAAAAGTTAAACCTTCAGGTAATTTTCCGGCAATCAGGCTCCAGTTGTACATTTTGTTTGCTGGAGTATAAAAGTTGTAATCCACCGGTTTCCCGGTTTCCATTTGTGGTAAAGGTCCCAGACAAAATTCAACCGGAGCGTTGAAGACCGCTTCAGGATTAATCGTCAGAACTTCGCTGCCGGGTTTTCCACTGAGTTTTCCGCCTTTCGATACAACCAGTTCAATCGTAGTCTTCAGCGTTTGATCGATCATTTCTGAAATTTTGCCATCAGGCAGATCGTATCGGGTGATGTTGATGTACTTGTTATTGAAAGGCATCTTCCATCCTTCGATTGGTAAATACAGATTTTCAGGTAAGCCTTTCATCCCATTGATAACACCCATCAAACCGGCAACGGTTGCAGCCTGGTTATCACAATCAAAACCAATGGCACACGAAAAGTCGAGTGTGCGTTGGAAATTTCCTTCGCCATACAACATCGCCAAAACAGCACACGCCCCGTTGAGGTTTGCATTCCAGATGGTTTTGGTCATATCCGGCTCGTCGATGTAATATTTCTGAGCCATTTCCTTTCTGGCAGCTTTCCAGTCAGTCGGATATTTGGCGTGCAGTGCGATCATGTCTTTTGCAGTTGCTAAAAATCGTCCATTGACAGGCAAAGTTTTCAACCCGATTTCGATGAGTTTTTTAATATCCTTTTCAAAATAGGCGGCCGAATACATGGCTCCATAGAATATGGTGGGTTCAACGCCCCAGTCGTCGCTGGTGATGCGGGCTGCCCAATCTGACTTGGAAGCTGCGTAATTGATCATTCCGGGAGCTGTAACTGCCCAGATTTCATTGATTAGCTGAGGATCGATCTGATACCAGTGCGGATTCAATTCTTTGCTTCCGGTGAAAGGCGGAGTGTATCCGAAATGCATCAGACCAAGTGCGCCGCGGTTAGCAAGCCAAACCCGATCGCGGATATGGTACATCCAAGATTCGCGTAATTGTCCGTAGGATGGTTCCGGTCCGGATTTCTTCATCTGAAGCAGGTACATGTATTCAACGTCCGTATCATCATCAGAAAATGCACCATCGAACTTTTTAAGTTTGTCCAGATTTTTGGAATAACCATATGGCCATTTTTCAGGACCGGGTTCGTTAATGTATTTGCATTCATGCGGTAAACCATAAATGTTGCCAATCATCTGGCCAATCCATTCTCCGGCGATTTTATCACGCAGATCGCTTACTGTTATCCTGGTTGGCTTGTTCCCAACCGATACCATCGGAATCAGAAATATTCCTAAAATATATAGAATTGATATGTTTTTTCTTTTCATCATTATTGCATCGGTGGATTCTGTACAAGGTTTGAATTTGCGTCCAAAACTTTTTGCGGTATCGGGAATAATTTTGCATTTGCACCTGAAGAAGGCTTATTCCACCAGGATTTTCCCCAGACTCCGAATCGAATCATGTCCTGACGGCGATGTCCTTCCCAGGCAAATTCACGACCCAGTTCATTCAACAGTCCTTCATTGGTTATATCAGATATGGTGAGGGGCGAAAGTCCGGCTCTTGTCCTGATTTTTTGCAAATCAGGATCGTTCATCATTTCACCTGCACGGCCCATTCGCCACAGCGCTTCCAATTTAATATAAAGCACATCGGCATAGCGAAATAGCACAAAATCGTTTTCCATATCGGTCACGTAGTATTCCAAACCGTCCTGATATTCGTATTTGGCACACCGGGCTCCTTCCCATTTTTTGCGAGCCATGTAATTGCCAACTGTTGTAGTGTAAATAAACGGTTCTCCATTTACAATGATATCGTTACCGCTTTTATCTTTCTGCTGACCAAAAAGGAATGAATTTTTCCGGAGGTCGTTGCTGGAATACTTGTCCAGAAATCCAGGTTCCAGAATAAATTCGTCCCACATTCCGCCTTTAAAATTAAAGGTGGCACGACTGGCATCGTTGAGGGTCAGCGTGTACCAATAAAAATGATCCTTTGTCAGAACAGATGTGATCGGGTTTACAAAAATGTTTTCGGATGACGCTTCGTTATGAACCTTGAAATTTGCGAAATAGTTGTTTTCAATCTGATAGCTATTCAGTGCAATCACTTTATTGCAGGCATCGACAGCTTTCTGATTTTCATCCACGCCAATCCATTCCTGTGCATTCAGGTACATCTTTGCCAGTAAAGTATATGCCATGCCCTGGGTAACCCGTCCGTAATATTTGGCTGTTGGTTTGTCCTGAAGTTTATCGACATTGCTGAGAATTTCAGTTTCAATGGCAGCAAAAACGAATTTCCGGTCCTTTTGCGGTGGTGGTATTTTCTCGGTATCAAATGTAAAAGGAATATTTCCCCAATTGTCTATGGCCCAGTAGTAGTAGAATGCTCGCAGGATTTTTATTTCTGCGATCATGCGATCTTTTTCAGGAAAAGAAATTGACGATTTTTCAGCTGCAAAGATCACTTCATTACAGGCGGAAATGCCTTCAAATACATTTGCCCAGGATACTGTGAGTATTTTATTGGTTGGGCTCACCTGGTGCTTTTGGATGTCGTTCCAGCGGCCATTGTCCCATACCAAGCCATCATCGCGACCGGGAGCCACCAATTCGTCCGAAGCTAGTTCGCCAAGCGACCATAAGCTGAATTCTTCAGGATACTTTTGCAATTTGGTGTAGGCCGTGGCCGCAAACATGATTAAGTCGTTTTCAGATTTGAAAAAAGCATCTACAGGAATATCCGAGTAAACTTTTTCATTGAGGTCGGTGCATGAACCCAATCCTAACAAAGTTGTAAGGAAAAGTGAGGCAATAATTATTTTCTTTTTCATGATTGACAAGGTGTTAACAATTAAAATGAAACATTGACTCCAAAAGATAGCACCGTAGTTTTCGGATAATAGCTGAGACTTTCAATTCCAGGAGTTAGGCCACTCAGGCTTACTTCCGGATCCAGACCTTTATATTTTGTAAGGCAGAAAACATTTTGAGCCGTGGCAGAAAGCCTGAGTTTGGAGATATACTTGCTTACCATCCTGAAATTGTATCCCAACGAGATATTATCCAGTTTCAGGAAAGTAGCGTCTTCGACATACTTTGATGAATATTGACCTAAACCGGTAAACTCCGGATTCTGTAGTTGGGTATTGACAATATTTTGACCGATACTCTGCCAGTTTTCGTAATACAAGCGGTACATATTCAGGGCTTTACCGCCAATCTGCGACCGCAATGAGAAATTGAGATCCCAATTTGTATAAGTAAACGTATTGCTCCAGCCTAACATGGCTTTTGGATTGGCATTTCCAATGGGTTCCCATTGGTCAGGGGCTACATGGCCTACCGGATTCTGGTTTTTTAATACGTCATGTCCGGTTTTGTCCACTCCAATCCATACAGGACCATAAAATGTTCCAATTGGTTTTCCTTCTTCCAGTTTTTGACAATTCAATGGAAATGAACCACCTAGCCATCCGATATCCATTGATTTATTGGTGAATTCTGCATTTGAAAACTTCACCAGTTTATTCACATTTTTACTGAAAGTAACAGTTGAATTCCAAATGAATCTGGCTTTTTTAACTGCTATCGCAGTAAGGGCAAGCTCAATTCCCTGATTGCTGACAGTACCCACATTGGTGAAAAGCTGGTCGGTAAGATAAGGTGGAGCCGATACTGTAAAAGTATATAGCAGGTCGGTGCTCGAGCGGTAATAATAATCGATTGTTCCTGAGATACGTCCGTTTAGAATGCCATAGTCCAGACCAACATTGAATTCCTGTTTCTTTTCCCAGCGCAGGTCCGGATTTGGGTTCGTTTTTGGATAGTATGTATTGATCCATTGTCCGTTATAGAGAAAGCTGGAGTTTAACTTCCGCTGCATTAATGTCAACGATTTGTAATCCTCGAATTCCTGGTTTCCGGTAACTCCGAATCCAACACGAAGTTTAAGGTCATTCACCCAGCTTATATTCTTCATAAATTCTTCGCGGTTAATTCTCCAGCCTAAACTTGCTGAAGGAAACCAGCCCCATTTATGGTTTTGTCCAAAACGGGATGAACCTTCCCTTCGAATTGAAGCAGAAGCCAGAAAACGTTCGTCATAGTTATACATGACTCGTCCAAAGAATGCAACAAGCTGGTTTTGGCTTTTAAAAGATCCCATCTCGCCAGTTCCGTTATAAAGTGCCGATCCGGCTCCAATATTATTCACTCCGTAATAATCCGAATCAAATCCGGAATTAACCATGTATGAATCGCTTGAAATGATTTTCTGATAGGAATAACCTGCAAGAGCCTGCAAACTGTGTTTTTCAATGACCTTAGAATAGTTAAAAGTGCTTTCGAACTGTGTATCTGTGCTGCGTCCGTTGTCAATTTCTGCAACTCCTCCTGAACCGATACGGCTGGGATAATATTTGGTCATGTATGAATTCGATTCCCAGTCAGATTGAGAATAGGAGAAAAAGTTCGCCCAATTCAGCGATTTGGTCAGCTTTAAAGTTGCCCTAAGGTTTCCGTTTGCATCGTTGGTTTTTCCATCGCGTGTCCGTTCGTTGAGCATGGCAACAGGATTGTAGAAATCAGCACCAGGTAAATAGGTGTATCCACCATAGGTGGTATTTGCAGGGTCGTAAACCGGACTTGTGGGATTTCGAATAAATGATTGGCGGAAAATATCGTAGTTTGCCGGATTGTATTTTCTAAGGCTGTAAGACAAGTTATAATCAAGAGTTAACAGGTTTTCCAGCGCTTTTTGGTTAATGTTGGTCTTGATCAGAAAATTGTCTGATTGGTTATTCTGCAATAAACCCTGAGCCTGATTCACAAAAATAGTTGTCCGATGCGAAAAGTTATCATTACCTCCTGAAACGGCCAAGTTATGCTGTTGACTGAAAGGATTGGTCCGGGTAACTTTATTAAACCAGTTTACATCGTCACCGTAAATATTTGATGCTTTATCTGGTGCATAAGTATTAATAGCATATTTAAATTCGTCGGCAGTCAGGTTTCTTACACCACGTGGATTAACCTGTGTTGAAAACATGCCTGAATATTCCACTTTGCTTTGTCCTGATTTGGCTCTTTTGGTAGTAATAATTAATACACCGTTCGAACCTCGTGTTCCATATATTGCTGCAGCCGATCCATCTTTCAGCACATCGATTGACTCCACTTCCTCAGGACTTATATTTTTCATATCTGCACCTGCAACACCATCAATAATGATGAGCGGTCCCTGACCTGATGTCAGCGTATTGGTTCCGCGCAGGATAATTTGGTAATTGGATTGCGGATCGGCTCCGTCAGGATTGACAATATTTAAACCGGCAACTTTTCCCTGCAACAAGCCAATCGGATTATTGAAAGAACCACGGTTAAAATCATCTTCTTTTACAGTTGAAATTGAGCCGGTTATTTCCTTTTTGGTTGTTTTTCCGTAACCAATGGCAACGACTTCGTCGATCGACAGTACAGAAACCATAAGCAGAACGTCGATCTTGGCCTGCGTCCCAACCTTAACTTCCAAATTTTCATAACCTATATATGAAAATACCAGAGTTCCGCCAACCGGGGCATTGATGGAATATTTTCCGTTAGTATCGGTAATGCTTCCGGTTTGCGTATCCTTAACAACAACGTTAACTCCTGGAATCGATTCGTTGGTTGCATTATCCGACACAGTTCCTGATATCTTCATGTTGGAAACATTCTGAGCATGGACTGAAAGCGTTGAAATTACAATCAAAGAAATCAGAAGCAAAAAGGTAAAACCAGAAATCTGGTTTTCAAACCATCTTATTTTTTTCATCATTAAGATTTTAATTGTTCGACATCAAGTGATGATAATTCGGAACGATAAGGCAATGAAGCCTGTGCTCCCATGCGGGTAACGGTGAGTGCTGCTGAACGGGCAGCCATTTTTACAGAATCAAGAATTGATTTTCCTTCCGAAAGACCCACACATACTGTTCCGCAAAAAGTATCTCCCGCAGCGGTGGTATCAACGGCATCAACTTTTAAGGCTTCCACAAAATGGTATTCAGCATATTCCTTGATTAATGCACCTTGTGAACCGAGCGTAATTACAACGATATCAACTCCTTTGGCGCTAATAATATCTGCAGCCTGCTTGGCCGACTCTATATCGCTAACCTTAATTCCTGAAAGAATTTCAGCCTCACTTTTATTCGGTATGATAATATAAAGGTGTTTCAGAAGATCATTGGATAATGCCCTGGCCGGAGCAGGATTCAGGATCACTTTTATTCCTTTTTTTGTTGCCAGTTCGGCCACATATTCAACGGTTTCTATTGGAATTTCAAGCTGCATTAGGATCAGATCGCTGCCTTCAATTTCGCTAATTGCGGTGTCAATGTCAGCAGGGGTAAGATAAGCATTCGCGCCGGAAGCAACCACGATGCAGTTTTCACCGTTTGAATCCACAGTGATCATGGCAACACCTGAAGGATGTTTGGAGTCTGAAAAGATGTAATCTGTTTTTATATTTTCGGCTGCATATAACATCATGGATTGTTTTCCAAAAACATCGTTCCCGGTTTTGGAAATCAGGGTAACATTTCCTCCCATCCGGGCCGCTGCAACTGCCTGATTCGCTCCTTTACCACCCGGATTCATGAAGAAAGTTCCGCCTAATATTGTTTCGCCGGGAACTGGAAGCCGGTCAGCTTTGATAACCATATCGGTATTACAACTACCTACCACGACAATTTTTTTAGCTTGTATCATAGTTTTGTTTTTTTTAGCAAATATATACTCTAACAATTCCGAAAAAAATCAATAATTAGTGGAATCCGGTAATTGTAAATTGATAAAATACATTTCGAATAAATTCTAATCAGTTGGTATGCAGCTAATTTATTTATTATTTATTTTGAATAAATCATGATAAATCAGTAATTTCAAAGTAATATTGACACATAATATACATTCTGAAGATATGTCAAAAATTCATTCACTTATTTTGCTCGAACATTCCATGACATTGGCTGAGAAGAAGGCTTTCAGGATTCGATCGATGCGTAATAAAGCGAAATCTGATTACATTCTTTTATACGATGTGATAGAGAAAAACAGTGAATTATCTACTGAGAATCTGGTGTCTGAATTCCTGAAAGTCCGGCCCGGAGCATCGGTCGAAACTACGGTAAAGTACCTGTACGAATTGTTGCTCGATTCGATGCTTGATTTAAGAAAAGAGCAGGATAGTTTTTATTCTCTTTTCAATAAGTTGTTAAAGGTTAGGATACTATACGAAAAATCGATGTTCGATGAATGTTTTTCGACGCTTGAATTGGTTATGGAGCAGGCAGAAAAATATCAGAATTACTATGTTTTATTGCTTGCTTCGCGGCTTGAACTGGATTATTTACTCGCCTTGAATTTCCCGAATCTGAGTGAAAAAAGTCTTCTGCAAAAACAATTTAAACTGAACGAAGCATTAAAACACGTCCGGAAAATTAACGAACAATCGTCGTTATACGAGACTCTGAAACACCGGATTGTGTATAAAGGTCATGCAAGGTCTCAAAAACAGAAAGATGAACTCAATGATCTGGTATTTAGCGAAATAAGTATCGTTACATCGCAGGACGTGGATAATTTCGAGATCAGCAAGTTGCACCAGCTTTTTCAATCCAACTATCTGATCAGTGTTGGTGATTATAAATCGGCATTAAATTCATACATCGAACTGAACAATCTTTTCGAAGCAAATAAGCATTTCTGGAGTAATCCACCGATTTATTACCTGCATACACTCGAAGGTGTTCTCGAAAGCCTTCGGAGTATTCGTAATTACGAAGGAATGGATTATTTCATCAATCAATTAAAGTCAATAGAAAGTCAGTCAATAGGTTTCAAGATAAATCTTACCTGTATTACTTATTTATATGAGTTGTTCCCGTTCCTTGACAAAGGCGATTTCGCTTCATCTTTGCAGCTGATGAATTTCTATAAAGAATCGTTATACGATAAACTTTTTAGCCTGAACAGAGCCCGTCAGGCTGAACTTTGTTTATATACCTCACTGATATATTTTGGGAATTCGGAATTTCATAAGGCGCATAAGTTCCTGAATCAGATCATTCTGCGTGGAAAAAATTATTACTATCTGCCATTATACCGAACCATTCGGCTGGTAAACCTGATGATTCTATACAAATTGGGCGATTTTGATTTGATCAGGTATGAAATCCGGTCGATGAAGCGCGATTTAATGGATATCGCCAAAGATTACAAGATTGAAAGTTTCCTGTTTCGGTTTTTAAGCAAAGAACTTCCGGCAGTTCCTCTGAAACGACAGCAATTGCTTGAGAAAACCATGAAAGAGTTCAGCGAAATTCATCAGGACGTTTTTGAAAAGCAAATTCTGAGAATTTTTGATTTCACCGCCTGGGTCGAATCATTGCTTCGGAAAATGCCAATATCCGAAGTATTGATTAACCGGATAAATGCTGCTCAAATTGAAGCCAATCCTGTTTAAATGTATTATCTAATCAATAAACCGCTTTGCAATATCGCCATAAGCATCAATCCGACGGTCGCGCAGAAAAGGCCAGTTGCGGCGAACGTCTTCCATCAGGGCAAGATCTACTTCCGCCATGATGATTTCTTCCTTGTCGTGTGAAGCCTGAGCCAGAATTTCTCCCTGGGGGCCGGCAATAAACGAAGCACCCCAGAATTCAATACCTGCCGATGATTCTACCGGTTTTTCGAAACCTATCCGGTTGCAGGCCGCCACGAAAATTCCGTTAGCCACGGCATGTCCCCGCTGAACAATTTGCCATGCATCGTATTGCTTCTGACCATATTGTGCTTTTTCGTGTGGATGCCAGCCAATGGCAGTGGGGTAGAAGAGTACTTCAGCGCCTTGCAAAGCGGTTAGTCGGGCTCCTTCAGGATACCATTGGTCCCAGCAAATCAAGGTTCCGATTTTTCCCACACTGGTTTCGAAAGCTTTGAAGCCGATATCACCAGGCGTAAAATAGAATTTCTCATAATAACTTGGATCGTCCGGAATGTGCATTTTGCGGTACAAGCCAGCTTCTGTTCCATCGGTATCAATAATGTAGGCTGAATTATGATATAATCCGATAGCCCGTTTTTCGAAAAAAGGCACAATCAGAACAACGCCCAGCTCTGCCGCCAATGCGCTGAAAGCCTTGTATGAATCGTTATGCAACGGTTCGGCCAAATCGAAATAATCGTGATTTTCACTCTGGCAAAAATAGAACGAACTATATAATTCAGGTAAGCAAACTACCTGGGCTCCTTGCCGCGATGCCTTTCGTATCCATTCCAAACATTTTTTCAAATTTACTTCAGGAGTTGCATCCAGCGAAATTTGTGTCAATGCGATGTTGTATTTTTTGCTTTCCATGTTGTTCATCTTATTTGGAGGCTAAAATAATTAAATGATTGAAACGTTCCAATGTTTTATCATATATAGTCATTAAGTCATTCATGGTCATTTAATGTAGTATTGGGGTTACAATAAATGACCGTGAATGACGCGAAGCAAATGACCAATAATGATATTGAGTAATGCGATTAGCCACGTCCTACACTTTCTTGAAATATTCTTTCCCGGCATTGCATATCGGACATTTATAATCATCGGGCAAATCTTCGAAAGGTGTTCCGGCAGGAATGCCCATTGAAGGATCGCCTTCTTCAGGATTATAGGTGAATCCGCAAATTACGCAAACATAACTTTCGCCATCAAAGATATGTTCGTGCTCCGGTTCGTTTTCTTCACCAACCGAAGCTGAAAATTCAGCATCCAGAAGGGATTTTTCGATAAAGGTTGGTGAATTCTTGGGTGAATACATTTTGTATTTATCGCGGTAATGCTGATAAGTGAGCGGTTCATCATCTGAGATGACTTCCGCATCAAGAACCTCGCCAATAATCAGATAATGCGAACCTAAATCCACAGCGCTGACTACTTTGCAGTCGAACCATGCGACGGAACTGTCAAGAACAATCGGAGCTCCCGTTTTAGAGGTAATCGTATTAATTCCATTGAATTTATCGATATCAGTTGACGACATAAAACCAAAATCGCCAATGATTTTCATGTTGACCTCCTTATTCAGAACAGAAACCGAGAAAATGCCTGACTCGAGAATTACCTGTGTGGTTTTATTCATTTTATGGCACGAGATAGCCAGTTGTTCCGGATCTGATGTGACCTGAAATGCCGTATTGGCAATGTATCCAGATTTTTTACCCTGATATTCAGAGGCTACCAGATATAATCCGTACGATAATTTATGGAAAGCTTTTAGTTTCATGGTGCTGAAGTTTATTCCTTTAAGGAACCACGAAATTAGTGCATTTGGTGAAGAAACCTTATTAACTGATTAATTTTATGAAATATGTTCTCAACTCAGCTTTTCTGAAATAGAAACTGAATTATCCCTTCATCATGCCTGAGTGTGGAAAAATCTAATATTCTGAACATAAATCAGACAGTCCACAAATACCTTGAAAAAAGTGAATTATACCGCAAACGAGATGACATGATTTGGTAAGGACTAGAAATAGGTCACAATAAAATAGCGACCATGCTGTCAGTTTTTTCACAACCCACAACATTGTTTAAATGTATTACTCACCGGGAAGTATTTCTTTTACTGAAAAAGAATCGCAGGAAAAATATGGATTGGGGTATAAGAATGAACTCAATGCCTTTATTCCGAAAGACTCTCCGGAAGTTCAGTCTATTATTAATAGTATGACCGGTCGTAAATGGGTAATTGTTTTCCTGGATCAGAACGAACAGTTCAAAGTTGCCGGTACTCCAGAAATACCGCTTTGGGTTTCTTTCGACTTGGATACCGGCAGTAATACTCCGGATCGGAATGGTCATTCCATTTCCTTTTACGGAACTCAAACATCAAAATCGAAATTTATTGCTTATCCATTCTCTGAGTAAACAATACTAAAAGCTGGACGTCAGCAATTATCAAAACTTGCAAATATTGCATGTTTTGATAATATATCTTGTATATTTGCCCTATGGCTAATTACACAAATCGTAAGGAATACATAGACAAGCTATTGTCGTACAAAGACAAAGACCTCATAAAAGTTGTTAGTGGCTTGCGTAGATCGGGTAAAAGCACTTTGCTGGAACTTTACCGCGAGCATTTGCTTAAACAGGGCATCGGTAAACGACAAATGCAATTTTACAATTTTGAATTACCCGAAAATTACCTGGACAAAACATGGAGCGATATTTATTTTGAGATAAAGAAAAAATTTCAAACTGATAAAACCAACTATGTTTTTTTGGACGAAGTGCAAAACATACCACTTTTTGAAAAATTAGTAGACGGGCTTTTTGCTTCCGATAATACAGATATTTACATTACAGGGTCAAATGCATTTTTGTTGAGTAGCGAACTAGCAACATTGCTAAGTGGTCGTTACATAGAAATTTCTATTTTGCCCTTTTCATTCAAAGAATACTTAACGGCACGCATGATTGACACAAGCAACAAGTAC
>CAIPKZ010000221.1 GCA_903865775.1 uncultured Prolixibacteraceae bacterium | reverse complement strand
GGTATTCAGAACAAACATTGCTGTAACCATCAGTGAAATGTGTGCCATCGACGAAAAGGCGATCAGCATTTTCAGATTTGTTTTCCTGAATGCTATGATTGAAGCATAAACAACTCCAATCAAGCTGAGTATGATTACTGTATTTTGCCAAAACAGAACTCCTGATGGAACAATAGGAAACAGAAACCGCAATGCCCCGTAAATTCCCATTTTGGTCATCACTCCGGCCAGAATCATCACTCCTTGTGTTGAGGCCATGTTATAAGTTGGAGGTTGCCATGTGTGAAAAGGAAATACCGGCATTTTGATGGCAAAAGCGATAAACAGAATCCAAAACAACCAGATTTGGGTTCCGGGTGGAATAATCAATTGATTGAATGCTGCAAAATCAGTAGAGTGCATTCCCGGAGTAAGTTGATACAGGTAAATAATCCCAAATAAAAGAAACAAACTGCCGGTTAGTGTGTAAATGAAAAATTTGAATGTAATTGACTTTCGTCCGTCGCCGCCCCAGATTAGCAGGATAAAATAGACCGGAATCAACGCCAGTTCCCAGAAAACATAAAAGAGAAACGCATTCTGGGCCAGAAAAACTCCGATCAAAGCTGATTGTGCAAACAGGATCAGGAAGTTAAGCAAATGAACATTTCGCTGTTCGCGGCCAAAACCTGCCAGAATAATGAACGGGAAAAGCAGATTGGTCAGAAGGAGCATGATCAGACTGATTCCATCGAAACCCAAAGAGAAATTTATTCCCATATAGTTGATCCAATTCACATGAAACGTGCTTGTTTCAGGAGAAAATGCCAAAATTAAAGTCAGTAATAAATTTAAAATTGAAGATGCCAATGCGATAGAACGCACGAGTTCAGCTTTCCTGAATGGCAGAAGCAAAAGGCCTGTGAGAATCGGTATTAAAAGGATAACGAGTAATATCATTGGTTCAGATTGTCAGGATAAAAATGATAAACAAAAGAATTCCAGCTACCATAGCGAAAAAGTAAAAACTCATGTTTCCCCGTTGCAGTCTTCGAGTCAGCATTCCCAATACTGAAGTGGCTTCTCCAACTCCGTCAACTATCGGATTGAGTATATCCGTTTCAACTTTCTTGAAAAGGAAATTGGAAAATGCACCAAAAGGCTTTTCAAAAACTGTAGTGTAGATTTCATCGATATAAAACTTGTTGGTTACCAAACGTGTGATTGGTGTCATTAGTTCGCCATCTGCGGCCGGAACAACGGCTCTCCGGATAAAAGTCCGGTAAGCCAGCCAGATTATCAGACTTAAAAGCGTCAATGACAGAATGATCAATCCAATTTCAGTGGAATGACTGATTTCTTCGGAAACCAGGGAAAAGACATTTTTTTGCAGGAAATTACTGAAGCTAAGATCTCCGCCAAAAAGCGAAGGAATATTCAGGAATCCGCCGAAAACGGAGAGAATTCCAAGAATGATCAGCGGAATGGTCATCACTTTTGGCGATTCGTGCGGATGAGAACCGGCCAATCGTTGTTCTCGGAAAAAGACCAGATAAAGCAAACGGAACATGTAAAAACAAGTCAACAACGCTCCGGCGAGTGCCAGTATATATATCATGATGTTGTGCTCGAATGCTTTAACCAGAATCATGTCTTTGCTGAAGAATCCCGAAAAAGGCGGAATTCCGCTAATGGCCAGAGTTCCGGCCAGAAAAGTCCAGTATGTTACCGGCATCTTTTTTCGCAATCCGCCCATTTTACGGATGTCCTGTTCGCCACCCATCGCATGAATAATGCTTCCGGCACCAAGGAATAAAAGAGCCTTGAAAAATGCATGGGTTGTTACATGGAAAACGGCTGTTGAGTGGGCTCCCAGCCCCAAAGCAAGAAACATGTACCCTAATTGAGATACGGTAGAATAGGCCAGAACTTTTTTGATGTCGTTCTGTTTCAATCCGATGATCGCCGCTAAAATAGCGGTTGATAATCCAATTACAATGATCACATTCAGGGTAATTGGTGCGAGGTTATACAGGATGCTTGAGCGGGCGATCATATAAATTCCGGCAGTTACCATGGTGGCTGCATGGATGAGTGCCGAAACCGGTGTTGGACCAGCCATGGCATCCGGAAGCCAGGTGAATAATGGTATTTGCGCACTTTTACCTACAGCGCCAACCAGAAGTAAAAGCGTAATTACTGTAATAACTGGCGTTCCGATTTGCATGGTGGAAGCCTGAGCAAAAACTTCTGAAAATGAGACCGAATTAAATGTGAAGAAAAGAAGGATGATCCCAAGTATAAAACCTAAATCGCCAATCCTGTTTATAATGAAAGCTTTACGGGCGGCGTAATTGAAGGATGGATTTTTGAACCAGAAGCCAATCAGCAAATAGGAGCAGAGCCCGACTCCTTCCCAACCAATAAACAATACCAGGTAATTGGCGCCCATTACCAGTAGCAACATGCTGAAAGTAAACAGGTTCATCTGAGCGAAAAAGGAATTTATCCGATTATCGCCATGCATGTATCCGATGGAGTAAATATGAATGAGCGAACCGACACTGGTAATTATCAGCATCATGGTGAGCGACAAATGATCAATCAGGAAGGCAAAAGGGATATTCATATTTCCGACTGCAATCCAGTTGAAAAGGGTAACTGTTGCTGCATCCTGACCTGAATTCCGGAGTACAAAAAATAGAAACACTGAAACAAGAAATGACAAACCAATGCATGTACTGGCAATTATTCCGGCCTGATTGTTTTTGAAGCGTTTATATCCCAGTCCAGTAATCAGAAATCCCAGTAATGGCAAGGCCGGAACGAGCAGGGCAAGGTTTATATTTGGAATAGTTCCTACCATTTCAGACGGTTCAAAAGGTTAATGTCAACTGAATCCACATTTCGTTTCATCATTACCAGAATCGACAGTCCAACGGCAACTTCGGCAGCGGCCACAATCATGACAAAGAAAACAAATACCTGTCCGGAAGGGTCGGAATGATAAGCCGAAAATGCTGCGACAAGCAGGTTAATTGAATTAAACATGAGCTCAATGCACATCAGAATAATAATTGTGTTTCGCCTGAACAGAACTCCCATCAGACCAATGCTGAAAAGCGTTACACACAAAAGTATGTAGTGTTCGAGCGGGATGAGCTGTATGGCAGAGGAAATGTCTTTCATAGTTATGAATTATAAGTTATGAGTTATAAGTTTTTCTTCGACGTGATGATGGCACTTCGGAGCATTTTTAATAACTCAATTGCTTCATGATTTATACTTTCAAATTCTTTTTCATTCAGGTATTCTGTTTCTTTCAATAATTCCAGCCAGTAAATGGATTCATCGCATTCTTTTTGAGCTATTCCTAATTTGTGAATAAAGTCTTTGGTGCTTTCGGCGTTTTGCGCTTCACGAACCAGAGCGCCAATTGCAGTTCCACTTCTCAATAACTGCTTGCTTAAAATGTATTCCTTTTTAGTTTCAGTCAAATACTGAAATAGCCTTATCGTCCGCACTGCAAAATCAAAACTTTTATCTTTTATGATACTTCTCTTTTCACTCATAACTGAAATACAACTTTTATTATTACAAATCCAATTCCGTCCGAAAGGATTGAAAATCCTTGATTTACAGACTGCTGCGGACGATTTCTTTTTTGTTTCCCTGACCCGGGGTGACGTTTGTTCCTCACTTACCCCGGGCTATTGATATTTTGCCACTTCAAGGCAACGAATAATCCCAACAATTATTAACTCATAACTTATAATTCATAACTCAACACTATCAGACGTCTTTCTTTCCAAACATTACTGCCCCGATCATGGCCGAAATAAACAATACGGAAGATATTTCAAAGGGCAATAAAAATTCATGAAACAAGGTTTTTCCAACTTCTGAAACTAATCCAATTTTACTATCGAATGCATATCGCGGATGAATTTCCAATGTCAGACGGGTAGCTGCTACCATTACCAAAAAGAATATTCCGCCGGTAATTACAGCCGAAATTCGGGTCACTTTTGATTTCTGCAAGATGATTTCCTTGTTCAGGTTTAATAACATGATTACAAACAGGAACAAAACCATAATAGCCCCCGTGTACACAATCACATGGACAACAGCCAGAAATTGCGAATTCAGGAGGATATATTGTCCGGCCATGGCAATAAAACAAATAATGAGGTAAATAACACTGTCAACCGGGTTTTTCGAAAAAACCACAAACAATGCTGTGAGAATCATTATTGCAGAAAGAAAGTAAAACAGAAATGTCATTTTATTTACTATTTAATTATTTACTATTTACCATCTAATCATTTACAATTTAGTTATTTACAATTTACCATTTACCAAACTTCATTTTTCTCCCAATCGTAAATAGTAAATCGTTAAGTTGTCAATCCTTTTACTGTTTGCCATTTGCAACTCCAATTCAGCGTACAAAAGTAAATCGTAAATAGTCAAATCGTCAATTTATTTATTGTGTGCAAAACGCTTGTCCTGCTTGAAATTCAGTACTTTTTCGGTTTGCCGGGCCGAAATATCAATCCTCAAGGACTGATCAAGCGGTTCAACCAAAATATCCTTGCCATAAATGAATGACGAACGCTCATATTGTGAGACAACAATCCGGTCTGTAAGAAAAATGGCTTCTTTTGGACAGGCATCCTCACAATCTCCGCAGAAAATGCAGCGAAGCATATTAATTGTATATACTTCGGCGTACTTTTCTTCACGATACAAATTTTCTTCACCGGGTTTCCGCTCACCGGCAATCATTGTGATGGCTTCAGCCGGACATGCAACTGCACACAACCCGCAGGCAGTGCAGCGTTCGCGTCCCTCATCATCGCGTTTCAAAACATGCTGACCCCGGTAAACCTTACTGAATTCACGCGTTTGTTCAGGATAATTGATGGATACTTTCTTCCTGAAAAAATGCCTGATTGTAATGGACATACCCTTTAAAATAGCAGGAATATATATCCTTTCCATGAAGGTCATCTTCTTGTCTGAAACTACTTTCGATCTGTTTGTCAAAGCTTGCATGGCACGTTCAGATTAAGTTAATTCAGTAAAATAATAATAAGCACCAGTAGCCATGATATTGAAAATTGCCAATGGCATCAATTTTTTCCACCCCAGATTCATGAGCTGGTCATATCGAAAACGCGGCAAAGTCCATCTGATCCACATAAACAGAAAAATGAAAAAGAAAATCTTCATAAAAAAGAAAAATGTCCCAAGCAAGGTAACCATATTTGGCGATAAGCCAATCTGATCAATAAAGGGCATGTTGTAACCACCAAAATATAAGGTAGCGATTACTGCCGATGAAATAAACATGTTGATATATTCGGCAAACAGGTAAAACCCAAGTTTCATGGAACTGTATTCGGTATGGTATCCGCCAATCAATTCGGTTTCGCATTCCGGAAGATCGAAAGGAGCGCGGTTTGTTTCAGCAAAAGCACAGACCAAAAAAATCAGGAATCCCAATGGCTGATAGAAAACATTCCAGTGCATTCCGTGTTGTTGAGCAACAATTTCGTTCAGACTTAGCGAACCTGTCGTCAGGATAAGCCCAACAATCGACAATCCCATAGCGAGTTCGTAACTGATCATTTGTGATGCTGCGCGAATTGACCCCAACAATGCATATTTATTGTTCGAAGCCCAGCCTCCAATCATGATACCGTAAACACCAATGGAAACCATCGCAAAAACATACAGAATTCCAATGTTCAGATCAGCAATCTGCATCGAAAATTCGCGTCCGGCAATGGTGATTATTCCTCCCCAGGGAATGACTACTCCGGTTAGCATGGCTGTAGTCATGGCAATGGACGGACCAAGAATGAAGAGTTTTTTATTGGCGCTAAGCGGTATGATTTCTTCTTTCATGAACATTTTTACCCCATCGGCAATCGGCTGTAAAAGGCCAAAAGGCCCTGCACGGTTGGGGCCGCGACGGTCTTGCATAAAAGCTGCCACTTTTCGCTCTCCATAGGTAGAATACATGGCAACGACCAGTGTCACCAGTAAAATGATGAACAGAAAAATAGTTTTATAGATGTATAAAGTCAAATCCATAGTTTGTTTTTACAGCTTTTCGTAATGGTTTTGTCCGATGACCGAATGTCGTTCTATCTTTCGCGGACCTTCAATCTGCCAGTCGTTTGGTTCTTTGTGTTCGAAGCGGCAATCGTTGCAGATAAATTCTTCCAGTTCGCCGTATTTATCTTTTCTTCCGGTAACCCGAAGTATTTCATCACCTTTCTTCCAGAGTACAACTTTTCCAATGCATTTGGTGCATTCCCGGTGAGCATCGAATGGTTTGGTAAACCAAACGCGGCTTTTAAAGCGGAAAGTTTTATCAGTTAAAGCACCAACAGGACAAACATCAATCATATTTCCTGAAAAGTCATTGTCAACAGCTTTCAAAATGTGCGTGCTGATTTCACAATGATCGCCACGACCTAAAACTCCATGCACTCGATGATCAGTCAGCTGATCTGCCACCATCACACAGCGGTAGCAAAGTATGCAGCGGTTCATGTGAAGTTTGATTTTGTCACCAATATCAATTGGTGCGAATGTGCGGCGATCTTCAACGGTTTGCGTATCCGCCAATCCGTGGTCGTAAGATAAATCCTGAAGGTGACATTCGCCAGCCTGGTCGCAAACAGGGCAATCCAGCGGGTGATTGATCAGCAGAAATTCGGTAATGGCCTTTCGTGCTTCCATCACTTCAGGAGAAGTAATGTTTTGAACCACCATTCCATCCTGAACAAGGGTACGGCATGAAGGCATCAGTTTGGGCATCGGGCGCGGATCTTTGGCCGATCCCTGCGCGACCTTAACCAAACAGGTACGACATTTTCCGCCACTACCTTCAAGTTTCGAATAATAGCACATGGCAGGCGGAACAATATTACCACCAATTATTCGGGCAGCATTCAGAATGGTTGTTCCGGCTTCGACTTCAACCTCAATTTGGTCTATTGTTACTTTGACAAGGGACATTTCTGCAATTTTACGTGATCTTCAAACTCCTGACGGAAATGACGGATAGCGCTGGCAACAGGCCAGGCAGCGGCATCTCCTAGTGGGCAAATCGTATTTCCTTCTATATGTTTCGAAATGCTGACCAGCAGATCGATGTCTTTCATCGTGCCGTGGCCGTTTTCAATTCGGTGCAATATTCTTTCCATCCAGCCTGTTCCTTCGCGGCAGGGACTGCATTGGCCACATGATTCGTGATGATAGAACCTTGAAAATGTCAAAAGGTTTTTGACAATGCAGGTTGTTTCGTCCATCACAATAAATCCGCCCGATCCAAGCATTGTTCCGGTTTCGAATCCACCTTCAGCAAGCGATTCGTAGCTCATCAAACGCGGCTCACCTTTGGCAGTTTTCAGGATGAGTTCTGCCGGAAGGATTGGCACAGAGGAACCTCCAGCAACAACAGCTTTCAGTTTGTTGCCGTTTCTGATTCCACCACAATATTCATCGCTGTATATAAATTCTTCCACCGGAAGTCCAAGTTCTATCTCGTAAATGCCCGGTTTATTGATATGCCCGCAGGCTGAAATCAGTTTTGTTCCTTTGCTGTTCCCAACTCCGATGGCTGCATAGGCTTCGGCGCCATTGTTCATGATCCATGGCAGATTTGCAATGGTTTCAACATTATTCACAACGGTCGGACAATCGTATAATCCGACAATTGCCGGGAATGGTGGCTTGATTCGTGGATTGCCGCGTTTTCCTTCGAGTGATTCGATCAAGGCTGTTTCTTCTCCGCAGATATAGGCACCAGCACCGGGGTGACAATACAGGTCGAGCGAATATCCGCTGCCTAAAATATTTTTTCCAAGAAATCCATTTGCGTATGCTTCTTCAATGGCTTTTTCGATGATACGTAATACATAAAATAACTCACCACGAATGTAAATATACGAAGTCCGGGCTCCCAAAGCATATGAACCGAGAATCATTCCTTCAATGAGTTGGTGCGGATTCAGTTGACCAATGTGCCTGTCTTTAAAAGTTCCGGGTTCACTTTCATCAAAATTGCACACAAAATACCTTGGATTGCTGGTGCTTTTATCCAGAAAACTCCACTTCATTCCTGCCGGAAAACCTGCTCCTCCGCGCCCTTTCAATCCTGATTTTTTCACCTCGTCGGTAACCTGATCAGGAGTGAAATTTTTCAATGTTTTTTCAACCGAAGCATAACCTCCCAGTTTCCGGTAAACCTCGAAACTGGCCAGTCCGGGAACATCACTGTTTTTTAATAGAATCTGCTGTGCCATCGGTTACAGGTATGGATTGGTATGGGAGCATTTATTTTCAGACTGCCATTTTTCAAGCAATTCGTCGGCCTTTCCGGTTGTCATTTTTTCATGGTATTCAATTCCAACCTGAATAACAGGTGCATTTCCACAAGCAGCCAGACATTCAACCGCTTTCAGGCTGAATTGGCCATCGGCAGTCGTTTCGCCGGGTTTGATTCCAAGCCTTTTTTCGAAATGTGCAAGGATATCTTCAGCACCGTTCAACCAGCAAGGTCCGGTCTGGCATACTTCAATCATACAATTTCCGACCGGCTGAAGGTTAAACATGCTGTAAAACGATGCTACCTCATAAACTTCAATAGGTTGAATCTGAAGTAAAGAAGCCACATAATCCATGGTTTCGGAACTTAACCAGCCGCTATTTTCTGATTGGGCAATATGCAATACCGGCAATATCGCCGATTTCTGACGACCTTCCGGGTATCGGCTTATAATCCGGTTCACCAGTTCAAGCGTTTCGGTGTTGAATTCAGATATATTAGTGTTGTTCTGCATATATTTTTTTTGTTTTCAAGTCCGTCGGCTAAAGCCAGACGGCAAAGGATATTGTTTCATTTTTGAATGTTTTCCTTTTTTCTGTTTTCTTTTTCCAATGTATTTCCCCTTCCGTCCGAAAAGAGAGACTTTCCTTTTATATCATTTTTCCGCGGACGGTTTCGCTTTACATTCTTTCCACAGGGCGTTGCCCTGTGCTAGTATATGTCGCCCCTTCAGGGCTGAATCGACTAAAACCCGATGCCCGAAGCTTTCCCCCCACGGGGGAACGGGAAGGGGGCTTCCTTTCTAAGCATCAAGTTCTCCGGCAATTACGTTCATTGAACTCATGGTCAGAACTGCGTCAGAGAGCATGCTTCCGGTTACCATTTCAGGATAAGCCTGATAATATATAAAGCTTGGACGGCGAAAATGCAATCGGGAAGGTGTGCGCCCGCCATCGCTGACCAGGTAAAATCCAAGTTCTCCATTGGCTGCTTCTATCGAATGGTAAACTTCGCCTACTGGAATATCAGTTTCGCCCATTACTATTTTAAAATGCCAGATCAATGCTTCCATGTTGTTGTAAACTTTCTCTTTGGGAGGAAGCACAAAACGTGGATCTTTTGCAAAATAAGTATCCTTGTCTTCCAATAGATCAAGTTTGTCGATTGCCTGTTGGATAATGCTTAAGCTCTGTCGCATTTCTTCCTGACGAACCATGAAACGATCGTAGGTATCGCCGTTTTGCCCAATCGGAACTATAAAATCGAACTCTTCGTAGGAACAGTATGGATTCATCACCCGCACATCATAATCTACCCCGCAGGCCCGCAGGTTTGGACCGGTAAATCCATAAGCAAGGGCCCGATCTGCCGGAAATGAACCAACATTGATGGTGCGATCCATGAAAATGCGGTTTCTGGCAAGCAAATTTTCAAATTCCTGAAGTTTAGATGGATATTTCTTCAGGAAATATTTGATTTTATCCCAGGCTTTTTCACTGAAATTTCGTTCAAAACCACCGATACGACCCATATTAGTAGTTAGCCTTGACCCACAGATTTCTTCAAATATTTCGTAAATGAATTCCCGATCCTGAAACAGATAGGTGAACCCGGTGAGGGCACCACTATCTACGCCAATAACACTGTTGCAAATCAGATGATCGGAAATCCGGGCCAGTTCCATTACCACAATACGAAGGTAATCCACGCGTTTTGGCGTTTCAATTCCCAGTAATTTTTCAACAGTCATGTGCCAGCCCATGTTGTTTAACGGTGCTGAGCAATAATTTAGACGGTCGGTAAGAGGTGTGATTTGGTAAAAGGGACGTCGTTCAGCTATTTTTTCGAAAGCCCGGTGTATATAGCCAATGGTTTGTTCAGTTTCAACAATAAATTCACCATCCATCAACATTACATTCTGAAACACACCATGTGTTGCCGGATGAGTTGGACCCACATTCAGTGTGTTGAATTCCTTACGTTCCTCTGAACTAATTAAGTCTTTTTTATAATAATCTGTATAGTTTCCGAATGTCATTTATTGTTGTTGTGTTTCTTTCAAAATTTAAAGTAAAAAGTAAGAATCCAATAATTTATAACTCATAACTTATAATTCATAACTCTATATTCATCGTCCAAACATGCTGTCATCTTTGTCTTCACGAGTTTGATCTTCAAGTGGGAACTCTTTCCGCAAAGGAAAATCGGTCATCTCATCCACATTCAGAATGCGTTTCAGATTGGGATGTCCTTTGAAAATAATTCCAAAAAAATCATAAGTTTCCCGCTCCATCCAGTTAGCTGCAGGCCAAATCGAAGTGATGCTGCTAATCGATGGTTGATTGATTTTGATATTGGCTTTAATCCTGATTCGGTGATTGAAGTAGAAACTGTGAAGATGGTAAATCATTCCAAGTTGTTCTTTTTCAGGATGGTGTATTCCACAGAGCGTTGTCAGGAAATTAAAATCAAGGTCCTTATCATCGCGAAGAAACCGCAAAACTTCGGGAACGAATTCTTTCTGAACAGTGATACAAAGCATATCAGCCAGCATTTCTTTTGCCTCAATTCCTTCGGCAAACTGTCTGATGAGTTTGTTGGTAACTAATTGGTTTCTATGTGTTTTTGTTTGTAACACTTGCTATTCAATATGGTATTGTTTCATTAAATCATTATATCCTTCGGAATTCCTTCTCCTCAGCGATTCATTGCCAACTAATTCCTGAATTTTCAGGATTCCGTCAATGATTTGCTCGGGTCGGGGAGGACAGCCGGGTACATAAACATCGACGGGAATAATCCGGTCGATTCCTTGTAACACACTGTACGTATCAAAAACACCTCCACTTGAGGCGCATGCACCAACTGCAATAACCCATTTCGGTTCAGCCATTTGTATATAAACTTCACGCAAAACAGGGCCCATTTTTTTTGCTATAGTTCCCATAACCATCAACAAGTCACTTTGCCGGGGAGAAAAACTTAAGCGTTCTGACCCAAATCGGGCCAGGTCGTAATGAGAAGCCATAGTGGCCATAAACTCAATACCGCAACATGAAGTTGCAAAAGGCAAAGGCCAAAGCGAATTTTTACGTGCAAGTCCTACCGCTTTGTCAAAGGAAGTAGCAAAGAAACCCTGCCCGGTAATTCCTTCAGGCATTTCGGCAATAGCAGGAGTTATGATTTGGTTATCTGGCATGATCTGATGTATAAATCTTAAGTGATTACTTATCCCATTTGAATGCTCCCTTTAGGAGAATATATATAAAACCCGCAAGGACAAGAATCAAAAATAAGAACATTTCAACGAATCCATCTTTTCCTAAATCCTTGAAATTCACAGCCCATGGATACATGAAAATGACTTCCACATCGAAGAGAACAAAAAGAATGGCAATAAGAAAATATTTTACCGAAAACGGACTCCGTGCATTTCCCATTCCTTCGATTCCACATTCGAAATTCTCCAGTTTGGCGCGTGAAAACCTTTTGGGCCCCAAAAAATGAGTCAGAACCATAGTCGATATAACAAACCCCAGTACTACTAGTGTTTGAATTATTATTGGGATATAATCTTGCGGCATTTTTATTATTTAGAACGAATTTAGAAACGATTACTGAACCGAATTGTTCATAAAACTACAATAATTTTAAATCTTTACAAAGGTGTATCGCTTTCTCAAAAGCTTTTGATTAAATCAGATATTCAGGTCCTTTTTTAACGAAAAAATAATAGGAACACTCAGAATTGTTTTCAAATTTAATTCAACCATGACTTTTGCATTTCAATCACTATTCTCGTTAGGTTGTCTTATGGAATCCTAAAAACCGGTTGGAGTCCTTTGGAAAATTATGGTGCGATTTTGCTTTTCTAATGATTCTGAGATAAATATTCATTTTTTTTTAACAATAAATGGGGTATAATCTTGCTTGGATTTACGGATGATCAGTAATTGTGTTGATAAATTCAGCAGGTGTGTAAAAAATATACACTTCTGCTAAATTGCTGGAAAACTGAATCTTATTTGCTTAATAAACAAACAGTGTTGAATTATTCACCATTTTAGACTGTGTGTTTATTAAACACTCATTGTGCTAATGTGCAGCTATACAGTTAAATATACTTATTTTTTTCATTGGCATCAGATTTGAATACTATCCTATTATCATTATTAAATAGGCATATCATGAAAACAAAGATCATCTTAATTATCGGACTATTCTTGCTAAGTGGCAGTATTGCAGACAGTAAAGAAACTGAAATTGTAAATAATCCTTCTAAAGAGGGTAGTATTAAAGTGTTTGCTTCTCCGGAAACCTATAATCTGACTACGAAGTGGACCAATGAATACGGCAGTTTAAATCCAAACGTAAAAATTAAGGTAATAACCGCTGCCAGTAATAATATCCCTCGAATGCTGAGCAATGGTTCGGGGATAGGTTTTATCGGCGATGAATCGAATGTTTTCGTTAAAAATCTGGAAATATGGAATATAGAAGTAGCTCACGATGTGATTGTACCAATAATGAATGGCGTTAATCCTTTGATGAATGAAATTATCAGTAAAGGAGTCACAACGGAAAGATTAGCTCAGATTTTCGAAAAGTCTGAAAATCAGAATTGGGGGAAACTGCTGAATAACTCTCAAAATATTCCAGTTCATTTTTATATAACTAACGATGCATCTGTATTGTCCGGGCTTGCTAATTTTATCAAGGTCAGTCAGATAAAGACTATTGGAATTAATGTAGTGAATGAAAATGAAATGATTTCAGCAATTCAGAAAGACCCCAACGCAATGGGTTTTTGCAAGTTGATTCAAATTGTTGATGGTAATACCCAAAATATAATTGAAAATATTAAACTCGTTCCGATTGATAGAAACGGCAACGGGAAAATTGACTACATGGAAAACATATACGATAATTTACAATCATTCTCACGAGGAGTATGGATTGGAAAATATCCTAATGCATTGTCCGGTAATATTTATTCAGTTTCTTCAGGAAAGCCAAAGAATGAAGCCGAAGTCGCATTTTTGAAATGGGTGCTTACGGATGGACAACAATATTTAAGTAAGAATGGATATAGCGATCTTGTATACAGCGAACGTCAAAATCAGTTAGATAAGTTCACTGAACCTGATATTTATACTGTATCACCGCAAAATAGCACCTCGGCTATTCTTAAAGTTTTAATGTTGGTCATTATCGCCATCGTAGCGATTGGTTTCGCGCTGGATTTGGTATTTCGGCGAATAGGTAATAAAAAAGGAACCATGCTGGATGCACCTTTAGCATTAGTTTCGGTTTTTGATGAAAATTCTGTCAATGTCCCCAAAGGACTTTACTTCGACAAGTCTCATACCTGGGCTTTTATGAAAAAAAACGGTTCGGTGAAAATCGGAATCGATGATTTTTTGCAGCATGTTACTGGCCCAATTACCCGTATTGAGATGAAAAGTCCGGGAGAAATGATAAGAAAAGGTGAAAAGTTCCTGACAATAATTCGACAGGGGAAGAAGTTGAATATCTATTCACCCGTTTCAGGAACAATAATAGCGCAAAATGAAATCCTGATTAATCATTCATCTCTGCTTAATACTGCACCATATTATGAGGGTTGGGTTTATATGATTGAACCTTCCAATTGGCTTCGTGAAATTCAGTTCTTAAGCATGGCTGAAAAATACAATACTTGGCTGAAAGTTGAATTCTCAAGATTAAAGGATTTTTTCGCCACTGCTTTTAAAACTCCGGAATTTGCTTACGTAGTTTATCAGGATGGAGGATCACTGAAGGATGGCATCCTGGCTGACCTTGGACCAGAAGTGTGGGAAGATTTTCAGACTAAATTTATGGATCAGTAAAGATAATTCAAGTCATTGACTTCAAAATTAAAAACCAATCAAAATCTATAACCATGGGCTTAGACCGAAGAGTATTTTTTAAATTGTTGGGAGCTACCGGAATAACGCTGGCCATTGGCAAAGAATCATTGGCCAAACAAGCAAATAAAAACGAAGTGGAATTTTACGGGGTTCTCTATGATTCATCGCGTTGTGTGGGTTGTCGCACCTGCGAATATGAATGTGCTAAGGCACACGGATTACCTGAACCTTTATCAGAAGTTGCAGCTGTGCGCAAAACGGATGAAACATGCAACACGGTTGTAAATACTTATCAGACTTCGAAAGGTGAAGTTTACATCAAGCGACAATGCATGCATTGTAATCAGCCAGCTTGTGCTGCCGCCTGCCTCACTCAGGCCATGAATAAAAATGAAACTGGTCCGGTTACCTGGAATGGTGATAAATGCATGGGTTGCCGATATTGTATGGTTTCCTGTCCGTTTGATATGCCAAAATTTGAATTTCACAGTGCAAATCCAAAAATTCAGAAATGTGATATGTGTTTTGATCGGCAGAAAGCGGGAGAAAAACCAACTTGTGTAACTAATTGCCCCAATGAAGCCTTGATGTATGGTACCCGAAGGGACCTGATAAAAGAAGCACGCCGCAGAATCTATGAAAAACCTGATTTGTATGTCGATCAAATTTATGGTGAACGCGATGCTGGTGGCACAGGATGGCTTTATATTGCTTCTGTTCCTTTTGAAGAATTGGGCATAAACACCAACTTGCAGCAATCATCTTATCCGGCATTGACTAAAGGATTCCTTTACAGCGTGCCCTCTGTATTTGTTCTGTTTCCTACCATTTTATTGGGCATACATCAGGCTACAAAAAATAATCAACATAAAAAGGAAGAAGAAGATGAATACTAATTATCCGATAGCAATCGATCATGATGGCAAATCCATCTGGAAATTTCTGATAAGCGAAATGAAACCCAAAGGTAAATTCCTGACACCTTTCAATATCATTTCAATTCCTATTATGCTTTTAGGACTGGGGCTGATCGTTTATCGTTTTATCTACGGAATTGGCTCCATCACAAACCTGACTCAGGATACACCCTGGGGTTTGTGGATTGGTTTTGATGTGGTTACTGGCGTTGCCTTTGCCGGAGGTGCTTATGTACTGACATTCATGGTTTACATCCTGAACATGCAAAAATATCATTCCATTGTCAGGGTAACCGTTTTGAATGGATTTCTTGCCTATGTATTTTATGCTGGAGCATTGCTTTTGGATCTTGGCAGGCCATGGCACGTGATTAATCCGATTATCGGAAACGGCTTTGGTGTAAGTTCCGTTTTGTTCCTTGTAGCATGGCACTTTCTACTTTATATGATCGCACAATTAATTGAGTTTTCGCCGGCAATTGCCGAATGGCTTGGAGCCAGACGTGCTCATAAAATCCTTTCAGGAATGACCATTGCAGCTGTTATTTTCGGTATCACACTTTCAACTCTCCACCAATCGGGACTTGGAGCACTTTACCTGATGGCAAAAGATAAAATTCATCCGCTTTGGTATTCAGAATTTATCCCGATTATGTTTTTTGTTTCCAGTATTTTCGCCGGACTTTCCATGGTGATCTTCGAAGGATCGATCAGTCACAGAGTATTCTTTAGTCAAATCAGCGAAAAAAATCACAAGTCTCAAAACTCAATTATCCACGGATTGGCTAAAATCTGCGCCGGAACCATGTTTGCTTACTTTTTCCTGAAAATGTTGGTCTTTATTCACGAACAACACTGGGATCTTCTCAATACTCCGATGGGTTACTGGTTTATGCTTGAAATGCTCGGTTTTGTTTTACTGCCGATGATCCTTTTCTTTTACAGTTACCGGACCAACAGTATTCCGATGGTTAAAGTTGCAGCCATTCTGACTATGCTGGGTGTCATTCTGAACAGATTGAACGTTACGGTTATTGGATTCAGGTGGGATATGGCAATCCGTTATATTCCGTCATGGATGGAATTTGTAGTCACGATGGCCGTAATATTCACAGAAATATGGATTTTCAGGTGGGTCATTAACCGCATGCCGGTTTTGCGCGATTCCCCATCCTGGGCAACTGAAAAAGAATAATATTAATCCGCATTCACCGGTTTTGGTGGAGGCACAAAAAAAAACAAATGGACGGATTTAGCTATTTTAATATTTTCGAAACTAAAGGTATTGAGTACCTGATTATTATTGCTTTCCTTGTTTTACTGATTCCCTTTTGGATCGTATTGAATAAACAGGCCAGAATTACCAAGCAGATTCATGAGGCGATCGGTGTTCTTTCTGCTAACATTCTGCGCATTCCCCAAGGTTTGTTTTATTTCAAAAATCACACCTGGATGTATATGGAAAAGACCGGAACAGCCAAGGTTGGGCTGGATGATCTGCTTCTGCACATTACCGGGAAAGTAAAATTCACGACACTTAAAACTCCCGGAGAAACAATCAGTAAAGGAGATTTGCTGACAGAGATTGATCAGAACGGTAAGCTTCTGAAAATATTTTCGCCTGTTTCAGGTGTAATTACGAATACAAATTTAGCACTGAATGAAAGCAATGGTGAGTTGATTGAAGATCCTTATGGCAAAGGGTGGATTTATAAAATTAAACCCTCAAACTGGATTGCAGAAACAAAGTCGTGTTATTTTGCAGAGGAAGCTACTGCGTTTTCTATTCAGGAACTTGATCGGTTTAAGGATTTTCTGGCCCGAACCACACGGAATTACAGTCCGGAAACTGCAATGATTATCATGCAGGACGGTGGCGAAATCTGTGATCATTCACTTTCGACATTGCCTAAAGAAATATGGAAGGATTTTCAGAATGAATTTTTAAATTCTGACCGGCTGTAAAAACCAGTTAGTTCTATGAAATTCAAGTTAATGCAATCTTCCTGATTTGCTTTTAAATGCAGGAAAAGATTATTCTGGAACTGGTGTGAGAGCACCAGTTTTTTTTGTAATTTGCAGTGAAATAAAACCTGACAGTAATTAGAACAAACTAACTATAGAAACCATTTAACGAATGCTTTTCAATAAGAAACATAAAAACAATACGGGGAAGTTAATCCTGAAGAATTACGTGAAATTCAGGTCTTCAATTTACGGCAGGGTCGTATTGATCATTACCTTTTTGTCTATTTTTCTGTTTGTTTCATTTAATGTTATTTTCAGGTCTGTCAACGAGCAGTACCTCAATACCGTTATTCGCCAGAGCGGAAACAATATTGGTGCCATTGTTAAAGGATCGTTATACCATTCGATGCTCGAGAATGATAAAAGTACACTTCAGAATACCTTGGGTATTATTAATAAAATGCCAGGCATCGATGAGGTGAACATGTATAATAGCCAAGATAGTTTGGTTTATTCATCGTTTACAAATGAAATGAACAGTGGCCACAGCGACCCGAATTGCATCAATTGCCATACGAACATCAAATCTATGTTTCCCGGGAAAGAAAGGTCGTATAAAATAGTTGAGGTGAACAGTGACTGTACGATGAATCTGAATGATAACAGCAGCAGGCATTTGTTGATCAGGTCTCCAATTCTAAACGAAAGATCCTGTTCTACCAGCGACTGTCATGCACATCTAGAAACTGATACGATACTTGGTTCATTGGTCATCAAAATTCCACTGGAAGCACAGGATGCTGCAATTGAAAAATCAACCACAGAATTTTTCCTTTTAGCCATATTTGCAACTTTGTTGCTCGTCTCATTTCTTTTGGTATTCACCCGGAAAAAAATTAAAGATCCTCTCAACGAGTTGGTTAAAGTCAGCATCGCAGTGGCTAATGGGGATAAGAGTACACGGGTTGAAATAAAACCCAATCAATTGGATGATATGCGGATGGTTTCAGTGGCATTCAACGATATGCTCGATAATTTACATACAGCAAACGATGAATTGGAAAACTGGTCGCAGCAACTGGAATATAAAGTTCAGAAAAAGTCGGAGGAACTGGGAGCTGCCCAGAATGAACTGATGCATGTGGAACGGCTTGCTGCACTGGGGAAATTGTCATCGTCGGTAGCCCATGAAATTAATAACCCATTGTCCGGAATTCTGATTTACACGAAACTATTGCATAAACAGGTTAGTAATCCTGAATTGTATGCTGCAAAAAAAGATACGATGCTGAAGCATTTGAAACTGATTGAAAATGAAACGAAGCGTTGCGGCGATATTGTAAAAGGATTGCTCGATTTTTCGAGAAAGGATCAGAACGATTTTGTGCCAAAGCATTTGCATGAAATACTTAAGGAAACGTATGATTTGATGACCCATTCGATTCGAATTGCCAATATCAGCTTTTTAAAAGATCTTTCGGCAAAATCAGATTTGATTTACTGCAATCCAAACCAAATAAAACAAGCCTGCATCGCACTTCTTGTCAATGCTTCGGAAGCTGTATTCGAAAACGGTGAGATTATAATTAAAACCCATAATCCGGATGAAGATTCAGTTGTCTTCGAAATTTCAGACAATGGACTTGGGATTGCTCCGGAAGATATTCCACATATTTTTGAGCCTTTCTTTTCGACTAAGCAGGATGTAAGTGGAATAGGCTTGGGCCTGTCAATTGTTCACGGAATTATACAAAACCATAAAGGAAAAATCCAGGTCAGATCGGAACTTGGAAATGGGACAACCTTATCAGTAACTTTACCTTTGATTAAAGATTAAGGAGAATTAAAAATGGCAAGAAAGATATCCATATTAATTGTGGACGATGAAGATTCAGTAAGGGATTCGTTATACAACTGGTTCATCGAAGATGGATTTCGGGTTGAATGTGCCGAAAATGCAAAAAAAGCCCTGACCATTCTTGAATCAGGAGAATTTGACATTATTCTGGCTGACATTAAAATGCCAGGAATGGATGGATTGGAGATGCTCCGGAGAATTAAATCATTGAAAAAAGATTCGATTGTCATCGTCATGACTGCTTTTGCAACTGTTGATACCGCAGTTAAAGCGCTAAAGGACGGAGCGTACGATTATGTGACAAAACCTTTTGACCCCGATGATTTAACCCATTTGATCCGGAATGCGACCAAGCAAATTTCGTTAACCGATGAAAATGAAAACCTGAAGAAAAAAGTAATTTCTCTGGAAAATGTGGAAGACTTGATCGGAGGAAGTGAAGCCATGAAAAATGTGCTTCGTGAAGTTGAAAGCGTTGCACAAACCAATTCTTCGGTAATCATTACCGGCGAAAGTGGTACGGGTAAGGAGCTTGTTGCCAGGGCGATACATTCCAATTCTTCGCGAAAATATTTCCCTTTTGTAAGTGTTCACTGCGGTGCCCTTACTGAGAGCCTGCTTGAAAGTGAGTTGTTTGGTCACGAAAAGGGAGCTTTTACCGGAGCCATGTACAATCGCAAAGGCCGGTTCGAAATGGCCGACAGTGGTTCGATATTTCTGGATGAGATTGCCACCATTTCAACCAAAATGCAGGTGGAATTACTTCGGGTACTTGAGTCAAAAACCTTCACTCGAGTGGGTGGAAATAAAGAAATCAGCTCCGACTTCAGGGTGATTTGCGCTACCAACAAGGATTTGAAGAACATGGTTGAAAAAGGAACTTTCAGGGAAGATCTTTATTACCGGTTAAATGTGGTAAACATTCAAATTCCGCCACTGCGCGACAGAAAAGAAGATATTCCGTTGCTGGTCGATTACTTTATTAAAAAGTATTGCACATCAATGAATAAGCCAGCGGTTCCTATCGATCAGTCTGCTTTGAAACGTTTGCAGGAATTTAACTTTCCCGGAAACATCCGTGAACTTGAAAACATGATTGAACGCGCCATTGTGGTCGGTACGGGCAAAAAAATAGGATTGCAGGATCTGCCTCTGGAAAAGACCATGGTGAATAATTTTGCTGAAAGTCTCGACGATTTTGAAAGGGCGTTTATTCTGCAGATTCTTAATAAGTATAACTGGAACATTTCGCGCACGGCCAAAGCACTTAAAGTTGACCGCGTGACACTCTATAACAAAATCAAAAAATACGATTTAAAACTGGCAGGTCAATAAGGTTGCAAAATGAATCTGCAAAACATCACTCTGATTTCTTTTGGGTATTTCGGGAAAGACATTCTTGAGAAAGCTGCAGGAGCTGTAAGTCAGGAATTTAACTTTCCAGTAAGTATCAAGGAAGGTCATATCGATTTGAGTGAGTTTTATGATTCCGCCCGACGGCAATACAATGGAAATAGCTTGTTGAAACAGGTCGATTCTGTTTCATTACCAGATTCATTTAAAACTCTTGGCATATTCAATGTAGACCTGTTCATTCCCATTCTTACTTTTATTTTCGGGCAGGCTTTTCTGGGTGGTAAAACAGGAATTGCTTCTATTTACCGGCTTGACAATGAGCGTTATGGAATGGTTGGAAACAGTCAGATTTTGCTGAATCGTTTTACCAAGGAGGTCGTCCATGAACTTGGCCATACTTTTGGACTGATCCATTGCTTAAATCCTTCCTGTGTGATGAGGTCGAGCACATATGTCGAAGACATTGATCAGAAAACCCAAAATCTTTGCATCAGATGCAGAGAAGAATTTGTTTCGTTAACAGGAGTCTAAATTATTTTTGCATTTCTGAAGGTTTGGCCCAAATACTCCAACTTTATAAAACTTCGCCGCGGACGGGTCATTGTGCCCATCCACGGCGAAATTGATTTCAGTCGGGATGATATCCCTATTGAAATCTGCAAAGAACTTTTCGATAAGGGTTTTCCTTATTTGGAACTAACAAAGTTGGGAAAAAGTGAATTGTATGGCATTATTGTAGAAAATCCTTTGCCAAAGCAAGAACACGCGCTGAAGAAGAAAAAGCTCTGAGCAATCAGGGCTTTTCTTCTTGAAAATGATATTGACTTGAATATTTTTTCTGAGAAGAGTAGTAAATCACAAATTAAGTACGTAATTTTGTACGATATAATGTATAAAGTTATGAAAGCAGTAAACTATTCGGAATTAAGACAAAATTTAAAGTCGAACCTTGATGCAGTTACAGATAATGCTGAACTCCTTGTCGTTCATCGGCCAAAGGGGAAAAGTATTGTTGTGATGTCGCTCGACGAATACAACTCTACCATAGAAACTCAATATCTTCTGCAAAGCAAAAATAACAGGGAACGGTTGGAAAAGGCTGTTGAAAATATCAGGGCTAAAAGTAACCTGATCAAAAGTAATCTCATCGAGCAGTAGCAATGGATATTTATTGGGATAAAACCGCATGGGATGATTATTTGTACTGGATTGAAACAGACAAGAAAATCATGCATAAAATAAATTCTCTAATCAAGGAATGCCAACGAACCCCTTATACTGGTTCTGGAAATCCAGAACAATTAAAGCAGAATCTATTGGGTTTTTGGTCCAGACGGATCAATTCCGAACATCGGCTGGTATATCGAGTTGACGAAAACCTATTATTCATTGCTCAATGCAGGTATCATTATTGAACTGAATAATCTGATCAAATCCATATCTTATAGAAGCTCTGAATGATCAGGGCTTTAATGCAAACTCAGTTTTTCAATTCTGATGGACTGATCTATTCGATCGTTACAGTGAGCAATTTCTTCTGATTCTAATCAATGAATGTTATTATTGTGGAATAAATTATCCTTAAAGCTAATTTTAATAGAAAATATTTACTGTTTTCATTTTTTCCTTGCATTATG
>CAIPKZ010000220.1 GCA_903865775.1 uncultured Prolixibacteraceae bacterium | reverse complement strand
ATTTTGTCCATACCCCGATAAGTAATCCGGGTGCCTAAAATCCACAAACTGTAAAGCAAGCCAAAATTTAATCCGTCAACCATTCGTTTTCGCACCGGATAGCCCCAAATCCATCGGGTTACGATTTGGACGGGATGAAAAACAAGCAGCAAAATTCCGAAGATTAACCAGTAAATGGGAGTCAGTAGATAGGAAAGTAATTTTTTCATTATAGCAGAGAATTCATTTTTCCTTCAGCAAAATTATTCAAAGTTATCAATTCTAAATAAACGCAGTTACCTCCTTAGTTTTTGTGTTGCGCCTTCGATTAAGAATTTCTAAACGCTTTTGCAATACGAATGAATGCCTGCTCCAGAACTGAACGGGGACAACCAATATTCATCCGCATATAACCGCTGCCTTGCTTTCCAAACTGAACACCACGATTCAATCCGACACCGCCGTCAATCAGTTTCTGGCTCAAAGCCTCATCAGTCAGACCAAATGCTGAAAAATCGAGCCAGATCAGGTAGGTTGCTTCTGGCCGCATGACTTTCACTTCAGGCAAGTTCTCCTGAAAGAAACGTTCCAGAAATGCATAGTTTTCCTGAAGATATCTCAGCAATTGGGCAAGCCATTCATCACCATGCGTATAGGCCGCTTCGAGGGCAACTGTTCCGAAAATATTGCCCATGTGCAAATGAGGAAGTCGCATGACCCGCTCGTAAGCCACGAAGTGCCTTTTATTCGGAATTATCAGATACGAAGTGGTCAGTCCGGCAGTGTTAAAGGTTTTGCTCGGCGCCATGCATGTAATGCAGTTTTGGGCAATCTCCTCAGAAATTCCTGCCAATGGCGTGAACTTGTATCCGTCAAAAATCAAATCAGAATGAATTTCATCGGAAATAATCACCACTTTATTTTCCAGACAAATCTGGGCCAGGTCGATCAGTTCCTTTTCGCTCCAGGCCATTCCTCCCGGATTCTGTGGATTACTGAGCAGCAACAGCCGGGTATTTGGAGTGATCTTCCTTTTCAAATCTTCCAGATCGAAATAATACCGGCCATTCTCCAGCCGGAGAGGATTTTCAATCATCTCGCGGCCAGTACCTTTTACCGAATCAAAAAACGGAAAATAAACCGGTGGCTGGATTATCACACCATCGCCGGGTTTCGATAAGGCTTCGATGGCCATGGTCAAACCGGCAACCACTCCTGGACTAAAAGAAATCCATTCGGGTTTGATATCCCAGTTGTGACGACGTTTTAGCCAACTAACGATCGATTGAGAATAGGACTCCGGTCGGAAAGTGTATCCAAAAAGATCGTGTTCAGCACGTTTCCGGATTGCTTCCATGATAAAATCTGGCGTTCTGAAATCCATATCTGCAACCCAAAGCGGCAATACATCCTCGTTTCCGAAGAATGATTTCCGGCCATCATATTTGACCGTATTGGTTCCTGACCGGTCAATCAGTTCATCAAAATTGTATATTTTCATATCATGTATTTACTGTTGAGTCATTTACATTATAGAATGCACTTTTTAAAGTCCCCTCCTTAGGAGGGGATATAGGGGAGGCTTATCTTCTGCAAATAGTTAATTCCGTTTTCCTTCTCAACTTTTAATACATAATCGAAACGGTTGAGAGAAAGGCATAAATCGAAGTCTGCTGACGGAGCCCACTCCTGCTTTTCCGGAGCAAAGAAACGGGCACCATCGCCATTTCTAATTACTTCAACCATCGATTCAAAATCATTGGGAATTCCTTCGAGTTCGTTCTTAATGTAAACTGCCAGCAAGGTGTCTTCATCAGTCGGATACTCGCAACTGTATCCCATGCAAACCAGCGAAACCTGGGCCGGATTCTGCTTCCGGATATACCTGATTATTGCTGAAGCGTTCACAAAGCTTCCGGTGATTATCTCATCAGCCCCTTTGGCATTGGCTATTCCCTGGGTTCCTGAACTGGTGGTATGAACCATGGTTTTCCCTCTCAGGTCGCTTTCCAGAAGTTGGGAAGGTGAATTTCCAAAATCGAAACCTTCAGGTTTTTGCTCATTCCGTTCACCAACCAGTATGTATTCCGGATTCTGTACCTTCAACTGATAAGCCCTTTCGAGATTGCCAACCGGATAAATACGCTGAATACCATTGCCAAATGCATAACACGCGGTAGAAAAAGCGCGGAATACATCAATGATAACGGTTAATCCCTGAGCCTTTTGAGCGCCTTCAAGCAATTGTAGTATACTGATCTCCATAACGATTCACTAAAATTTAACATACTGTATCCTGCAACGAGACAGAACGTTACCACGAAAAATTTACATTGGTTTAATGTTGTTCTGTCCGGTTAACAAAATCGTAATGCAACAGTAACGTATGTTATTAAGCAGGTATGCTGCAAAACCCATACGTTTGCGATGTATTTAAAACAAAGAAAACATGAAAACAATGAATGCAATTTCAAAAGTAACAATGTTGTTTGCATTTGTAGCATTTGCAAACACATTAATGGCCACAGGAAACTTAAAAGTTAACATCGTTCCTATGACAGCCGAAAAAGCGGTGGTAGAGATTTCAAGCGCAGCAGCAAGTAATTTCCAAATCAGTATTTCAAACAGCAAAGGCGAAGTAGTTTACTACAATGAAACTGATGAAGAAAGCAGCGATTACCGCAAAGTATATGATTTCTCCGATCTTGAAAATGGCAATTACAAATTATCGGTAACAATTGAAAATCAAACCACGGAACGTCTCTTCAGCATAAATAACAAAAACCTTGCTGTTGGAAAAGAGAAGAATTCAATGAAACCATTCTTTTCGTATAAAGATGATATCCTGAAACTCTCGTACCTGAATTTCTCGGAAAAGAGCATGAATCTGGATTTCTACAACGGGAACGATCTGGTTTATTCTCACAAAATTGACAACCAATTTACTGTCAATAAAGGATTTGATCTTTCAAAACTTGATAAAGGAAATTATTCGGTAGTCCTTTCAGCAGATGACAAAACATATACCTACAATGTCAATGTTGAATAATCAATTCGCAATTCAATCTCTGTAAAAAGGTGCGGTCTCTATTGGAGGTCGCATTTTTTTTGAACTAAAATCTCCGTATTCCTGAAAATCCATAGATACTGCTGGTTTTTGAATAAAATGAATTTTCAGAATGTGCAAATAGTTTTCAATTCTGAAAACTATTTGCTATTTTTGATGCTACTATTGGAGATGAGCATTACTTTCAAAAGGAAACAATGAAAATAAGATTCAAATCTGACGAACTGGAAAATTTTTATACAACGCCTTTATCTGAAATTAAAGGTAAATTGCCTGTTCCGAAGGAGATATTAATGCAGTTTAAGAAGAAAGTCCAAATTCTTTTAAGTATCGAATCACTTGAGGAACTTTCTTTCTTCAGAAGTCTGCACTTTGAACCACTTAAGGGAGAACGAAAAGGAGAATATTCAATCCGACTTAACCTCCAATACCGACTGATTTTTTCCCTTGAAAGAGAAGATATCCTTGTAATTGAAGTACTGGTTATTCAGGAAATATCAAAACATTACGAATAATGAAAACAATTGCAAATGAATTAGTTCCGGGAGATCTTTTTCACCCTTCCGAAATAATTAAGGATGAAATGGAAGCCAGAGGAATGCGCCAGGTTGATTTGATCAATCAATCAGGGTACAACAAAGGCTTTATAAGCCTTCTGCTAAAAGGGGAGCGAAATATTACCAGTTCTGTTGCCTTAATACTTGAGAAAGTTTTTACTATTCCTGCTGAATTCTGGATTCGTCTTCAGAAAAATTACGAGTTAAATAAAGAGCTCATTGAAATTCGAAACCGAAGAAATGCTTCATGAATCTTCTGCTAAATCAAAGCCAAAATAAAGATTAAATTTGCAGCTAAATATTTTGGTTTAATGAAAAGAAATGAAGTAGAGATCATGGCTCCGGTTGGTTCGTATGAATCTTTGATGGCAGCCATTCAGGCAGGAGCAGGTTCGGTTTATTTTGGCGTCGAGCAATTAAACATGCGTGCCCGTTCGTCGAATAATTTTAGCATCGAAGATTTAAAGAAAATTACCGGGATTGCGCACTCGAAAGGAGTTAAAACCTATCTCACGGTGAATGTGGTGGTTTTCGATACTGAACTTGAGCAGCTTCACAGCATTATTGATGCTGCAAAAGAAGCCGGAGTTTCAGCCATCATCGCTTCCGATATTTCAGCCATTATGTATGCCCGTCAGGTTGGCGTCGAGGTTCATATTTCAACTCAGGTAAATATTACCAACATCGAAGCGGTCCGTTTTTATTCCCAATTTGCCGATGTGGTGGTACTTGCCCGCGAAATGAATATTGGCCGGGTCTGGGAAATATCCAAACAAATCAGGGAACAAAATATTTGCGGTCCTTCCGGAGAATTGGTCCGGCTCGAAATGTTTGTGCACGGTGCACTGTGTATGGCTGTCTCCGGAAAATGTTTTCTGAGCCTGAACGAGATGAATTCATCGGCTAACCGTGGAAGTTGCATGCAATCGTGCCGCCGCGCATACATTGTAACCGATAAGGAAACCGGTGCAGAACTGGAAGTTGACAACGAATACATCATGTCGCCCAAAGACCTGAAAACCATCCATTTTCTGAATAAATTACTCGATTCCGGTGTTTCGGTTCTTAAAATTGAAGGACGGGCCAGGTCTCCGGAATATGTTTACACGGTAGTAGAATGTTACCGTGAAGCAGTGGAAGCGTATTTCGACGATAGTTTTACGGATGAAAAAATTACGGATTGGGATCTCCGTCTCGGTTCAGTATTTAACCGTGGTTTCTGGGACGGCTATTATCTGGGGCAGCGACTGGGTGAATGGAGCAAGAATTACGGTTCACTGGCTTCGCACCGGAAAGTTTATGTTGGCAAAGGAATTAACTACTTTTCAAACCTGAAAGTTGCAGAATTTAAACTGGAAACCGGACCTTTAAAAGTAGGGGACGAAATATACATCACCGGACCAACAACCGGAGTGGTGAAAAGTATCGTAAAAGAGATTCAGCTAGATAAAAACTCGGTTGAAGAAGCGCCGAAAGGTTCGTATATTTCTATTCCTGTTGATGTGAAAATCCGGAAATCGGATAAACTGTATAAGATTGTTGAGGCCTCGGAAGTAAAGCAACAATAGAATTTAGGAAAACGGAAAAGGGAAAAAGTCATTTGGTTAATTTGTCATTTGCTTTGCGACATTGGTCGTCATTCGCTTCGCGTCATTTTCCAGTAATAAATGTAGCTTAGCACCAGAGGTGCGAAATATTTGTAGAAAGAATAATTACGACGAGCAATTGTCCGCGAAATAACGATGAACAAATCGTTGATTTCGTTTCGGACAAAACAACTGCCTGGCGGCAGACAGGGAATTGAAGTGACTTTAGAACGAGTTTTGAGGAGATATTGTAAACAAAAATCAGGTGTCCCCCCTCGTCATGATAATTCTTATACACAAATGAATGCCAATTGCCGATATGATTGACAATCTTCCTATTTTTGAGACAAATTTTATTCTTTATGCGAAAAGCTATTCTTATTTCCGGTATTGTAATTTTGCTTGCTGCCGCTGCCTTTCTGGGCACTAAGTATTACCCGTTTCATAAAGAAAAGCCAGTAGTTCAAACGTTCTCCACCAAACAGAATCCGGCATTTAAAGCCGTTCCACAAAAAAGTCCTCTGGTCATTGAAGTGAAGAATCAGGAAGGATTTTATAATGCATTAAAGGGCGACAATCCGGCATTTGCCGAATTAAAAGGAATCAAGGAATTTGAAAATAGTTTTTCAACGATCAGCAAATTCAAGAATTTTGTCAGCAGCCGATCAGGAATTGGCAACATGCTGAGAGGTAAATCCATCATCATTTCAGTCAATCCAACCGGGAAAAACCAGTTTACTAATCTTTTTCTAATTGCTTTGAACGATAAAAGCGAGTCTGGTTCAGCTCCGGAAATTGTTTCACGGGAATTGGGCTCAGCTTATACGATTACAAGGAAAACCTATGAGAGCACCACCATTTTCAACGCCAAGTCTTCGGATATAAATTTCTTTTATGCCTGCAGCGACGATGTTTTCATGGTTAGCGAAGATTTTATTCTGATCGAGACAGCAATCCGTCATTCGATCTCAGAAAATCTGCTGAAGAATCAGGAATTTACTGAAGTTTATAAAACCATTGAAGAGAGTTCTCTGGCCAATATTTTCATCAATCACCTGACCATTCATCAACTTTTATCCCGCCTGGTTTCGCCTGAGATCAGAAAAAACATCAGTCAGATAGCTTCCTTTTCCAACTGGTCAGAACTCGATCTTTCTGCCAATTCATCCATCCTGGAATTGAATGGATACAGCGTAACCCGCGACTCGAGTGATAATTACCTGAATATTTTCAGAAATCAGGAAGCATCAAAATCAACTATTGAAAAGGCAATTCCGGCCAATGCTTCCTATTTTGTAGCCCTGAATCTGAAAAATACAAGCACATTTCTGGATCATTACGAAACATACATTAAGGCTAATGGCAGTTTTTATCCCCGCGAAATGAGTCTGATTGACTTTCAGAAAAAAACGAAAACCAATCCGGTCAAATTGATCAAGGAAATGGGTGGAACCCAGTTTGCCGGGGTTTATACCACGATCAATAAATCAAATCCTACACAAAACCGCTTTTTTGTAGTCGACCTGATTAACACTTCGGATACAAAGGAAAAGCTCATGAAGGCCGTTACTGAGTTTAACAAGGCCGAATCGGCTCAAGCCAGTACAGTATACATTGCTGACAATAAAAACAAGTACGACATCTATCGTCTGCCAATCAGCAACATGGCCGAATCGCTGTTCGGACGGATTTTTTCAGGCATCAATGGGGAGTATTTTGTTTTGTACAAAAAATACCTGATTTGGGGTGATAATTTACCGGGCCTGAAAAATTATCTGAAAAGTCTGGCTTCTGAAAAAACAATGGCCAATGATTCCATCTACATGGCCTATTCTTCTAATGGCCAGACGAATCCAAATTTATCCATTTATGCCAAAGTTCCAAAAGTATTCCGGCTAAAGGATGCGATGCTTAAACCTGAAGTGAGTTCAATGCTTTCTGAAAATGAGGATATTATTCGAAAATTCAGCACCTTTTCCTGGCAATTTTCAGTTTCTGATCATATGATTAAAAATCAGATCCGGATAAAATACGATCCCAATATTAAAGAAGAACCTCAGGCCGTGTGGCAACTTAAACTGGAAGCACCACTGGCTCAAAAGCCTAAAATGGTCTTGAACCATAAGGATCTTCCAAACCGGGAAGTGATCGTTTGCGACAAAGCGAACAATGTTTACCTGATCAATAAAGATGGATTGATTTTATGGACCATGAATATTCCCGGAGAGATCGTTTCTGAAATTCACCAGATTGATCTTTTCCAGAACAATAAGTTCCAGTATGTTTTCAATACCAAGACCCAGCTTTATGTGATCGACCGCATGGGAAACAAGGTTGGAAAATTTCCATTAACACTCAAATCAATGGCCTCCAATGGAGTCTCGGTTGTTGATTATGGAAAAAACAAAGAATTCCGCTTTTTTGTGGCCGGAGAGGACCAAAAGATTTATGCATTCGACCGTTGGGGTAAACTTGTTCCAAACTGGAATTTTGCCGGTTCAGCAGGCCCGATAACCGAACCGGGTGAACGTTTTGAAGTCGGTGACAAAGATTATCTTGTCTTTAGTGACAAACAAAACACCTACTTCCTCGACCGTCAGGGCAAAAGCCGTAATATCAGTCCTGCCCCATTTGAACGCTCTGGCAATCCTGTATATTTCTTAAATAAGGACAATCCGAGCCTGATTTCAACTGATCCGTCAGGGAAAATTCACATCCTGGATTTCACCGGGCAGGCTGAAGTTAAGGAAGCCGGCAAATTTGGAGCAGGACATCGTTTTGCGGCTGCTGATCTGGATGGAAATGGTTCTCCTGAATACTTTTTCGCTGAAGGGAAAAAACTTACAGTATTTGCCACGGATGGTAAAAAGCTTTTTGAACGCTCGTTTCCGGAGAATATAAGCGAAACTCCTTTGGTTTGTTCATTTGGCGCTGGCACCAATAAAATTGGAGTCGTGACCGGTGGCGAAAACAAAGCTTATCTTCTGAATAAGGATGGCTCTGTCGTACAAGGTTTTCCGATGGAAGGGAACAGCAGTTTCACGCTCGGTAAATTTAATGACACAACAGGCTGGTACAATCTGATTGTAGGCTCCGAAGGCAATACTTTGGTGAATTACCGGATTGAATAATTCTGATTTAAAACTTCAGGATACAGTAGAATCGAGTCTTTCTGTAACCAAAATGATGAAAAGAGCCAAAACTTCAAAGTTAGATTTTGAAATTTTTTATGTGAAACAATTCCTTTTCACTGATACCCATATATCATTTGATGTCGATTCAAATCCGGAAAGATTGCTGTTTTTTTAATATCTTACTGCTAAACAACAAAATACCACGATAATGGTATTTCGTTAGAATTTAAAATGCTTACCCTTGTATAAATTTTGTAACTCAAAAAATGAATCTGTTGCAAATGCATAATGAACAGATACAGCAAAACTTCGATTAAACTTTTGTGAAATACCGAAACGAATAACTTAAAAATAATCTATGAAATTACTATTTACACTATTGATTGTGAGTTCGTTCACATTTTCTTCGCTTTATGCTCAGGAAATGAAACAAGTTGACCTTCAGGATGTCATTATTTTAGGAAACCGCGGAAGTATCCGTACAAAAGTTAATTCGCCGGTTCCGGTGGATGTGATTGACATCAAAAAAATTCAGTCGGCCACGCCGCTCAACAACCTGAATGATTTGCTGAACTACCTGGTTCCGTCGTTTAACAGCAACCGGGAATCGGCATCTGACGGCACGGAGCACATCGATCCGGTTTCGCTGCGTGGACTTGGTCCAGATCAGGTTTTGGTTTTGGTAAACGGGAAACGGCGTCACAACACTTCTTTGGTAAACTATCAGAATACGGTAGGAAATGGTTCGGTTGGAACCGATTTGAGTGCCATTCCCGTTGCTGCAGTCGACCGGATTGAAGTTCTTCGCGATGGTGCATCGGCCCAGTATGGCTCTGATGCAATTGCCGGAGTCATCAATATTATTCTGAAAAAAGATATTGGACTCAGCTCTTCGGTTACTTACGGTCAGACTTCTGAAAACGACGGAAAGACCGTAGGCGTTGATATTAATTATGGGGCAAAACTGGGAAGCAACGGATTTATTAACCTGACCGGATTATTTAACAACCGAGAAAAAACGAACCGGAGCCAAAACCACAATTTGATTATTTTTGATCAGTCGGCACAGGACAATTATTTTTCGTACGATTTTACCGAAAATCCTGATGCCTCGCGTGCATTCGACGATGCTCAAATTGCAGCAAAAGGCTTGAATAGAAATGATTTCAATTTCCAGATTGGTGATGCAAAAATCCAGAACGTCCAGTATTTCCTGAATGGTGAGTACAACATCACCTCCAAACTAACTGCCTACCTATTTGGTGGATCAAGTTACCGGCAGGGAATTGGATTTGGCTTCCGGAGGTTGCCAAGCGAACTGACTTCAGAAGCAATCGCTGTTTATCCAAATGGATTTCAGCCCGAATTACAATCGAATATTGTTGATCATTCAATTTCTGCCGGGCTGAAATTTGCTGTCAGCAAATGGAATGTTGATTTGAGCAATACCTTTGGTTATAATCAGTTTGACTATCGTGTTGAGAAATCATTTAATTATGCTTTGGGCGATCGCAGTCCGACAAGTTTTAATGCCGGATATCACAGCTTTTCACAAAATTCGCTTGATGCCAGCGCCGACCGAAAATTCGATCTGCTCGCTGGTCTGAATGTTGCGCTGGGTGCTGAGTTTCGCTCAGAAAAGTATCAGATTGGTAACGGTGACGGATCATCATTTTACGGCAGTGGTTCAGAGTCTTTCCCAGGCTTTGGCTTAAACAATAATGTGAATGAAGGCCGTTCAAATACTGCGGCTTACTTACAAGGTGATTTGGACATTACCAAAAAAATCTATCTTGGAGTTGCTGTTCGAACTGAAAATTACTCCGATTTTGGAAGCACCTTCAACTATAAATTAGCCGCCAGATGGGAAGTGATCGACCATGTGGCACTTCGCGCAGCCTACAGTACCGGGTTCAGGGCACCATCGTTGCAGCAAAGTTATTTCAACAATATTGCCACCGACGTGGTTGATGGCGTGATGCTGAACTCCGGAATTTTCAGGAACAACAGCGCTATTGCCAAAGCCATCGGAATCGAGAAATTAAAGGAGGAAACTTCAAAAAATATCAGTGCCGGGGCTACCTGGAGTCCCCTCAACGACCTCAGTTTCTCGGTAGACGCATACCAGATTCGCATCGACAACCGGGTTATCCTGACCGGAAACCTTGGTAATGATTCTTATGGCGATCCTGTCGACGAAATCAGAGCTTTTTTCAATCCATATGGTGCCGAAACCGGCCGTTTCTTTACCAATGCAATCAACACCGGTACAAACGGGATTGATGCTGTGGCAAATTACAAATGGAGACTCAAAGTCGGAGTTATTGATATTTCGCTGGCATACAATTACAGCAAAACAAAAATCGAACGAAATGCTGACGGAACAATCAAATACAACTCTTTTCCGGAGTTTCTAAACAAATTCCCCGATCAGAAAGATGTGTTTTTTGGACCACAGGAACAAAGTTTGATAGAGACTAACAATCCGGTTCAGAAAGGCGCATTGCGCTTAAACTATTCCAATAAAAAATTCAATATTTTGCTTGCTAACACCTATTTTGGAGAGGTTACCCGCGATGGTTATCCATTTGGCACGGAACAAAAACATTCTGCAAAAGTGGTTACCGATCTGTCTGTTGGATATAGTCTTCTGTCAAATTTGCGGTTAACTGTTGGAGCAAACAATCTCCTGAATGTATATCCTGATTTACAGAAATATGAAAACTCTTATTTTGGGGTATTTAAATATGCGCCGGTACAAATGGGAACAACCGGGGCATTCTATTTTGCACGGTTAAATTTTACGATCTGAGAATTCGAAGCGCAAATATTTGCTACGCAGCCAAAAAATGAATACAAATGAGGCTTAAATAAATTGCATTGAAGAAAATTTCATGGTTTACTGCAGCCGCTTTGGTGGTTTCGAATATGATTGGCACCGGGGTTTTCACTTCGCTGGGCTACCAGGTCGCCTTTCTGAATAACACAATTACCATCCTGTTGCTGTGGGCGCTTGGCGGCTTACTGGCACTCTTCGGTACTTTTTGCTATGCCGAACTGGGAAATTACTTTAAAGAGTCCGGTGGAGATTATATCTTTCTCTCCCGGGCTTTTCATCCCATTTTAGGTTATCTGACCAGCTGGATTTCTTTGGTTGTAGGCTTCTCTGCTCCTGTTTCGCTCGCAGCTTTGGCCATGAGTAAATATCTTCAGATCTTTGGCTGGGATCTGGGAAGTGGATTTGCCATTTGGGTTATCGTGTTGGTAGCCATTTCACAATCAATAAGCCTGAAATCGAGCAGCAATTTTCAGAATATCTTTACCGTCATTAAGGTGTTGTTTGTATTGGTACTGATAATTCTGGGTCTTTCCATGGCTACGCAGGGAACAAGTTCTTTGCGGTGGGATAGTTCCTGGATTTCTGAAATTCAGCACCCGTCTTTCGCATTTTCGCTGGTGTTCGTTTCGTTTGCCTACACCGGATGGAACTCTGCTTCGTACATTGTTTCCGAAATAAAAAATCCAAAGAAAAACCTTTCCAAAGCGCTGATTCTGGGAACTCTGTTTGTTTCAACCGTATATATTCTCCTGAACTTTGTGTTTCTGAAACATGCTTCGATTGCCGTCTTGTCGAACCAGGAAGATGTGGCTTCGATAGCCGCTCAAAACTTCTTAGGATCTACCGGTGCCAAATGGGTATGCTTCTTTATTTCAGCGCAGCTCATCGCAACCATCAGCGGTTATTTGTGGATTGGTTCGCGAGTATGTTTTGCGACTTCAAAGGAGCACAAACTCTGGAGTTTTATGAATAAGTCGCGAAACGAAACGCCATATATTGCCGTTTGGGTTCAGGCTTTAATTGCCATTCTGATCATCGCATCGGGTGGATTTGCGCAAATTTTCATCTACGCTTCTTTTGTTTTGCAATTTATCAGCGTGATCGCTATTGCTGCTGTTTTTCGGATTCCTGCAAAAAAGCGCCTACTTTTCAAGGGTAATTACTTTTACATTTTCCCGGTTATTTATATCGTTTTTGGCGTTTACATCTGTGTTTTCACCTTCATTCAGCATCCGGTGGAAAGTTTACTGGGGCTTTCGACTATATTGACAGGACTAATCCTGTACTTCGTTGACCGGGAAAAAGCAGTAGCTTAATTTATCTTTTCAAACCATCCAGCCAATATTTTACTTCCTGGGTATGAAGCAAATAATTGGTAACACATTCCGGTAAACTGCTTTGGTCTTCAAGCTTCGATGCCAGTGCTTCAACCAATTCTACAGATTGAAACAAACCTTCAGAAATTAACAATTCAGATAGAAACCGGATAATAAATACCATATCTGATACTAAGAATTCCGGGTGGTACTGAACCCCGAAAAACTCCGAATTTTTATACCTGAACGATAATGCCTGAACCGCCGAGTGTTCATTTCCGGCGAGAACAAGCGAATTCTCCGGAAGTTTGACCACCTCATCCAAATGAACACAAAGAGCATTGAATTTTTCTTTTCTTCCCCGAAAACAGGGATGTTTCCGACCAGCGGAGGTTAATTCAATGGGTTGTGTAATCCCGATTTCGCGCCCTTTTGGATTTGGCCCAACTTCGCCTCCAGCCACCACCGCTGCAATTTGCAAACCCCAGCAACTTCCGTAGAAAGGAACTCCGCTTTCGAAAACATCATCTGCAAATGCCAGCTGCCGCATAACTGCCGGAGATTGGTCCTGAATATAAAGTGAACTTCCGGTCCAAAGTACGCCATCAAAAGTTTTAAGCTGATCGATTGTTGGCAGAGTTGATTCCTCATCAGCCGGGAAAACGACTTCCACTTCAGCTTCAGGCTGTAAAATCTTTAGCATAGACCTGAAACGCTTGTGATAGGCCACGCCACCACGAGCCTCGCGTTCCTGCCAGGTTTCTTTTCGGTTTCCTTCAACAACCAGAAGTCGCATCACATTCCTTCTATAAATTTTCCAGTTTTCCGTCAAGGGCTGCCAGGAACAAGTTCTCCAGATCCTGAGCATTTACCGGTTTTGCATTCGATGGCGTTGACGGATCATCAAATGCTTTCAGACCGATTTCAACCGCACGCTTTTCGTCGATATTTACTTCTCTCAGAGTATTCGGAATATTCAGCTGTTTCCGGAGAGCAAGGATATAATTGATGAACGAATCGGTTCCGGGATTTTCAAGGCCAAGCACAATACTGAGATGTTTGAGTTTTTCACCTACGACCGAAGCATTTTGCTTAAGTCCATAAGGCAACAGGATTGAATTCGCCAAACCATGCTGAATATTATAGAAGGCGCCCAATACGTGTGCAACGGAATGAATTGATCCCAAACCTTTTTGAAATGAAACAGCTCCCATCGACGAGGCGGTCAGCATATTTCCCCGGGCTTCCAGATTTTTGCCGTCTGCAACGGCTATTGGCAGATATTTAGCAATCAAACGAATCGCTTCAATCGCGATACCTTCAGCCATAGGATGATATCCGGGAGCCAGGTATGCTTCCAGTGCGTGAACCATGGCATCAATACCGGTCCAAGCCGTGATATGTGGAGGTAAACCTACCGTCAGTTCCGGGTCAGAAATGATAATATTGGGCAACATTCCCGGATGGAAAATGATCTTCTTTGAATGTTGATCTTCATCCAGAATTACCGCCGCACGACCAACTTCAGAGCCTGTTCCGGCAGTTGTTGGAATGGCGATAATGGGAGCAATTCCGGCAGGATCGGCCAGTCTCCAGTTTGGACCAATGTCTTCAAAATCCCACAAGGGCAGGGTTTGTCCCGACATAAAAGCGATCGTTTTACCTGCATCCATTGCTGATCCACCACCAAATGCAATCACGCTGTCGTGTCCGTTTGCTTTATAAAAGGCAACTCCTTCGGTCACGTTTTTGCCGGTTGGATTGCCCTGAACATTGCTGTACACATTAAAACTGATTCCGGCAGCTTTCAAAATATCGGTTGTATTCTGAACAATGCTCAAATTAACCAGCCCTTCATCGGTCACAAACAACGGATTTTGAACTTTTAATTGTTTGCAGGCATCAACTAGTTCCTTGATGCGTCCATTGCCAAACCAAATGGCCGTGGGAAAATTCCAATTTGTATTCTGTGGTATCATGGGTGCTTGTTATTTTATAGTTCTTAAATGATATGATTTTGCATGCGTGACATGCTGGTATCCTAATCCTGAAAGCGTAATTCCTCTTCCGGTATTTTTCACACCGGTCCATGCCAGCGCCGGATCGAGGTAGTCGCAGCGATTCATGAAAACTGTTCCGGTTTCAACCTGACGACCAAGTTCTGCCGCCACGACTTCATTTTCTGTCCAGATGGATGCGGTCAATCCGTACTTCGAGTCGTTCATTAACCGGACGGCTTCATGGTCATTGCTCACTTTCATGATTCCAACCACCGGGCCGAAACTTTCTTCGGTCATCACATCCATTGTATGGTTCACGTTGATCAAAACTTGTGGCGCAAGGTATGGTGTTCCTTTTTCTGAAGCTTTAAAATGTGATTCGCTGATCAGGGCTTTGGCACCCTGCGCAATGGCATCTTCAGTTTGCTGACGCACAAAAGCTGCAGCACTTGTCTTCACCATCGGACCAATATTGGTCGAGGCGTCCAGCGGATTACCCAAAACATACTCGTTGGTCAGATTCACAAATCCATCCACAAAACGATCGTATAGATTCTCGTGCACGTAAATCCGTTCAATGCCGCAGCACGATTGGCCGCTGTTGAAAAATGACCCATCAACCAGGTTGTTGACCGCATAATCCAGATCGGCATCCGCGCGAACATAGGCCGGATCTTTTCCGCCCAATTCCAAACCACAGGGAATGAATTTCTCGTTCAATGATTTCTGAACTGCAATTCCGGCCTCAACAGAACCGGTAAAATACACACCGTCGATACCCGGATTGCTGATTAATGCAGCTGTATTTTCGTGATTGAGGTGCAAAATCTGGAAAACGCCCTCAGGTAAACCAGCGGTTCTCGCTGCTTTCAGGTAACGTTCGGCAACCAAAGGAGTCTGGTTGGAGTGTTTCAGAATAACTGCATTTCCGGCGACCAAAGCCGGTACAATCGCATTGACCGAAGTTAAATACGGATAGTTCCATGGACTTAAAACGGTAACAACGCCCAGTGGTTCATGCTCGATCCATCGGCTGAAACCAGCTTTTTCGGCGGGTTTATATGGACTCAATGCCTCATCGGCAATGCCGATCATATACCGGGCACGGTCGACAAATCCGTTGATTTCCCATGGAGACTGACCCAATGGTCTTCCCATCTGCCAGGTGATTTCCAGAGCAATTTCGTTTTTATCTTTTTCTATGGCATCTACCAATCCTGAAACATATTTTTTCCGTTCAGCTAAAGGTAAACCGGCCCAATCCTGAAAAGCCGAGCGGGCTGACTTCAACGCTTTTTCAATATCATTCAGATTGTGCTGTTCGCCGGAATAATAAAGTGATCCGTCGATGGGTGAGATGGTTTGTATTTTTGACATATCGTTGGTTTAAATAATTTCAAAATATCGGTTGAGTTGCCAGTCGGTAATGGCTTTGCGCTGCTGCTGATCTTCCCATTCGCGCGTATAGGCGTAATGATCGACAAACTGATCGCCAAACAATTCGCGGGCCGGATCAGAAGCTTTGAAACGAGCTGCAGCATTTGTTAAAGTGGACGGAAGCAAGAGTGCATCGGCATAGTTAACGGCATAGGCATTTCCGGCTATCGGCTGATTGGGTTCAATCTGATTTTCAATTCCCCAAAGTCCGGAACCGATTGCTGCTGCCAACGCCAGGTAAGGATTGATATCGGCAGCGGCTACCCGGTATTCCACCCGTTGCGATTTTGGAGTTCCAGGGATTGCACGAATAGCACAGGTTCGGTTGTCAAGGCCCCAGGAAGCAGCCGTTGGTGCCCAAAATCCCGGAATCAGCCGGGTGTAACTGTTGCATGATGAGGCCACCATGGCTAAAAATTCGGGCATCAGTTTTTGCTGACCTCCGATAAACCAGCGCATGATGTCGGACATATTGTGCTCCTTTTTGTCATCATAAAAAGCAGAAGTGCCATCGTCATTTTTAAGTGAAATATGCAGGTGACCGGATTGTCCGGGGTAATCTCCTGACCATTTGGCCATGAACGTAGCCATCAGGTTATTTTTCTGCGCCAACACTTTCATGAATGTTTTGAAAAGTATAGCATTGTCGGCAGCTTTGAGTGCGTCCGAATATTCCAGCGCAGCTTCAATCACTCCCGGACCAGTTTCGGTATGCAGACCTTCAATGGGCATATCCATTTCCTTGGCCATTTGCAATATCTGGTGATACAAATCTGCATGAGCCGAATTCCGTAAAATGGAATAGCCAAAATTTCCCGGTGTGATAGGTTTTAAATTTTTGTATTTTTTCTCCCGGATACTATCCGGAGTTTCGTCAAAAAGGAAAAATTCAAACTCGGCAGAAGCCGTGGCGGACAGGCCGATTTTTTTCAACCGGGCCAATACTTTTTTCAGGATTGACCGGGGACAAACTGCCGCGGCAGTATCTCCTGAAAAGTCGGCTAAAAATAAAACCGATTGATTATTCTCGGTTGGAAGCATCCGGCAACTGGCCGGATCAATGCGTGCCCATGCATCCGGAAATGCAGTGCTCCAGCCGGTAAATGAGTCCTTGTCGTAAAGTACATCATTGGTATCCCAGCCAAAAATGACATCACAAAATCCAAGTCCATTTTCAAGCGCTGAATCGAATTTCTTCTTTTGAATGTACTTTCCACGCATGACACCATCACAATCCGTAACGGCAACTTTCACATTTTGAATCTGCTTTTCTTCAATCAGTTTTCTTGCGCTCTGAATATCAATAACGGGCTCTGGATTCATCGTTCAAATTTTATACAATGATAATGTTTCTATTAAACTGTGAGTTCACTGAGAGAAATATTTTTTTGCACAAAGTCATGAAGGATCTATGCTACACTAAGATTAATGTACTGAATAACTATGCTTTGAGAGTCTTTATGGGTTCAGGATGACGCTCTGATCTTGTTAATCCGAAAATTCGAAGCGTCATGCCGAATTTGTTTCGGCATCTCATCGAGGAGGATGCTCCCTTCGACACGCCTATCGGCGGCTCAGGGAGCGCCGCATTGATGAACATTCGCTATCAGAGCCGCTGCCTGAGTAGCCCGGCGGAAATCTTAAAATCAGCTTTGGCATGATTGGGCATATCGAAGGTAGAATGCGGATGCAAAATGACAAATGACAAAGAAAATTAAAGTTTTTAAGTGCATTGGAAAGGTATATGGGCAGATCTCGAAACAAGTTCGGCATGACGATTCTAATATCAGATTCTCAAGTTGGGAGCGTCATGCCGAACTTGTTTCGGCATCCCCTCGCAAATCACTTACATTTTTCTTAAATTAGTACAAACTCTTTCATCATACGGAAAGGCTTTGTATATATCCTGTCGAATCAGAACCGAACTACTT
>CAIPKZ010000219.1 GCA_903865775.1 uncultured Prolixibacteraceae bacterium | reverse complement strand
TGAAGCTATTTTTAACCTGCCTCATCTTCGGGAATTTATGGGCAATGATTTTCAATATGGACCAATACCTATCGTAGAAAGAACAAATGAAACGCTTTTGTCGTTTTTTCTTAGTAATTCAAAAGTTGAAGGAAACATTTTGAAAACGTTAATTCATTGTAACAAGTTGAGGAATCTGGAACTGTCAAACAATAAGTTTTCCGGGGAAATTCCTTATGAATTCTGGAATTTGAAAGAGTTGCGTGGAATTAATTTGAATGGCAATAATTTCACCGGGAGTCTTCCACCTGTTATTAGTAATTTAACCTATTTGCTGTGGTTAAATGTTTCAAACAACCATTTGACAGGCCATATACCCAAAGAAATCAGTGAGTTGAAAAAAGTATGGGATTTAGATTTCTCCAACAATAAATTTGAAGAACTGGAACCGGTAAAAAGGGATTTTTTACCCGGGTTGAGACTTTTTAAAGTTGAGAACAACAAACTTGAATTTCAGTCATTTGAAAATAATCCTGAATTACTAAAAGAAGGTTTTTTTACTTTTTCGCCACAGGATTCTGTAGGAGAAACCTTTGCAGCTCATATTTCACCAGGGGAAGATTTTAATTACCAATTCACTTGTGGCGGTTCTAACAATCATTATCAATGGCTTCATAATGGAACCCTTTTTGGAGAAGCCTCAAATAACGGTGATTTAGTTCTTGAAAATGCTTCAACAGACAATTTTGGAAAATATGTTTGTAAGATAACCAACTCGCTGGTTGATCAGCTAACGCTCTATTCAAAACCTGTTTATCTTTCAATTGGCGATCACATGATCATAAATAATAGTGAAAGTATAAATTCTAAATTAATAATTTACCCAAATCCTATTTCCTCAGGTATGCCACTTCGGATTTCAGGGTTAAATAACAATTGGTCAACTGTTAAAATCACTGATATGTTTGGCAAAGTAGTTTATCGGGAGCCGTTAAACCAACATGAAGATATTCAAATGAAAGAAATAGATATTTCACTCTTAAAGATGGGGATTTACATTATTCAATTTGAAAACAAGGAAGAATCCATTGCAAATAAATTTGTGGTCATTTAGTTTACCCTTTCTATCCATCTGAGAAATGTTTTGGCGGCCCGGAGCAGCAAGAAAGTTGGATTAAAGAAAGTTACTGCCAATTTGAACCTGAGTAAGCGTAGTGGTTAATATGGATCGCAACAAAAAAATGGACTTTCCGGCAGAAAAAGACTGTTAAGTTATGCCTGCAGTAAAAAACAAAAAGGCCGTCTCAAAACAAAACTGAGACGGCCTTCTACATGTAGTCAATCCTAATTCTTCATGAATTTCCCGCTTTGCAGGAATTTCCCACCCTCTCCGGTTACCAGATAATGGTATATTCCGGTTACTACATGCGATAAATTAATACCTGCACCGTTTTCCATCTTCTTCTGTTCAAAGATTAACCGTCCGGTTGCATCAAAAATCTTCAGGTCAACCTGTTTGTTGTCAATCAGGTCAAAGTCAATTTTTAAGATGGATTGAACCGGATTCGGATAGATTTTGATGTGCTCATCGATTTTCAGGTTCGATTCTGAAGTCAGCACAAAGTGATACACATCTGATATAGGTCCCGGACATCCATTTTGATTTTGAACAACAGTATATGGACCAGACTCAACAGGTTTCAACACTTGTGAAGTTTCACCTGCAAGAATGAGCCCATTCATGTACCACTGGTTACCCGTTGCCTCACTTGAAACGAGATTCCCTGAGTCATCCGATTTTATGGTTGCAATGCCTGGAATCGGATGGATTGTAAAGGTAAGTTTAGCCCGTTCACCCTCACAACCTGTTTCCGGATCTGTCTGGCTGACAAAATAGTCAAAACTGCCTGCAGCTGATGATGACGGAGTTGGTACAACAGCTAATCCTGTTCCATCGGTTTTACTTCTGTACCAGGTCGCCGTATTTCCGGAAGCAACAGTTGCACTTAAAATGCTTAATGGTTCACCAAGGCAATACGAAAGACTGATAGTTCCGGGTATCGAAGGCTGTTCTTTTACGGTAACTGTTTTTGTGACCGAAATAGTTTCACCATTCGTTGTGACAGCATAAGCGATTACAGATGTGCCTTTTGAAACTCCGGTCACCAAGCCATTTTGGTCAACTGTGGCAATCGCTGTGGAGCCGCTGCTCCAGACTCCTGATGGCGTTGCGCTGGAAAGTGTTGTTGCTGATCCCAGACAAACCGCTGTTTTACCGGTTATTTCGGCCACCACCAAATGGGCATTGACCGTAATTGTTTTTGAAGCTGTTGCGGTACAATCGTTGGTTGAAACTGAATAAGTAATTACTGATTTTCCTGCTGATGCTCCTGTCACTACACCATGGTTGTCAACGGTAGCAACTGCAGTATCGCCACTGCTCCAGACTCCTGATGTCGTTGTGTTGGCAAGTGTTATAGCCGAACCCGCATAAACAGTTGATGCTCCGGTGATCTCAGCAACAACCGGGCCTGGAGTGACTGTAATTGTCATGACAGCCGTTCTGGTGCAACCATTCATTGTAACTGAATAATTAATGGATGTCACACCGGCCGAAATACCCGTTAACACGCCACTGGCATCAACAATTGCAACTTTTCCCGGACTGCAGCTCCAGATACCATCCGGCGTTGCATTGGAGAATTTAATCGATGAACCAACACAGACATTTGGCATTCCTGTAATGGCTTCAACAAGCGGCAAGGTTTTTACTGTAATTATTTTTGTGACAACGCTTATGCAACTGTTTGCATTGGTTACCGTGTACGATATCTCTGAAGTTCCGGCCGATATGCCTGTTATCACGCCACTGCTGGCATTAACGGTGACAACTGCTGTGTTGCTGCTGCTCCATACACCTGCTGCCGTTGCATCGGACAAGGTGGTTGTTGATCCTATACATACATCCGGACTGCCGGTGATGGGTGCTACCTCAGGCAATGGGTTGACAGTAACTGTTGTGATTGAGCTTGTTGCACTCGTACACAGATTCAGATCAGTATAACTGACCGTGTAATCACCCGGGACCCCGGCTATGTAGCTTGGATTAGTTGCTCCATTAATAGCAACATCATTTAAAAACCACTGATTCGCACTTCCAATGGAGGAAGTTAGCAAGACACTGCCGCCCTGACAAAACAGGGTTGAACCGGTGATGCTGACAACAGCCGCTGGCGGTGTTGGATAAACCAGTACCGTTGTGGTTACAGGCTCTCCGTCACATCCGCTAAGAACAGGGGTAATTTTAAATGTAACGACTTGAGGGGTATTGGTCTGATTAACCAAGGTCCCGGATATTTCTCCGACACCGAAAATTTTCATACCGATTACATCAGCATCGTTATCTCTGCTCCAATAGTAAATTGTGCCAACAGGGCCAACTGCAGCAGTAATTGGAACGATTTCTGATCCGGAGCAGATACTTTGCGTACTGGTAACCGTTGAGATAACTGGCGTAACGATCATGGCCACTTCTACCGAATCAATGGTCGCACAGCCATTGGCATTTGTCGCAGTCACAAAATATTTTCCCGGCGCAGTAACTTTGATCGTCCGATCTTGCGAACCATTCGACCAGGAATAACTGATATCCCTTTCCATTCCGACTGCCACGGCGTCAATCTCCTTCAAACCGGTCATTGCAGGTGAATTCATTGTGATCTTCACCTCTGATACCGGGAACTTGGTTAGTGGAAAACGAATGGATAATATTCTGGACCCATAATTTGTAGAATCAGGAGTAGCTGTATATACTACCTCATATCGATCAGTCAATTGATTTTTCACATAAACCGTATCAATACTTCCCGGATTATAGGTTTCATAAATATCAATCAGGTTGATTCTTTTGCTTTCTGCAAATTCAAGCTCAATAAACTCCCTGTTGCCTTTTTCAGTTGAAGGCGACCATGCTGTTGGGAGATCACCATATTCAGGATAGGTATCCGGTGCGCCCAGTAACTGGTTTGCAGAATATCCACCCGAAAAATATTGAGAACTGAAAGCAGTGATTTTAGAAGCATACTGGATGAAATTCGTATTTATTTCTCCCAAAGTAATTGTATCACCGTAACAAAGATTCAATAATTTGGCTGTGCTGATGTTCAATTCAGGAGGTTCGCTGAATTGAAGGTTAAGGGTTACAATAGAATCACAACCCGCAGCATTCACTCCTACCCATACGGCATTGTCATTAGCGCTGGTATAGGTTGTACCATGCCAGGTATATGAATCTCCACATGCCACAACCGAGTCAACCTTGTTTGTTGTTTCAAGAATGGTCAGGTTCAAGGTAACCACCGAATCACAGCCAGCCGCATTCACGCCGGTCCAGGTAGCTGTATGAGTTGATGATGAGAAGGTTTTACCATGCCACACAAAATAGTTGCAGGCCGTTGCCTGTTCAACCGTAGCAGAAGGTTCAAGAATCGTTAAATTCAAGGTCACCACCGAATCACAGCCTGCTGCATTGGGAGTGGTCCATTGGGCGGTATTGGTCGAATTGGTATAAATTACATCATGCCAGGTATACGATCCACATGCCGAGGCAGTTTGAGTGGAGGAACTTGGCTGACTGATTTGAACGACCTTACTCACTGTATTTCTACATCCATTGACATCAGTGACTGTTACCGTAAAGGACGATACGCCATCGACATTCGCAGTAACCACCGGTGTTGTTGCACCGCCTGCCGACCAGAGATAGCTTTCATAATTTACCGGAGCGGCCGATGCCTTGATCAGCGGTGTACCAATCAGTGTGGCTGTTGAAATTCCTGTCACCGAATTGGCAGGATATTCTGAGATCACATCATCGAATTTATAGTAACCAACCAGAGCGGCATTGTTTGTTGCCACCTGTTTGTTCATTGATGCGGCGATCGCGCTTTGTGATCGTGCAGTATTCCATACCCGAACCTCATCAACAGTGCCAAAAAGTGGCCGGCTCAGATCGGAACGGTTGCCAATCATGAAATTACTGATCCTGCCGGCTTCCGGAGTAACCGAACTGCCGGAGGCCGCCTGATTGCCATTCACATAAATCTTGATCACATTGGCATTGTACACAAAGGCAAGGTTAAACCACTGACCAGGAGTCAATTTGAGACCGGTAGTGACCGAGCTTAAAGCAGCGCTGTTGCCCACTTCGAAGGCGACCGTTCCGTCGGCATTGATAAAGGCGTCAAAGGGTAGTGAACGACCTGTGTTCACCTGGCTGATAAAGCTCTGGACTGTACCCGGCTTGCTCAGGTTAAGCCATCCCTCGATGGTAAATCCGACTGACGGATCGACGCCCATCGAATCTTCAATAACGCGGTCGGTGCCGTTAAAAGTGATGGCATTTCCTGAAGCACGCGCGGTGAGTTCCGTAGTTCCTGAACCACAAACCACATCCCCGTCAACCGATGAAATGACCGGATCAGGAAGCGGATTAATCGTGAGGTTTAAAGTCACAATTGAATCACATCCCGCCTGATTGGTGCCTGTCCAGGTGGCCGTATTGTTCGAAGCGGTATAGGTGGTTCCGTGCCATGCGAATGAACCGCAAACCACCAGTTTTTCAGTCGAATAGGTCGTATGGCAAACCGTAACCGTGATATTGGTGGTTGCACTGAAGCCATAACTGTCGGTAACCGTAACGGTATAAGTTGTTGTATTTTCAGGATTTACAGTAATTGACGAAGTTGTTTCTCCGGAGGGTGACCAGAGATAAGAGGCAAAGTTCCCGGTGCTTAAGGTTACCGATCCTCCTTCCCTGAGATTCACTGGTCCATTGGCTGTAATAACAGGTACTGGAGCCGGAGTAAGGGTGAGGTTCAGCGTGACTGTCGAATCGCAGCCGGCAGCATTTACACTTTTCCAGGTAGCCGAATTGTTTGACGATCTATACGTGGTTCCATGCCAGAGGTAGGAATCTCCACTCGCTTTAATCACATCAACTGATGTAGTTGCTGCCGGCGAAATATTACGCGTAACCGAACCAGCCGCTCCCTTGTAATCGGTTACGGTCAGTGTATAAGGTGAGGTTCCTACAGGATGAACAGTTATCGAACGGGTGGCGGCATTGCCGGGAGACCAAAGGTATGAATTGTAATGGATCGGGGCTGAAGATAGTATCTCTCTGACCGGGGTTTTGAATAAATCAGCTGACCTATTCGATATCGAAGAATCAATCAGCGTATCTCCGGCAGCTTCATCGAACTTATAATAGAGTGCCAGACCCGGGCTTGAAGGTGAAACCGATTTGTTCATATTGGCCACGATATCGGCCTGTTTGCGTGGACTCGACCACCACCGGACTTCATCCATGCTTCCTGTGAATCCAGATTGGGTTTTACTTAATCCACCCAAAGTAAAGTCACCTCTTGTTGTTTTTGCAACCGCATCATAAATTCCAATTGCGAAGACGCCCGTCAAATTACGCGTAGTTCCTGAAAGCACACCATTGATGTACACACTCATGGTTGAATCACAGTGGGTGGCTGCTATATGAGTCCAAACGCCAGCTTGTATATTTGTTGAAGATTTTGCAATAATTAAGCTTGATGGATTACCCGTATTAAAACGGTATTCCAGTTTTCCATTGTTAATCAGTACGGCCATATGTCCTTGGTTTGATTCCACACTATCCTTCGCGACAATGTATTGAACTCCTGAAACCGATTCCGGTTTGATCCAGGCTTCAAAGGCGGTTGACGGATTAAATCCAATACTTGCACCACCGGGGATTGGAACTGGCAATTTAAATATGTTGAGGTTCCAATAGACCAAATAATTCCCATTTTCCCGAAAGGGGAAGGTCGCACCATTGCTTCCGTTGAAATGAATTGCATTACCTGCAGAGCCACCGGCATTGAGTGTCACGGAATTGGTTGCACAAACTGCGGTTGTACTGATCGCAGGCAAAGGAACTTCATAGATCAGAACCAGATGATAGAGCGTATCGTTGACCAGGGTTTTAGTGGCTGAGAAGTCAGTTGCCGTATTTGTTGGTCCATTAAAAGTCTGGCCATGCCATACATAAGGAAAACCGGAAACCACAATCCTATCGACATAATTCGTAATGTATTTATTCCGAATTGCCATTGGATAACTGCTAAACCCATATTGATTAGAAGCATAAGCTACATCATTTCTGGATACATTTGCAAAAGTTATGAATTCGGAATTTCTAAATACGATAACACCTCCGGATATTACACCATTGGCATTTATAGTTAACGGGAAGTCACTGTTAAGAAAAGAGCCGCCATAACCAACTGTATTTGATTGTAATATCAGAGCTCCACCATTTACATAAGTAATCCGACCTGCATCATCTACCTCCAGAATACATCGTGCATCATTCATACCTCCCCCGGCGTTGAGCCAAAAAAGCTTTCGGACAAAGCCATTGCTTTCAATCCGGCTAAGTTGTCCCACATGACTAGAAAAGTAGATTATATTATTCGTTGGGTTGATATATAAACCGCCTTGTGACAGTTCTGGAAGGGAAGAAGCCGAACCGACTCCATCAAGCTGACCATCTGTTCCGGAATTAGTGCCGTTTCCTGCAATAATGCTTATTTGACCTCCAGGTGTTATTTTTTTGAGTTGAGGAGTATAAAATCCACCCTCAATAACAATGATATTTCCAAAGACATCCATGGCTAAAGCTTGCGGATAATTAAGACCAACTGCAACAGTACTTACGATATTGGTTGAAAAGGAAATTCTTCGGATAGCACCATAAACAGCGTCAACAAGCGGAAGATTTTCACTTACTAATAAATCACCATTTTTATCAAATACAAGTCCGTAAGGTGCATTCATTACAGCATTGGCAAAATTTCCATCAACTGACAAATCACCAGTAATACCCGTGCCAATATATTTACCTATCGTTGTAACCAAACCTTCCGGCGTTATTTTTCTTATCACATTATTTCCCCGGTCAGCAACATACAAATTGCCCGTATTATCAAATGCAAGACCTGCCGGTCCACTGAAACTTGCCTGTTCTGCCTGCCCATCTGCATAACTGTCATTTCCAGTTCCTGCAAAAACAGTGATTGATCCATCCGTTACTATTTTAAATATTTGGTTCGAATGAGTAAAATAGTAATTACCCGCAGCATCTTTGACCATGTGCTTTGGTATATTCGTTGGTACCACGGTAGAAACACCATCAAGACCGACATAATTGGTTTTAAACATACCAGAGTTCACGTTTAAATCCAGTACTAAAGTTGACTGGTTCAAATTTCGCACCGGCACGGCACCACCGCTATTGGTAGGATTGAGGATGACAGGAGGTCCGGTATAATAAAAGGTAGTATCTCCTTTTACAGGATACGAAATATTGGGCGCTTCTCCACCGGAAATAAATGTGTTATCGCATTTTGCAAGAGCCAGGTCTAATCTTGCTAAACTATCGCAACCTGCTTTATTGAGCAAATGTGCCGTATACAATCCGGTTTGAGTGTATCTGGTTCCTTGCCAGTCATAATAACCGCAGGTGCTGACAGACACAATAGGACCTACTGTACTCTTTCGGATTTTTAAATTCAGGGTTACCAAACTATCGCAGCCCCCCATGTTGGTGTAAAGTCTGGTGTAGGTTCCGTCAGTTGAATAATCTGTTCCATCCCAGTTATAATGTTCGCATGCGTCTATAGCAAATGAAGTTGGTGTCGGGGAGCAGATGGCTATTAGAACTTTCGCACTGTCTGCTCCGGCCCGGTTGAATGCCGAAACGGTATAGGTCGTCGGTTTGGGCAACATGGCTGCCGGTGTTCCGCTGATTCGCCCTGATGCCGGATCAAAGTTCAGCCCTGGCAGCAGAGATGGTTTTATCTGGTAAGTCTGGGTATTGATCGTCCGGATTGCACCATTCCCCAGGTCACTTACATATAAATGCCCGGTTGCATCAATTGTTAACCCCTGCACATCATAAAACTGAGCCTGATTTCCAGTCCCGTCAGCATATCCAGCCGTACTTCCGGCCAGAGTACTTACTAAACCATCACCCGAAATCTTTCGGATTTTAGCAGCATATTTGGCTTTTGGTGCATACGACTGATCAACGATATACAGATTTCCATAGGGATCGCTCACGATAGCCGAAGGAGAACTGAAACTGGCTGATCCGGCTGGTCCATTGACTAATCCATTTGCCCCATTTCCGGCATAAGTACTTACCACACCCGACGGACTGATTTTACGAATGCGGTTATTTTCCAAATCAGCAACAAAAATATCGCCGGTTGCATTAATGGCTAATCCGGCTGGAACATTAAATATGGCACTGGTGCCTGTTCCATTTGCATACCCGGCAACTCCACTTCCAGCCAGCGTACTGACGACTCCATTCGGACTCAGCTTCCGGATACGGTGATTCGAAAATTCAGAAAAATATACGTTTCCAGAGGCATCAATTGCAATTCCTATGGGCAATCTTGCACTGGCAATGACCGTAGAATTACCTTCAGGACTAACTTTAACAATCGAGTTTCTGGAAGTCAAAGCGGCATAAATATTTCCTGAGTCATCGGTAGTCAACGCCGAGGCATTTCCTAAATAATTTATCAGAACGGATCGAATACCATCCGGACTTTGTTTAATAAGCGATCCGTCAGTGGTGATAAAATAGATATTTTTCTCCTTGTCGATGGTGATGGCAGTGGGTTGAACTTTGGTAGTATTTGTTTTAACAATACCAATATCAGAGGGGACAATACCGCCCGTATTTGCAGGAAGCAGCGGTGTGATGGCCACACCCAGACCAAACAAATTGGGAGTCGTATAGCTAATTTTAGGAGCTATAAAAAAGTGTAAAGTCATAATACTGTCACATCCGGCGGCATTGGTAGTGGTGCTGGTATAGACCCCTTCAGCTGTTAATGATTGACCATGCCAGGTAATTGGCAACTGATCAGGCCTTGAATACAGGTTGGTAACCGAGCTACTTGGTTTTCTGACCGTCAAATTAAGTATGGCCGTACTGTCCATACCATATTGGTTGATAAAATGTTCTGAGTAAGTGCCGCTTGAAACATAGGTTTTGTTATTCCAGAAATAGGAGCCGCAACTGGAATAGTTTAAGGTTGATGTTGTCGGAACTCCCACACTGAGCTGAAATGTTGCAGCAATGGCTCCTGTTTGGATTAATCTGATGGTATAGGTCGACCAGGGAATAAGCTGAGTAGGAGTGCCACTAATTATCCCCGTCACAGGATTTTGTGACAAACCTGGAGGTAGAGATGTGTACGGAGACAACCAAAATCCATTATGACCATTTGCTCCCGGAACGTCAATTTGAAAATTACCTTCAAATGCAGGAGCTATTGGCCGAATTGGAATGTTGAGGGGCAAAATAGTGCGGGCAGGATATATAATATCATAATTGACAAGAAGATTCAAAGTAGCAATACTATCGCATCCTTCCGCATTTTTTAAGGTTTTGCTGGCTGTTCCGGTCCTGTTATAAGATTGTCCATTCCATACAAAAGGCAGATCTGCCGGGCGAAGGGTTTTATTTTCCACCGAACTGGTTGCCTTTTGCCTGAAGTTAATTATTGAAAGGCTGTCGCAGCCCACAGAATTTATAAACTTCGCAGTATAGGTGCCGCTGTTTACCAGGGTCTGGCCTTCCCAGGTATAAGGTCCGCAATAACTAAGATCTCTGGTGGAAAAAGTGTGTTGTCGGACGGTCAGATTCATGGTCGCAGTACTGTCTGCTCCATATCTGTTTTTAAGACGTACAGCTTTCGATGCACTATTTTTAAACTCCAAACCATTCCAGACAAATGGCAATTCAGATTCACAAATAGTTTGATTATTGGAAGATAAGGTAGGTTTTGCAATAGCAATATTCACCTGGGTGCTGTCTGAACCCGTGGAGTTGGAAGCTTTAACAGTATAAAGTAATCCATTATTCCCAATCAGATTAACTCCATAATCTTCAAACTCACCGTTATTCATAAAAAGTTTTTGTCTTAACTCTTCAATTCCAGGGTTTGGATCCAACCCGTAAGGATAAGGGGTCAAATAAGAGTCAGTGTCAATATAATAAATACCATTATTATTCCTCCTCAACACATCTGCTTCCATCCAATGAATCCTCATTTTGGTAACTCCAGGCAAAAATCCGGCAGGAATTACAATCGATGTACTTTCGGTATGCGAGGTATTTGTTGCATTAGAAGTACGGTACACCCTTTCTCCCGGATCACTAAAATCACCATTCCGGTTGTAGTCTATGAAAATGGCAAAGGAGTTTCTCCAATTTGCACGATTCAACGAGGTACCGTCAATATCATACCCATATTCGTATCCGTATCCAATTCCATTATTTACGGGGGTTGGACCCTTGAGCAAATTACTCACATTAATGGTGTATTTTTCGCCCTGATATAAATTGGTAATGGCATTGGTACTGAAGTCGGAATAGGCACCCGCAGTTCCGGTTGCTGTTCCGATGGTTCCGCCCAGACTTCGGATTTGTGTTTTATTATTTAGCAATACAGTTCCTCTCTGGTCTGTAATTTTCACAGAAGAGATGTCTCCGCCAAGTGTCCCAAGAACCCAGGGAGCTTTAGTAACAGGTGCTGTTTGGGGGCCATATAGCACGACCGATGGTTGGTAACTTACTGCAGAAGGAGTCCCGCTAATTGTACCATTAACCGGATCGAGCATTAAGCCTGCCGGTAAGGGAGGACTAATCGTATAATTGTCGGGAGTTGTCCCTGTGTTTACGGGCAACAACGGAACAATTGGGACACCAAGACTGTAACTGTTAGGACCGGAATAGAGGATTTTAGGCGGTACCGAAAGGTTCATAATTACAGTACTATCACAACCGGCTCTCGACTTAATCGTCACTGTTTTGGTGCCTGCTTCAGTAAAAACCAATTTATTCCAGGTATAGGGAAGCTGTGAAAACGCGATGGACTGGTTCGCAATAACAGTATCAGGTTTTTCAGGACATTCTATAACTTCTAAAATAACGACAGCAGGAAGCACACTGCCGCCGACATTGTTATAGCCATAAACAATATAGGCAGATGGTTCCCATACCAAAAGAGGAACACCGGTAATACCTCCATTTGCTTTCATAAATAGTCCGGGAGGGAGAATGGCAACACCAGCAACAGCCGAAGCCGTAAACATTGCATCCGGAATTTCCCTGTATTGGGCCTCGATACGACACCCGCCATCAAATGTATTCACATACTGTACAGTTTTCCCGGCGGCAACATAAAAACCTAACCCACCCGGTTCAACAGCAATATCTGTTGGACTCTCAAAATCGGTCCCTACCAATTTTGCAGGATTCCCGGTGATTGACCGAACTTCCTTATCCATATTTATTTCACGAACAATGTTGTTCCCATTATCAGCCACATAAAGCAGTTTGTTTTTATAATCGTAGGCAATGCCCATCGGATTATTAAAAAGAGCTGCATATCCGGGCTCAGGAAATCGCTGCCAGGTTCCGCTTTTACCAGTTTTACTTCCGGCATAGGTTGAAACATCATCAAATAGTCCCAGATCTATCTTCCTGATGCAATTGTTTCCGGTATCCGAAATATATAAATTGTCATTTTCATCGATGGCAATGCCTGAAGGGGTATTAAATCTGGCATCAAGTAAGTTACTGTCATCCTTATAACCCTCATGCCCTATACTTCCTGCGATCAACTTAAAACCAGTTGATTTTTTCCCGTCATCTGACATCTCAAACTTTACAATAATATGTTGTTCCGCATCTGCTATATAAATATTGCCATTATTATCAACGACCATTCTTCCGGATACATTCCTTTCCATGCCTTGAACAGCCCCCGCGTTGAGAACAATTATTTGCTTGGAATCAAAGAAATATGCACAGACTTGATTGTCGCCAGCCTTACTCGTAGAATAAAAAAAGTGATCCTGGTGATTACTACGGGGATCATAGGCAATTCCCTTGACCTCATCGATTGCAGGAATTTTGTCGGTTGCTTGCTTCTGGATCATGGATTTAGGAATGCTTCGGTCTATCGATAAAGCTTCAGTTGAGATTTTGATGATTTTTGTATCCCCAAGTACATCGGTTTCAGTTATTTCGTTGGTAAGTGGTACTATTCGTTGTTTCGTACTTACCTGTTTTATAGAATTTGTTTTCCATACCTTTTCATCGTAAATTCTTGCAAAACCACCTAAAAGCAATACTCCATCCTTATCAATGGCAATTTGAGTGCTTAGAAAACGCACCTTTGTAAATGGGTTCATGCTTTCAAGCGTTGATGGATAAGCCGTGTTGGTATTCCCATAAATCTCGATCTCGCCACCTCCGATTGAAGCTGGCTTAAGAGGCTTTATTAACTTGTCAACAGCAGCCATAGCAGCACTCCCAACTCCCCCATCGGTATCAAATTTGCCAATATCGAGGGGGTGGTATAAGTTGGCCGGTCCTCCATAAGTTCTATCAATACCCGGAATGGTTATTCCACCCCATCCATACGAAAATGCGAATTTATAATTAATAATAGGTCTGGAAGTTGCAGGTTGTGCCTTTACCAATACTGGCATTAAAAGCACGAGAAAAACGATTATTTTTGAGAACAGAATCTTCATTTTGGGTAATGTTTAAAATAAAAATTTGGTAACTGAATTTTAATCCAGCTTGTAAATAGCATTGTGTATAATCTATGCAAACTCATTCTCTGCAACATCTGACTGTCGCTTGTATCGTTGGTCGCCTGATCGATATATTCTGGTTCAGGACTGGCTGAATAAATCTTTGATTGAGAAGAATTCAGGATGTATGGAGGAAGCTTAAACCGAAAGCTATTCCCGATGAATGGGAGGAATGTGAACTTTCGTTAGTTCAGCAAGAAATGCAATCATAAAAAGGGAAAACTGAGACTCAAAACTAAAGCAAGCAATTCTTTTATCCATTTAAATTATGTTACATAATCGAACATTATTTTTCATCTATAAACTAACAGCGGCAAAGTGTAAATGTTTAGAAATTAAGATTTTTTTATCTTTATATTAAACTTAATAAACTTAAATATTGATTTAAGTAACTTTATATTAGTAAATTATGTCTGGCATTGAAAATGGAATTATTTTCCAGAATGATGGTTGTTTTCTAATTTCATATCCTCATTGTAGAACCAAATAAAAGGATAGAATCATTAAATCAAATATTGGGTATAAAAAAAAGCCCCGGCATAAATGCCAGAGCTTTTTGTGTAGCGGGGAACCTCGAAATATCTATCCTTTTAGAAGATTTTTACAAGGTAGTTGAGCGGTATGATTATATCGAAAATAACCATTAATAAATCCCACTTCTGCCAAAATGAACACTCCATGTTGATACTGATTGACAACTGATATGAAGTGATGATAATAACACCAGAGCCATTATATTGGTGCAATTCTCGCAATTCTCACGATTTTTCAATATTTCAACACGCATGCACCAATATATTAATACAATTTCAACATTTATGTTGGT
>CAIPKZ010000218.1 GCA_903865775.1 uncultured Prolixibacteraceae bacterium | reverse complement strand
GCATATCCCTGAACTGCTATATTTTTAACATCCTGCAATACATTTCTGAACCGTTTTTCGCTTGCTTTTATTATTTCATCTGCTTTATTTTTTCCTTCAAGGAGGTTGATTTTTTCTAGTGCTATGCCGACTTGTTTGCTAAAGGAATTAAGGAAATCAATCTCCTCCTTTACAAATTCTCTTTTATGATGGGTTTCATTAAGAACCAATAAGAAGTAACCATCGGCGTAAAAATTAAAAGGATACCAGATGGCGCTTTTAATTTCCATTGTGTCGTGTAATATTTTATAAGAATTATCAGGGAAAAGCACCGGATTTATTTCATCGGAATGGCTAACCATGTAATTTCTGGTTTTTTCCATTTCAGAAATGCCACTGATAAATATTTCAATTGAATAAACTCCTTTTGTGGGCTGAATATCAGGGAATTCAGGATTCAGCCATTCACTTGTGGCAGTTAATTTCTTTTCGGGAAAATTGACATCATAAATTAAACAACGGTCAACACCAAGAGTTTCACCCAGAATGGTTGTCGTTTTTTCTATGATTGCATTGATGTCCTCAGTCGAAATTATAACACCTGCGATATCGTTAAGTGCGTGAGTAAATTTCAATTGGTGTTGAATGGAAGCTTCCGCATGTTTACGTTCTGTGATATCAGTTAAAGAAGTTACCCTGACATCCCTCCCTTTATAATGCATCATCTTTCCCGACAGCATACATGGGAATGTTGTGCCGTCTTTTCTTAATGCGCGTGCCTCATAGGGTTCTTCAGAGACTGAGAGCATGTTTTTGAGTACAAGGTCTCTGTATTCAGGTACAATCCAGTCCGTTCCATATCTGCCGATTGCTTCCTCGCTGGTGTAACCAAATGTTTTTTCAGCGGTGTGGTTTTGTTCAATACAAATCCCTTTTTCAGATAGAAAAATCGACTCAAACGAGGCTTCACTTAACCCCCGGTATTTTTCCTTGTTTTCTGCCAGTTGCTCTTCCGCCAGCTTGCGCCCGGTAATGTCCTGGTGAAAAGCCAAAAAGAACTTCTCGCCGCCAATATTGATGATACTTACTGTATCGCTCATGGTAATGACATGCCCATCCTTGTGATAATGCTCAACCTCAAAACGGACGACTTCTCCGGCGTAAAGGCGATTCATTACTTCTGCACGGCCATCAAACGCTCTATCATTGAGAACATCCAGGTCTTTGATGTCCATGTTCTTAATCTCGCTCACGGTGTAGCCATGCATCATGGCAAAGGACTGGTTTGCTTCGGCTATTTTCCCGTCCATCGTCAGCAATATCAGCCCTTCATTCGCCTTCTCGAACAGGTTTCGATACATCCGTTCACTTTCCTGCAGTTTTTCATCAGCTTTTTTACGTTCAGCGATTTCGTGTACTATATTTGCTGATATAAGACTTGTTTTATGTTCAAATGACTGTAAGAGTGCCAGGTCCAGTTCGATCACATTCTTGAATTGCTGAACCAGTTTTTCATTTTGCAGTGTGAAAAGCCTTTCCTTATTGTCAAGAAGACAAAGGGTCCCAAACGGTTGATGGTCCGGGAAATTGAGAGGAAATCCCAGATACGCGATCATGCCGAGTTTTAAAGCGGGGTTGTTATCCCAGGCTTTGTCTGTCAGCGCATTGGTAACCAGTAATTTTTGTTGGGTTTTTATAACGGTTTCACTATACAAACCATCCATATTTTCTTTTGCATAAGAAGGGTAAGGATTGTTTTCTGAATGGCTTGAAATGAAAACCTCCATGAAATCATCTTCGGTCTTTGTGATTAAAGCAGCTGTAACGCCTATTGTTTCGGCCAGTACATCTGCTATGCCCTGCCATTTTTCCAATAACCATTCAGGAAAATTCTCAAATGTGTTCGTTTTTGTTTCCATCCTAATATTTTGCAT
>CAIPKZ010000217.1 GCA_903865775.1 uncultured Prolixibacteraceae bacterium | reverse complement strand
TAATTACTGTCTGTTATTGATTTCGAGAACAACTTCCTTAACGCTTCGCTGGAAGTTATTTCCCGAAATCAACAACAATGGATCATCAGCATTCTTTGAACCTATCATATTAAAAATTCGCATTTACTAATTGAATTTTGGAAGGAGTAATTGAAATTACCACCAAAAAATCGAAAGACGTATTCACCGTTGTAGAATCATTGCCTGAATATTCTGGAGGACCTCAAGCGTTGAATGCATTTGTTTATTCCACCATGAAATATCCAACTATCGCTCTTGAAAACGGTATTCAGGGGAAAGTCATGGTCAGTTTCGTTGTGAGCAATACCGGAGAGATTATAAATGTAAAAGTCAAATCCGGAGTTGATGCGTTTCTGGATAAAGAAGCCATGCGAATAGTAAAATCAATGCCCCGATGGATTCCGGGGAAGCAAAATGGCGAGGGTGTTAATGTTCCCTATCAAATTCCCATCAATTTCAGTCTTCCGCCAAAAAAAATCAGTAACGAAAAATTAAAGTAATCCAGGCAAAAAATTAGGCGATCATTTTTCAACGATCGCCTTATTTTTTGAATTAAAAAACGCAAACCTGCAAGCCGGATTTGGATGAAAGTAAGGATTTCAGTCTTCGCAAAAAGGGATAGAATTCATGGTTCTGTAAATATGGATTTTTACTAACTTTGTACAGCACAATTTATTCCATCTAAAATGAAAGAAATTGAGTTTTTATCGATTCTTGATAAATTTGGACATGATCGGCTGCGTGTTCGGTTAAAAATTGATAAAGGTGAATTGATTGATGTGGTTTATCAATACGAAACATTCTTGAGTGAGAGATGGATTCCAATTGTTCGGTATGAATGCGCACATGGATTCTTTCACCGGGACGTTTTGATGCCGAATGGAGATAAGGAAAAGCAAGAGATTGCAATCGATAATTTGAAAAGTGCATCAAAATATGCAGAGCAGGATTTGAAAGATCGGTGGGAATGGTATAAAGAACGGTTTAATAAAAAGATGAAAAAACGGTAAGCTATGACAAATAAGGAAACTGTTGAAAGAAACATAGGATTAACTTTTGATTTCGTCAATCATTTAATTGATAATCTGACTCTTGCAGAAAATCTGCCTGATGATTTTAAATTGGAGTTTATAGAAAAAGACTTTCCAAACATTGAAAAAAAAGGACAATCAGAACTCGAACCAAAGGTGAAAAGGAAATATGTCCGGGTGAGAAATACGTTTGAAATTTCGATATAGAATCGAACTAAAATCACTGTAAAAATTAGTAAGGCGATCATCTCCCAACGGTCGCCTTATTTTTTGGAAAAAACGCAAACCTTCCACGAAAGAAAATCGGTTCAATAAAATTCAATAACGGAATTAATTCGTACATTTGAGCGAATAAATTCCGTTATCCAATGAGCGCACTTGTAATTTCAGAAAAAGATTTTTTGATGGGAGCCAGAAATGGCATCCAAAAATCGATGCTTTTAACCATTGCCCGTGAATCCGGATTAACATTGAAGGAACTAAGTTCGTATTTAAGGATTTCAACCCGTTCGATTCAGGAAAAGGAACCCACCCAACTGATTGCACCAGGTCCCTCTGAACGGGCGTTATACATAGCAAAGCTTTTCCAGACAGGTATTGAGGTACTTGGCAACCAGAAGAAATTCCGAAATTGGTTAGATTCAGAAAATCAGGTCATGGGTGGAGAAAAGCCCGTTTCGTACCTCGACACATTTTCGGGGATTCAGCTTGTTTTGGATGAGTTGAACGCCATTGAATATGGATTCTCAGCCTGATGTTTGTTTACCGGATTGCAAAAAGAGAACATGCTGCCCTCGATGGTTTGGGTGGAATGTATGGCCCCGGACGTTGGCACGAAAAAGGGAATTTGGTGATCTATACTTCCGAACATGCCTCCCTTGCAGCATGGGAAAAGATTGTTCATGTGTCAAGCTTTGAGAATCTTCCGGATAATCTTTTGCTGGTTAAAATTGAAATACCAGAAGGAATAGAAATTCAGTCAGTTCCGGAAAAGGTACTGGTGGAAGGGTGGGGTCGTTTCCCATTTACCAATGAAACAGTTAATTACGGCACTTCCTTTCTTCGAAAAAAAGAACACCTTGCACTCAAAGTACCTTCAGTTATTATCCCCGATGAGTACAACATCATTTTAAATCCGCTTCACGCAGATATAAAATCGTGTAATATCATAAGCACTGCCAGGTTCATATTTGACATGCGGGTGCTAAAAGATCATTCTTAGCAAACATTTAAGCCGTGTCTCAGATGTTTGAAAATTGATTTCAAAATAAGTTGCACTTTCGGACAATATTTCATATCTTTGCTAAGTATGAAAAATGAGAAAATAAGAACTGTATTTTTGTACAAACACTACTTTACTGATTTTTATATCAAGCAAAAGCAGAAAGTGAAGGATAAAATTATCTGGACTTTAATGCTCCTTGAAACCATTCATCATGTGCCGGAAGATTATTTAAAGCATCTGGAAGGCACAGAAGGCCTTTACGAAATACGGGTTCAACACGGAAGTGATATATTTCGAATATTTTGCTTCTTTGACCTTGGAAAACTAATAGTGTTGGCAAATGGTTTTCAGAAGAAGACACAAAAGACACCAAAATATGAGATTGAGAAAGCAGTCAAAATAAAGAAAGAATATGAAAGCGAACAATAATTTAAAATCACTCGACCAGTTTGTGGACGACCAATACGGAAAAAAGGGAACTTCGGAACGCGACAAGCTTGAAAAAGGATTTGAAGCATTCAAACTTGGCTTTCTTCTTCAACAAGCCCGACTAGAAAAAGGGATGACACAAGAAGAACTGGCTGAGAAATGTGGTACAAACAAAGGCTATATTTCTAAGATTGAGAATAATATTAAGGAGGTTCGTATTTCAACACTTCAAAAGATTGTAGAACTTGGATTGGATGGACATTTGGAGTTCTCAATAAAACTTTGAAAAACGAAACCTGTAAACCAAATAAGGCGATCATCTTTCAACGATCGCCTTATTTGATTGTATTAAAAGTTCAGAGAATTACCAAACTAAATTGGAATTCAGCAGACTTTCCGGATCAATATTGTTCTTTTCAATGTCTTTAAAATGTTTGTAGGTTCCTACTTTCAGTTCGTAGGTGGCCGGTTCGTCGCAAACGATCATTCCACGCGGGTGGAGTTGCAATGCGCTGATGGTCCACATGTGGTTTACACCTTCTTCAACAGCATGTTGCAGCGCCCGGGCCTTGCTGTATCCATTGACAATAATTAGAACTTCTTTGGCGTCCATTACAGTACCAATGCCCACCGTGAGCGACGAATTCGGAACCTTGCTGATATCATTATCGAAGAAACGCGAATTGGCGACTTTGGTGTCATAGTTCAGCTCTTTATCCCGTGTGCGCGAAGCCAGTGATGATCCGGGTTCATTGAAGGCCAAATGACCATCAGGACCAATTCCACCTAAAAATAAGTCTATTCCACCTACAGCTAAGATTTTATCCTCGTAAGCCTGACATTCCGCTTTAATATCCGGAGCATTGCCGTTCAGGATATTCGCATTTTCAGGAAGAATATCGATGTGGCTGAACAGATTGTCCCACATAAACGTGTAGTAACTTTGAGGATGATTTTTGGGGATTCCAACATATTCGTCCATGTTGAAGGTGACTACATTTTTGAACGAAACCGTCCCGTTCTGGTAAAGTTTGATGAGTTCCTGGTATGTTCCAAGCGGTGACGAACCGGTTGGAAGTCCCAACACAAAAGGTTTTTCCTTTGTTGGAGCAGCCAGAATAATCTTTCGGGCTATGTAATTCGCCACCCATTTGGAAGTCAGTTCAGAATTGGCCTGGATAATTAGTCTCATAATTAGTTTTGTTGTAATTTTTCAATAGCTGCTAATTTTGCAATCGTTTTCTCGCCTAAAATGGTCTTTCTCCTGATATGGCTGACAATTTCATTGACAAAGTCGTTACTCTCGAAATTACCTCTAACCTTTTCGAAATCAAGTTTTTGGGTGGCTTTGTTTCCGTCCATTCCAAATCCGGTCATCGAATCTAACCTGAATTCCTTTTTTGCATCTTCGTACAGCATTTGATCTAAGCCGATGACACTCTCCTGCCATTTGGTTATGAGGTTAATCAGGTCACTAATTTTCAGAGATTCAATGGGCTTGCCTGTTATCTCAATCAATAATTCTGAAGCCCAGGTCCATTCATAGTCGTAATAGTTGGCATGCATGGATTTAAACTCTATTTCAATTTCCTGCAAACTTACCAATTCCTTTCGTTCGATGCTTTTAATCAGTTTCCTGATTTCTGTTTTCGGTGCGATAAGTCCTGCCAGATCGCTCCATTCATCCTTTCCCAGATCATTTCCGGGTTTCAGGCAATTCAGCAAGTCGTCCAAAGATTGAACGTCACATTTTTCAAGGCGCGAAATGAGTGAATTTCCGAGGAATTTATAGATGGCTTTTTCGTACAAATCAATTCCTTTTTCGAGGGCACTTTTACTGATCAGCGTATTTCGAAAGGCAAAAACTTCGGTTGTCTCTCCTGAAATCTCTTTCAGGCTATTCAGTATTCCGAGTCCTTTCTGCATTTTCCGGATGGTAAACGGACTCAGCAGGTTAAAATTGATGCAATCCAGCTTTTCGGGATCTTTGCGACGGTCGCGTTTTGGCCATTTCAGTACGTCGCGGATAGTTCCCACACTGCGCAGATTGATCCCCGGCGCGATCCAGCTGTCATCTTTATTTTCGATCAGGTAAGAGAAAGGCAGATCAGAAGTGTCGGTGTTTTTATAATGACGCCCCATCACCAGGGTGAAGGCGCCAATTTTTGCCGGCCAGAGAATATAGGAATCCGAGGTTGTTTTTGATCCGCGTTCCACGATACCATGGTGGATCGGACCAAGTTTATACATGTGGTTGCTCTGATTCGAGCCGCTGCCCGCATTACAGAATGAGAACATTCCGGCAATCAGCAAAGTGGATTTGTGGTGGGTTACCGTATATGGACCACCGAAAATGGAACATGCTTCGCCGTGAAAGCCTTGACAATTGGCAAAAAACAAGGAGTTCTCAGCAGAATATTGTTTGCTCAGGATACAACCTTGCCCGATAAAACAGTTGGAAACAATGGTTCCATCGGTAATTTCGGCACCCGAAGAAACAATGAAATTTTCAACAATAATTCCGGAGCCAAGTATTACCGGGGCAAATTCGTTGCTGTTTACCGAACCGTTTTCAAGCCGTACCGATCCAAACACCTGGCTGTGAGGTCCGAACTTTACGTTTTTAATTTGCCTGCAATTGCGAATAACCGTGTATTCACCGATGACTCCTCTGGTACTTTTAACCGATTCAGCATAGGCTGTAATTTTTTCTTCAATCTCTTCAATCAGGCAATGCCGGTGTTTGTACCAGGCCAAAAAATAAGCCAGATGCGCCGATAGTTTATCGTAAATCATGACTCGCCGACCACCGGTTTCATCCAAAGTGGAGACTTTTATCCCATTTCCAAAACTGGTTTCGCCTTCAATAAAGCACAATTCAATATTTTCCAGAATCACATGATCCTGAATGTCGTAATTGGCTATGTAATTGGTGATATGATGAATATATACCTGGTCGCCGATGGTGCAATTGTGTATGCTGGCATTGTACATTCCACAATTGCGGACGATTCCACCGCTGAATTCAACCGTTCCGGAGTTATTCCCGATTTTCACACAGCCTGAAAATTGAACGTTCCGGATATTTTCGGGAATAAACGAATCGACTGCAAAAATCTGGTTCCAATCCGTTGCTGCACAACCTTGGTTTTTTAATGTTTCTATTTCCGGAGGAGTGAGAGTCCGGTATTCCTGAATCTTTTTCAATGCAGTTATTTTTATGAAGTTATTCGGGCGAGGTAATCGTAATGCCCGCCTTTAAATATTTTATTCACTTTCAGTTGATTTTTTTCGGCAATACTTTTCAGATTATCCGGATCGACATACAACCATGGAAATGGCTGACTGATCCAGTTTTGATATTCAGTTTGAAAGTTCAGTTCACCGTAATATTTATCGGCAGAAATGTCTATCAGGGAAGAGCCGTCTTCCTGTTCGAATAAATAAATCAGATCCGACGAATCAATCAGAATCTGAGCACCCGGATTAAGTAAGGTTTTTAAATGATACAGTAAAACCTCCAAACCACTCAGCGTTCCGGCAATTCCGGTTCCGTTCATGAGCAGTATAATGGTATCAAATTTTTGTGAATTGAATTTGAAAATATCCTTTTGGATGACGTTCCGAAGACCTCTGCTTTTTAAAACCTCACAGCAAAGCGACGATGTTTCGAGCGAAGTGACATCGAATCCTTTTTCCTGAAGATAAACCGAATGGGTTCCTGCTCCGGCACCAACATCCAGAATTTTTCCGGAGCAGAGGCTCATGGCTTTTTTTTCCAGTGCCGGCATTTGCTTGTATGTTCTGAAAAGATAGTTTGTTTCGATGGTATCATCGTCAAAATCATCGGAATGGATGATAATGGGCAGGTCGACAGAATTGAAGTGATAGTTAGATACAGCCCGTCCCATCGGATCATCGAAGTGTTGAGTCATACGTCGTTTTTCAGGATTTAATTTCAGCTTTTTTTTGCTCAAATTTAAAACATGTCTTTTGTTTTTGGGAGTAAATGTAAAATCCTTCTGAAGGACCCTCGCCAATAACCACGATTTTTGAGTCTGGCATATTTTTCGAAAAGGAAACAACGTCATCGAAGTTGATGTTGTTGCGCTGAAGCCATTTGGATGTTAAAAAGTCACCGATACGCCACCTGCTTCCATTGACTTCTGCCTCTTCGAAAAATTTCAGTGCATCTTCAAAAGTAATTTCAACAAATTCAGTCATATTTTGTCCGTAATATTTTACTAAGATATAGTAAAGCAAGGTTAATAAAAAATTTCCACTCTAATTTGATTTTCAGAAACGGAAATGTTAAAATGAGATAAATGATTCGGAGAGTTTCTATCAAAAGTAAAGCCGGCTAACTGTTTAACCGGCTTTACTTTTAATGAACCCGTAATCAGAATTTATAGCCGAGGGTAAAAATGAGGTTGTTTTGATTTGTACTGTATTGTATCATTTCATTAGCATTTGCATCAGGATAAAGTTTCAGACTCTCCTGATTAATTACGTGTTGTAATGCTGCATCGAAAAAGAAATTACCTTGTTTAAACCCGAAACCTCCGGAAACAGTGGAGTATGGCTTGTCGCTGTGCTGATTATTTGAATCTAAATAGCTTGGATTAAATGCGTTTGGATAGTTTTCGTAACCGGCTCGCAGGCTGAAATTCTTATCTACCCGGAATTCGCCGCCGATATGAAGATTACCTACCATTCTATAAGCCTTCTGTATTTCAGCATTCTGATCGAAAAAATCATATCCGTCACTTCCTTTGTTCAATTTGGCAGTCGAATAATTAACCAGTTCGTAATCTACACTGATCAAAGCGGATTTGCCGATTACATATGCTCCGCTAAACACGAATTTCAGTGGTGTGGAAACGGCATAATCATACATCCCGGCTTTGTCCGGTTTAGCCGAATACTTTTCAGTCATACCATCTGAAACATAGGTGATGGAAGAATTCATGCCACTGTTATAGGTGTCGTGAAGATTATAAAATGTTGGAGTGTGTATAGCCAGCCCCAGTCTAAGATTGTTTGTAGGTTTATAGATTGCTCCAAGTTTAACGTTAAATCCGTATCCTGAAGTGCTCAGTGAAGTATTAAAATTGAAATCGTTAAAATACGGAATGTTGTTATTTGCATCAAATTCCATCAGGTTGGCGTTCTCTTTGAAATAAACATCATGAATTCCTAAAGTACCTCCAATGTATAATTTGTGATTAAAATTGGCAGCAAACGCAAGGAGATATTCATTGATGTGTCCTTCACGCTGGGTTGTTTTACGAACCGATTGTTTGTATCCGTTGTCTGAAATGTCGTTAAAATACTCTTTATTTTGATCATCATAGTTCAGCAGATAGGTATCCCAGGCCAGCCGCTCGTAATACGAATCTAAGTTATCCGATGTCGTATAGGGATTGTTGGCATTGTAAGTAAAGTAGTTCAGAAGTGAATTGTTTGTATTCGAACCTTCGGCAAGCATATTGGCCGAAAAACCACCGAGTCTGTTGAATCCCATTCCGAAGCTGAGACTTACCAAACCCGTCTCGCTGCTTGCACCGGTCGGAATTGTGGTAACATAACCAATATTGTTAATACTTCCTGTGTATCTTGAATCGGTGGCGGTATTGCCATTATTCAGATAATTTCCGTCAACACTTGACTTTCCAACTGACGAAGTGAACGTAAATTCACCCGAGCGGTAAACTGCTGCACCTGCCGGATTGATACTTAAGGAAGAAAAATCACCACCCAAGGCACCAAATGCATTACCCATGGCCGTTGAACGGGCAGTTCCACTGATGTGGTAGTTCGAATATCTTAAGGCATCAGTAAGATCCTGGGCGAATGTGCTCCATGCTAAGAGCACTATACTGATTGTATATACTAACTTTTTCATGATTTCGGTATTTATAGTTTGTTTGAATTCAGTTCTTGTTTTTTCGGTTTGTATTATCTGCGGTGTCCTGATCCACCGCCAGATCCGCCACCTGAGCTGCTTCCTGAACTGCTGCCGCCGCCTGAACTTCCAGAGGAACTTCCACCACCACCGCTGGAAAAGGAGCTGGATGAACGGCTTGGTGCGCTGATACTTGATCCGCTGCTTTCTGAAGATCTGCTATAGCTTGAGGAACTTCTGGAAGGTGTTGATGTGCTTGAACCGTTCGAATAAGTCGAGCTGGACTGGTAAGTTTGTCTCATACTGGAAGAACTTCTCGGTTGGCTGTAGGTTGAGCCTGAATTGGCGCTTCTTACAGTCGGCCGGTCAACATTGCTACCTGAGGTACGAGGTCTGGTATAACTGTTGCTGTTGAAATTGGATTGATTAACAATTCTTGGCTTGTTATAACTTGGAGTATAATTCTGGCTTTGTCTTACTGTTCTGCTCTGATTGTAGGTGCTGCCAGTTGTTGATGGCTCATATGACCGGCGTGAACTTTCTGAAACGCCTGTTCCCGGACGAACCATTTGAGTACGTGAATCACTTCTGCCCTGAACCTGACTTCCGGTCGAAGCATTTCTGGTCACCGCTTTAGCACCGGTTCCAGGTCTGCGGTCATTTACGATTGTTGCATTCTTTGTTTCCTGAGTATTGCCTGATGCATCAATCGTACGACTTCTCTCATGTCCGTTCTCAACCCATGAATTCTGAGTTGATTCAGTTTTACTCTGAGCTCCGGATTGAATGGAGCTGTTTACACTGTTCAGGTTTGATACTCTTCCCGAATTAGTAAAATTGTTGTTTAATCCACTTCCGGCACTGTTCTCATTGGTAGGTCTTCTCCGGGCTACATCATAATTGTTATTGTAATATCTGTCGCCTGAGTAAAATCCGCCATAGTATCCACCTCCGTAACCATAATAAGGATATCCATATCCATAACCATAACCATATCCATAGCCGGGATAACCAAAGTAAGGATAGCCACCGTATCCTCCATATCCTCCAAAGCCAAATCCAAAGGAAGGATACATCCAGTAACCGCCATATCCATAATAAAAGTCGTCATAAAAGAACGGATCGTAATATGAACTGTAAAACGGATTGTAGAAACGGTTAATTCTGGACGAATAGTCCATGTCATCGTCGTAATAGTTATTAATGACGTACTTTACATCGTCGTCATCGTAATAGACCGTGGTATCAGAAGCCATCAGATCCGGATTATTCATGTCGTCCGTTTGTGCGTTCACATCTTGATCAGGCTGTGATAATTCGATTTGCTGATCCTGAGCCGCATAGCTTTTAGTCTGCGTTGAATTTTCCTTTGCAGGAGCTGTGCTTTCCACTATTGCGACAGGTGGTACATCTCCCGGAGAAAAATAAATATCATCGTCATACGTTTTAGCCGTATAGGTTCCCGTAGCACATGCGCTAACCAAAATTGCGACAATTGCGATCAATGGAAGTTTCGTTTTCATAGTACACCCTCCTTTATAATGAAGATTAAATTTACTTTCTTTGTAGCCTTAAAAGTAGCACGAAAAAAACAAATACCATACCAAAAATTCAAAAATGGCAAAAGAATTGACTTCACGCAGCGAAAATTATTCACAGTGGTACAACGATCTGGTTGTCAAGGCTGATTTAGCTGATAATTCTGCGGTTAGAGGATGCATGGTCATCAAACCATACGGATATGCAATCTGGGAAAAGATGCAGGCAGAGCTCGACCGCATGTTTAAGGAGACCGGACATGTTAATGCCTACTTTCCGCTATTTATTCCAAAATCATTTTTCAGCAAGGAAGCCAGTCATGTGGAAGGTTTTGCCAAAGAATGTGCCGTAGTCACTCATTACCGCCTGATGAACGATCCGAATGGAAAAGGAATCATTGTTGATCCGGATGCAAAACTGGAAGAAGAACTCATCGTCAGGCCAACTTCAGAAACAATCATCTGG
>CAIPKZ010000216.1 GCA_903865775.1 uncultured Prolixibacteraceae bacterium | reverse complement strand
TTCACGGAAGTCATCACCACTGATTTCGAATTTCACTTTCGAGAGCATGCCACTATTTTCAGCATAGCCTTTCAGCGTACGAGTCAAGCCACGACGGAACCCGGTTAAATGTGTTCCTCCTTCAATCGTATTGATGTTGTTTACATAGGAATGAATATTCTCGGTAAACGAAGTGTTGTAATGAAGTGCAATTTCAACCGGAACTCCGGCTTTTTCAGATGTAATATGAATCGTTTCATCAATCAGGCGTTCACGGGTACCATCAAGATATTCAACAAACTCTTTCAATCCTTCCTTCGAGAAAAACTCCTCATGTTTATACTGAAAGTTTTCGTCCCCTTCAAGTTTTATCCTTTTATCGGTAATATTCAGCTGCAAACCTGCATTCAGGAATGCCAACTCGCGCATGCGGGCAGCTATTATTTCAAATTTGTACTCGGTAACCAGGAAGATCGAATCATCGGGCTTAAAAGTTACCGTGGTACCGGTACGGTCGGTTACGCCAACTTCCTTCACATCGTAAAGTGGCTTGCCTTTGCTGTATTCCTGCTGCCAGATTTTACCGTCGCGGTGAACCTGAACTTCAAGCAAAATAGAAAGTGCATTCACGCACGAAACTCCTACCCCGTGCAAACCTCCGGAAACTTTATAGCTGCCTTTGTCAAATTTTCCTCCGGCATGCAAAACAGTCATGACCACTTCAAGAGCCGAACGATTTTCCTTGGTATGAAGTTCGGTAGGAATTCCACGGCCATCGTCGATTACGGTTATCGAATTGTCTTCATTAATGAAAACATCAATATTTTTGCAGTAACCTGCCAGTGCTTCATCTATCGAGTTATCAACTACTTCATAAACCAGGTGGTGCAATCCTTTTTCATTGACATCGCCAATATACATGGCAGGACGTTTACGAACTGCTTCCAATCCTTCCAATACCTGAATGCTGTCGGCATCATATCCTCCATTCTCATTCTGTATTCCCCAATCCTGGGTTTCTTCAATTTCTCTCATCATCAAAATTTTTAAATATCCATAAATTCACCCATTTAACCTGAACATGAAAGGTTAAAACCAACAACAGAAAACGGTTATTTTCTGCCTTTTTCGAAAATTGCCTGATTGGGTAATAAAATCGGATGTTTGATTTTCAGTAAATTCTTCACAATAAATACGCTTCAACAAATCAGTCGCAAATATAGTAAAAAAGTAGGAACAACCGAAAGCAAAAGCCGCAATCGAAACCTTAAATTTTCCAACAATTTATCAACTTTTTAAATTCTGAAAATCAATGAATTACAATATTCCTGAAGGACTAAGAAAAGTGTTCTAAACCGATGCGGAAATCTCATCCGGTTTTCAGAAAGAATAGCTGGCTCCGGCCAGCCAATTGAATCCTTTACTGGTATAACCCAGCCATTGTTCGTATTTCTGAAAACCAAAATTATTGAGTTTGACAAAGAATTTCAACTTGCCGTTGAATTGGTATTCGGCACCTGCATTCAGGTCGATTATTGGTTTCATATTTATTTCATGAGGAACTGGTGTTGAGGATGAAGAAAGCACAGAATCATCCATGATTACAGCAGTCCGCTTCCCGACAACAAAAATATCAGTAGTAAATTTCAATTGTTCAGAGGCTTTATATATTCCTGAAAAAGTGAGATCAAAATTTGGCATTTGCCAGGCTTTTGCCTGTGTTTTCAGGTTATATGAATAGTAGTTCGCCAGCAAGTGAAGTGAAAATTCATCTGATACGGAATGCATCACATCGCCCGACAATTTCAGAATATTAACATCGTCGTAAACCCAGTCGAAGGTATTATTTAGCGTTCGAGGCATGATTCCTACGTAATAAAAACTCTCACTTTTGGTAAGATAGAAATGCTGATCTTTCACCACCGACCATGAAGTTGCTGCCACATAGTTGGTTTTCGAACTCAACTTCCCCTTTAGACCGCCGGAGATAACGGTTTTGTATTCGGTATTTGCCACATCATGAAACGGATCAACATAAGGATTCTCTGCCACAATCGATGAATAGGTATTGTGTTGCAAATGGCCATCCAGTCCGGCAAACAAGGTCAGGATTCGCTCAACCGGCGACCATTCGGCTTTAGCCATTGGCCAGATTGTTAGGAGCCCTTCCGTATCGTCATCCAAAACCAGTGCAGAATTCACGCCCACCTGAAAGCTGGCGGTTTCAGACTTCCATTTGACCGATGGATTTGCCTCATAGATTATTTGATTTTTGGAGCCGATCACATTCGAAAACCTGCTTCTGATGCTGTCGGCCTGGTAATTTGTAATCGAGAAATTCAGGATACCCAACATATTCCCAAACTTTTTTCTCAGGTCTCCTGAAATGATCGTTTGAAGTTCCTTTTGTCCGGTTTTGCTCGTCAAATAATGCGTGTTTAACCCCAATTCAAAATTCAAAACATCTTTTGACAGCGTTTCGCTTTTCCAATGAACATCCAATGTTCCCTTCGAAAAATATTGTTTATCTCCCTGAGTTGGTATCATCTGTTCTTTTAACAAATCGCTCAGTTCGTTGCCTGTATAACCGTAGTAATTGAAAGCCTTCCGGTCGTATGCCAGATTTCCGGAAAGGCTTGATCCATGAAAAAATTTCTTCCCGAAAATTTCAGCCTGATTTTCCGATTGCGGGATGTCCACCTTGTCTCCGTTCAAAAGACTGATTTTTCCGGAAGAGGAAAGGTGCTTGAAATGCATCCCGAAATTTGAATTTTTATCGGGTTG
>CAIPKZ010000215.1 GCA_903865775.1 uncultured Prolixibacteraceae bacterium | reverse complement strand
GAGCACGATTGGAGAAATGATGTGGTGACTGTTGGCACTGTTCCTGCCGAATTTGTGAAAGAAGTTTCGGGTGGGGCGGTTGATTTTCCATGGCCGGCACAAGTCAATAAATTATTGATTGAAGGTCATTTCGACTTGATTTTATCACTTGGACAGGTGGTTCCTCACGAAGTGGTCGGAATGGCCAATTACAACAAGAATATTTTCGTCGGAACCGGCGGCGTTGAAGGCATTAACAAAAGTCATTTTGTAGGCGCAGCCTATGGAATGGAGCGAATGATGGGTCATGCCGATACACCGGTACGCCGCATTTTCAACTACGCATCGGAACATTTCACCAATCATTTGCCAATTGTTTACGTGCAAACGGTAGTTGGACTGGACAAAACCGACGGCAAAATTAAAACCCGCGGACTGTTTATTGGTGATGACCTGGAAGTTTTCGACAAGGCAGCCAAACTGGCATTGCTGGTCAATTTTGAGATGCTTGAAAAACCACTCAAAAAAGTAGTGGTTTATCTTGATCCTACCGAGTTTAAAAGTACCTGGCTTGGAAATAAATCGATATACCGTACCCGCATGGCCATTGATGACGATGGCGAATTAATTGTTTTGGCTCCTGCTCTGAAAGAGTTCGGCGAAGACAAAGAAATCGACCGGCTGATCCGGAAATACGGTTACTTTGGAACTCCGGCAACACTGAAATACTGTGACGAAAATGAAGAATTACGAAACAACCTGAGTGCAGCAGCTCACCTGATTCATGGTTCTTCCGAAGGACGTTTCAACATCACTTATTGTCCGGGAAAAGCAAAGGAAAACCTGACTCAGGCTGAAATTGAAAGCGTTGGTTTTAAATACGCTGACATCGATGAAGTAACAACCAAATATGATCCGGCCAAATTGCGAGATGGTTGTAATACGCTGGAAGATGGAGAAGAAATTTTCTATATTTCCAATCCTGCGCTGGGATTGTGGGCATTTAAAGATCGGTTTAAATATTGATTAACGATCAGAGATTGAAGATTAACGAATGCAGATTGATTGCAAAATAAGCTTCTTAAATCGTTGATCAAAAATCATAAATCGTTAATCGTTAATCAACAATGGAATGTGTGAAATTCAGGAAATAAACTGGGGAATAATTGGCTGTGGAGATGTGACCGAACTCAAGAGCGGTCCGGCATTCAGCAAGGTAGAGCATTCCAAACTTGTTGCAGTGATGCGCCGTAACGCGGCATTAGCCGAGGATTATGCGAAAAGGCATCAGGTTCCGAACTTCTATTCAGATGGAAGCAAACTCATTAACGATCCGGAGGTAAATGCAGTCTATATTGCTACCCCGCCCGACTCTCATGCTTCGTATGCTATCGAAGCTATGAAAGCTGGGAAACCGGTTTACGTTGAAAAGCCCATGGCACGAAACTATCAGGAATGTCAGGATATGATTCGTGTTTCGGAAGAAACCGGAATGCCCCTGTTTGTAGCCTTTTACCGGAGAACATTACCTGCCTTTTTGAAAGTAAAAGAGCTGGTTGATGCCGGGATTATTGGGAAACCCTTAGCGGTGAATATTCGTCTGCACAAAGCATTTGGAGAAAACGATCGGTTTCCGGAAAAGCAGTCCTGGCATACCAATCCCGAAATAGCAGGTGCCGGTCATTTCTACGATCTGGCTTCGCACCAATTCGATTTCCTCGATTTTGTGTTCGGGCCAATTAGAGAAGTCTCAGGAATTGCCAAAAATATCGCCGGATATTATGCTGCTGAAGATACAGTTTCTGCGGCTTTCGCTTTTGATTCAGGAGTTTCCGGAACCGGAAGCTGGTGTTTTGTCGTCGAAAAAAGTGCCGAAGACGACACCATTGAAATAACCGGCACCAAAGGAAAAATTGTAATTCCAACCTTTGACCGGCGTGATGTGCAACTGATTACTGAAAAAGGAACCGTGAATTTCGGTTTTCAGAATCCGGAAAATATTTCGCACAACCTGATCAGGCAAGTGGTCCAGAATATGCGTGGAGAAGGCCATTGTGTAAGTACAGGTTATTCAGCAGCACGTACAAGTTGGGTTTTGGAAGAAATTGTGAAAGATTATTATTCTTCAATAACCACAATAGACACATAGAACACATTAAAAAAAAACAATAAAAATAAATCTATGTGTCCTATGTGGTTTAAATCTAAAATATGAAAATTGTAATAGACGATAAAATCCCATACATCCGAGGTGCATTCGAAGGAGTTGCCGAGGTAATTTACCTTCCGGGTTCAAAAACAACTCCGGAAGTGGTGAAAGATGCTGATGCGATTGTAACCCGAACCCGCACCAATTGTAACGAAAAGCTGCTTGCTGGCTCTTCGGTGAAATTCATTGCTACAGCAACAATTGGTTACGATCACATCGACACAGACTACTGTGATTCTTCCGAAATAAAATGGACCAACGCACCGGGATGCAACAGCAAATCGGTGGAACAATACATCGCCTCCATTTTAATGGTTCTGGCAGAACGAAGAAATATTCAGCTGAACGGTTTATGCATTGGAATCGTTGGTGTTGGAAATGTAGGAAGTAAAGTTGCCAGGGTTTGTGATCTGCTGGGGATGAAAATTTTACTGAATGACCCGCCACGCGAACGTGCTGAAGGTTCTGCCTCTTTTGTCAGCCTGAAACAGGTAATGGACGAAGCTGATATTATTACCCTTCATGTTCCGTTAAACATGAAGGGCGAAGACTCAACTTTTCATCTGGGAGTCGAAACTTTATTTTCCGAATTGAAAAAGAAACCAATTCTGATCAACTCTTGCCGTGGTGAAGTTGTTGATAGTTTAGCTGTTAAAAATGCACTGAAAAGTGGTCAGATTTCCGGATTTATTTGCGATTGCTGGGAAAACGAACCAGATATTGACCTGGAATTACTTTCAATGACTGAGATCGCAACACCACACATTGCAGGCTATTCGAAAGATGGCAAAGCTATAGGCACACAAATGAGCGTTCATGCCATCAGTCAATTCTTCGGACTGGGACTGGAAAACTGGAACCCTTTAGGAGTGGAGCAACCAGCCAACCCGGTTTTTGAATTGGACGGAACCGGACTGAGCGAACAGGAAATTATTTCCAAAGCTATTTTGCATACTTACGACATCCGGAAGGACGATCTGGATTTCAGAAATAACACAGCGCAATTTGAACAGTTACGCGGCGATTATCCAACAAGAAGAGAGTTTCCGGCGTTTACGATTGTTCCAAAGAATGTGCCTGAGGGAACTTCGGAAGTATTGAAGAAACTGGGATTTCAAATTGGCTAAATTGATTGAACCCCTTCAGGGTTCGGGTTCATATACTTACTTCAGTCCTCCGGTTTCACCGGAGGTTATTCAAATTAAAGTCCTTCGGACTTTTGCAAAAACAAACCCGGAACGGGTTAAATATTAATAACCGTAGGTGAAACCTACGGCACACAAAACAAAAAGTACCACAACCCTGAAAGGGTTGAATATTGAAAGTAATTTGAATTTACGGCATTCAAAATAATAAACATTCAAAAACAAAATAAGAAATGAAAAAATTAGCAGACATTGGATTGATCGGTTTGGCCGTTATGGGCGAAAACCTCGTATTAAACATGGAAAGCAAAGGCTTTACCGTTGGCGTTTTTAACCGCACAACCGCTCGTGTTGACGAGTTTATGGCTGGTCGCGGCGCAGGCAAAAATTTCATCGGGGCTCATTCGATTGCCGAATTGTGCGCATCGCTTGAAAGTCCACGCAAGGTGATGATGTTGGTTAAAGCCGGACAACCAGTGGATGATTTTATTGAATTGATTATTCCTCATCTGGAACCGGGCGACATTATCATCGACGGCGGAAACTCGTATTTTCCTGACACGATTCGTCGCACCAAATATGTTGAAAGCAAAGGCTTACTTTTCATCGGAACAGGCGTTTCGGGCGGAGAAGAAGGTGCTTTATTAGGACCATCGATGATGCCAGGTGGATCACCTGCTGCATGGCCTGCTGTAAAAGATATCTTCCAGGCTGTATCAGCTAAAGTGGAAGACGGTTCGCCTTGCTGCGACTGGGTTGGCGAAGGTGGAGCAGGTCACTTTGTAAAAATGGTTCACAACGGAATTGAGTACGGCGATATGCAGATCATCTGTGAAGCTTACCAGTTGATGAAAGAAATGCTGGGCTTGAGCGCTGACGAAATGCACGAAGTTTTCACAAAATACAATGAAGGCGACCTGGATTCGTACCTGATTGAAATTACCCGTGATATTCTGGGCTACCGCGACGAAAACGGCGAAGCTCTGGTTGAAAAAATCCTTGATACTGCAGGACAAAAAGGAACCGGAAAATGGACTGCGGTTTCTGCTCTCGACCTTGGAATTCCATTGACTTTGATCGGAGAATCGGTATTTGCACGTTGCCTGTCGGCACAAAAAGATATGCGCGTTGAAGCTTCGAAAGTAATCAGCGGACCAGTTGTTGATAAAACCATCGACAAAGCCCAAATGATTGCTGACCTGAAAGACGCATTGTTCGGAGCTAAAATTATTTCGTACGCACAAGGTTACAACCTGATGATGGAAGCCGCTAAAGAATACAAATGGAACCTGAATTATGGTGGGATTGCTTTGATGTGGCGTGGTGGTTGCATCATCCGTTCCAGATTCCTGGGAGATATCAAAATTGCATTCGACAAAAACCCAACATTATCTAACTTGTTGCTCGATCCACATTTCAAAGAAATCGTTGAAAAAGCTCAGGCCGGATGGCGTCGTGTTTGTGCCACTGCACTCACCAACGGGATTCCCGTACCTGCCTTGACTTCAGCGCTTTGCTATTTCGACGGATTCCGCAGCGAACGTTTGCCAGCTAACCTGTTGCAGGCTCAGCGCGACTATTTCGGCGCTCATACCTACGAACGTATTGACAAACCACGTGGCGAATTCTTCCACACCAACTGGACCGGAAGAGGTGGCGACACCACGTCACGCACCTATGTGGTGTAATTTATTGCTCTTTTAGTGAGCGGGTGACTTCGAGTCACCCGCTCTCTGGCAAAATACAAAAGCCGCTTTCCAAAAATGGGGAGCGGCTTTTATTGTGCCTAATCCGACGACTGGAGTTCACCAGATCAGGAATTTAAAATCTTGGTTATTCCCAAATTTATTATGACTTTTGATTTCGAACCTGAAACTCAATTTATGATCCCAACCGAAATAGCAAAAGCCTTCACAGAAGCACTGAAACTGGACAAATACAAAGTTTGCGGAGTTTATTTCAGTGACGAAAAACCCGAAAACGCCCTTGAACTAAAGAAAAAAGGGAACGGATGCATTGTGCCGCTGATATTGAAAGCATCAACCGGAATGCCTTTGGTAGTGGCCGAAGAATCGACTGGCTGGCCTTGTTCTGCTTTTTACCTTGGTTTTCAGGATACCATTTTTGAAGGCATTGAATATTTCCTGTCAAACAAAGACGACTTCTGGCGGCCATGCGAACGGTTTATCCAAAATCCAGCCTTAGCCAAAGCTTTTGTTGATAACGTGCATCCGGTGAAACCCGACAAACATTACCTGATTGTGAAACCGCTGGAAGATTTTTCAGCTGATGAAGAGCCAGAAACGGTACTATTCTTTGTGAATGCCGACCAACTGAGTGCACTGGTCTTTTTATCGCATTTTGATGCTCCCGGAAGTATGGATCGTGTGCTGGCACCATTTGCATCTTCTTGCATGGCTTTGGTAACTTTGCCTTTGAAACTTGCCCGGAATAAAGAAGAAAAAGCTGTTATGGGGAATTTTGATATTGCAGCCCGCACCCGAATGCCTGCGGATTTATTATCTTTTGCTATGCCATATGCTTTCCTGAAGAAGTTGGCAGGATTCCTGCCTGAAAGTTTTGTGACGACCCACAACTGGGGAACAATTAAGGAACGTATTTAAACCGGCTTTAAAAAGACAAGTCAGGGCTTCACTTGAAGTGAAACCCTGACTTTCAGAAAATTATTATCTGTATATTAAGTCGATTTCTTCACAAACTTGGTCAGAATCACAATTTGCTGTCCTTCTACGCGACCTTCAATGTGTTCAGGATTATCGGCAACCAGTCTGATTCCACGAACTGGTGTTCCGCGTTTGGCAGTAAAGCCTGCACCTCTCACTTCCAAATCTTTTATCAGCACCACGGTATCACCTCCCTGAAGAACAACTCCGTTGCTGTCAATATGTTTTATGTCTAAATCATCTGTCGGAATTCCTTCACCAGTTGCTTGTGCCCATTTCAACATATCTTCATCAAGATAAAGCATATCGAGCAAATCGTGCGACCAGCTTTCAGCACTTAGCCGGTGAAGCATTCTCCAGGCCATTACCTGAACGGCTGGAACCGGATTCCACATGCTATCGTTTAAACATCGCCAGTGATTGACATCTATTTTCTCCGGATTTTCAATCTGCTCCAGACAAGTTTCACAAACAAGCACACACTGATCGGCTTTTGCGTTATAGTATGGTGGAACCTCGAAAACTTTCAGGTCGCCCTCGGCTCCACATAATTCACATTTCGAGCCACTCCGAGCCTGAATTTCCTTTTCTACACTCATTTTCAGTAATTATAAATTCGGCTGCAAAGCTAGTGGATTAAATGAAAGATCAGCAGAAATGAGTAGAACGACAGATCTCAGATAACAAATCCGTAATCACGTTCAACTTTGGCAATGCGGACTTTAAAGGATTGATACCAATCTTTGCGGCCTTTTTCGCGGGCAACAGAATGATCCATGTTTTCCTTCCAATTTTTAATTGCTTCCAGATCGCGCCAATACGAAACAGTTATGCCGATTTCGTTGCGAGCTGATTCAACTCCAAGGAAACCATCCTGTTGATGAGCCAGTTCAACCATTTGGTCAGCCATTTCAGAATATCCGTTATCGCCTTCGGTGCGAACAGAAGTGAAAATAACCGCATAATATGGTGGTTCAGGAGTTTGTGCAGTCATGTTATTCAGATTTGGTTAGGTTTAAAAATAATGGCTGGCTCAAAAGACATTGTTCCCGTCATCCTGAACTTGTTTCAGGATCCCCAGAGGTTTTAGATCAGATCCCGAAATAAATTCGGGATGACCCCAATTTCGAGATTTTTGACTTTTGAAACAGCCTACAATTTCCAATTATATTTTTGATTCAACCAAGTTTAGAATTTCAGCTTCTTTTACCAATGTTTCCTGAAGTAGCTGAGTTGCTTTCCTCAGAATTTCTGTAGCAAAAACTTTATCTGAAAGTCCGCCGGCATTTATCCTGACATTGAGATAAGCTCCATAAACAGCAGTTCGGGCGCAAAGCGCGCCAACTCCGGCATCCGACAAAGAATTTGGGTTTCCAATTTCTGCCATTGCCTGAATCACTTCCATTGAACTAAAAGCAGTTTGCATCACTTCAAACGGCACTTCGATGGCATGTTTTGTGGCAGCCTGAATAGCTGCAGAACGTAGTTTTTTCTCCTGATCATTATTTTTCGGTAAACTGAAAGCATCCATAATGGCATTGAAAGCTGCGGTATCTTCATCAACCAGTTTCAAAAGCCGATCATGTGCTTGTTTGCCTTTTTCAGCCCAATCAGAAAACTCTTCCCAACGGTCGTCCCAGCCACGTTTATGAGCCGACAGATTGGCCACCATCGAACCCAACGAAGCACCCAATGCACCTACATAAGCAGCTACAGAACCTCCACCGGGTGCAGGCGATTCCGATAAAGTTTCGTTTGAAAAGCCTGACAAACTCAAATCAATCAGTTTGTTTGGCTGATCATCGATCAAATATTCTATGATCCGTTTCTTTGGATCGAAAGGTGTCAGTTCATCCAAACCCAACGATTTAACGGCTATTTTAATAATTTCAGCGTCTGGAATTCCCACAGATCGTTCCTGTTTCCGGAGAAAATATTTACCAGCATCCAACATGGCCTGCAATGGTATAACTCCAATCAGTTC
>CAIPKZ010000214.1 GCA_903865775.1 uncultured Prolixibacteraceae bacterium | reverse complement strand
TGAAATTCGTTTGAAGGTATATATTTAACGCACTATATAACTGACAATTACCCTATAAAATAGCTCCTGTCAAAAAAAATCAATTTTGCACCCTGCTCCATGGGATTGCAGCAAGTATCAGGACCAAGGCAATCAAAAAGAAAATTGAAGCGGTCATGAACTTCTTCCGGTCAGTTTTTGCCTTTTTAGATTTGGCTCTTCCAATATGAACAAGAACGACAGCGATTAACATCATCGAAAAATGTTCAACTGCATAAAAGCGCAGCGAAGCATCTTTCATGGCAGCTCCAAAATCGGAAAATGCAGCTTTCATAACCGGACTAATAAAGAAATACAGTACCAGCCCAAGCAGCAACTGCAAGTCCATCAACGAAGTAAATACAATTCCAAGCACGTTGTCAAGCTTTTTCCAGGACAGATTGCCAAGCCATCCGGCCAGATATCTGGCCAAAGTAATTACAAGGCTTATTAAAAGCAACCATCTCAGGGTATTGTGTAAAACTAAAATTCCTTCGTACATTTTTATCCGTTTTAATTTGTTTTCTGTATTAACGATTGAAACCTGTTTTGGTTGAATCGAATGTTACAATTTAGAATTTAATATTAAATCCGGCCAGAAAATTGATTCCAGCCTGTGGAAAATAACCATCCATGGCAAAGCGTTCGCCACCCAGCATATAGGAATACACCCAGGCATTGTTCTCATATTTGGTATTGAATAGGTTATTAACCATGAAATGAAGATTCAGTTCACTGGCAAACTTCTGCTGAAAACTGTAAGAAAATTTCAGATTATTGAGCAGATATCCATTTAATTTTCGTTCGTTGCCTGACGAATTATCAATGTACTGTTTGCTCACTGAATACGATTGAAGACTGATATTCAATCCTTTTGAAGCGATCCAGCTAAGCTGGCTATTTGCAATCAGCTCAGGTGAAAAAGCCAGATCGGTAGTTCCAAGTTTATTTTCAATCTGTCCGCCATTATCCCAATCGTCAATATATTCGCTAAAATTCCTGATCTTATTTTTACTGAAAGTCAGGTTGACATCCCATTTCAACTTTTCAGTCAACTTCATCCCGGCCATCAATTCCAATCCGGCCCGGTAACTGTCGTCCACATTGGTCATGATCGGAGCACCCACATCATTAATTTCGCCAGTCATGATCAATTGGTTACGATATTTCATGTAATAAGCGTTAACGCTAAAAGCCAAACGTTTCGCCTGATATTTGTACCCCAATTCGAAGTCGTTGAGCGTTTCGTAAGTTGGCTGTTTTCCCGTCGGGTCGGCATCCACATAATTATCGCGGTTGGGTTCGCGGTTAGCCCTGGCATAATTGACATACAAATTCCGGGTTTCGCTCAACTGGTAATAAATGCCAAGTTTCGGATTCAAAAACTTAAACTTATGCGTTTGATTCAGATCACGCAGGTTTTTGTCGGTACCGCCAATCTCATAACTAATTTTGCGATACTGTAAATCGGCGAGCATATTCAGTTTTTCAGCCAGTTTGAAATTGTATTTGACAAACAGGTTCAGGTCTTTTTTCAAACCGGTGCCGCGATACCATTCCTGATTTACTTCAGAGGTGCCGGCATTTCTGATCCAGATCACATTGCCAAAATGATTCCCGTCATAAACTGTATAACTTTCACCATACGTTAATTCGCTGTTTTCCTTTTTGTAATTCGATGAAAAGGCCACTCCATAGAAACCATTGTCCAGCCATTTCCGCCGGATTAAATCTGAATTCGTAACAGTTTCACCGCTAATCACCGGAGGCGTTATCAGGTAATCAGCCAGTTTTTGATTTGCCTGGTATTCTTCATAATAACCTTTTCCTGCCGTGTAAAATAAACTTGCATTCAGGTTAATGGCCTCATTCACCTGACGCGAAAACAACATTTGATAATGATCCTGCTGATAATGATCGACTTGATTTTCATAGGTATAGAGGTTGTACATCCGGTTGTTTGAACTGATCATTTCGTCAACCTGCTTCTGGGTGTACAATCCATGATCGGCGTATCGCTGCATTCCCGCAATATCGTTGTTCAGACGAACCGATGGCACACCGTTCCAGGCCTGATATGTTTCCTCTAATCCTGAAAAAATATTAATTTTCAGAATTGTATTACCGGTAAAATATCCTCCGGAAACAAAAAATGATTTCAAATCTGAAGCCGCACGGTCAATAAATCCGTCGGAACTGACTTTGGATAAACGGGCATCGAATGTAAACTTGTCATTGATGAGGCCTGAACTCACTCCAACCGTATTTTTCAAGGTTCCAAAAGAACCGGCAGAAGTGCTGTATTCAGCTGAAGAATATTTATTGATGGTGGTAGTCTGTAGATTGATAGTTGCACCGAAAGCTGCCGCACCATTGGTAGAAGTCCCGACTCCACGCTGAACCTGAATGTTATCGGTCGAAGACGCCAGATCAGGAATATCGACCCACCAGGTTCCGTGCGACTCAGCATCGTTCATTGGAATACCGTTTACTGTCACATTAATGCGATTCATGTCGGTTCCACGAATCCTGAAATTGGTATAGCCTACCCCATTCCCGGCATCTGAAGTAGAAACAAAGGACGGAGTCAAACTGAGCAGGTAAGGAATGTCCTGCCCTAAATTATTTTCCCTGATTTGCGACTTTTCAACGGTGGTAAAGGCAATCGGAGTTTTTTCCTTCACCCGGCTGGCCATAACCAAAACCTCTTCTGCCAAAATAAAATTCTGTTTCAGGATAATATCCAGAGTTTGATCACCGGCTATTTTCATCTCTCTGGTTTGTTTTTCGTAGCCGACATAGGAAATGGTTAATTGATAATTCCCGGCTTTCAGTTTTTTAAATTGAAAAAAACCGTTCGCATCAGTCCGTGTTCCGTTAAAGCTGTTCAGAATCGACAGGTTGGCACCATTCATCAGTTCACCGGCATCACTTTTAACGGTTCCATTCAGTGTAAATTGGGCTATTGCCATGAACACCGCGCATTGCAAAAGCAATGTCAAATACATCCTTTTCATTATCGTCTTTTAAATGGTTAATAAATAACCAATGAGGCAAGTAATTCCCTTTCGCCATCCCTTCGCCGGCATTACCCGTATCAGGTTCGGTGGGTGTGATCTCAGCCTGAACTTACCCCGACTTTCGTCAGGAAGGCACCCCATTGCGTAAATTGATGGGACAAAAGTAGCCTTTTAAATGGATTGAATCCAATCTTTCTTAGAAAAAGTGTTCACGGTCCTTTTCTTCTTCATGGAATGAAGTCTTCGAAATTCATAGAACTCTAAAAATCTGATCTCTTCGGAAAAATTGTCATTTTCCGGTTCCTGACTTCTGAAATATTGACATCAAAAATGACTTTATGACACTACTAATCAGATATATAGACTTTGGTATTGGGTTTGAAAAAGTCTTAAACGAAAACAATTAATAAAACAAAGTCTAACTAAAAAATGGAGGATTAAGTTATGTTACCAGTATTTAAAACCAGAAGCTTACCGGGTATATTTGATGAATTCCTGAGCGGAAACTTACTTCCGAATTTTATTGAAGAAGGAGCATGGAAATCAACTCCGGCTGTAAACATTTACGAAAACAACGAAAAATTTGAAATTGAAATTGCAGCTCCCGGCCTCGAAAAAGAAGATTTCAAAATTGATCTGAAAGACGAATACCTGACTGTTTTTTCTGAAAGAAAAGACAAAAAGGAAGAAAAGGAAAAAGGGAAAGTGGTTCGCTCAGAATTCAGGTACTCTTCGTTCCAGCGTTCGTTCTCATTGCCTCATGAAATTGATGTGACGGCCATAAATGCTACCCACAAGAACGGGGTTTTGACTATCGAACTTCCAAAGAAAGTAGAGTACAAGAATAATTTGTCACGTCAGATCGAAATCCAATAAAATTTGGAAGCAGTTTTTAAAAGTGGATTGAATCTATAGATTCAATCCACTTTCAAATTTAAAGATCTTTCTTCGAGAAACTTAATGGGAGAAGGCTTTCAACACCATTCAACACCATGATGGAATCCTGACCATCAAGTATGATTCGGATTGGAGTTCCGAACCGGACTTCTGCTTCGGCCAATGCCTGACGGCAAGATCCACAAGGCTTAACCGGCTCATTCACCAAAACAGCATTTTTAGCTGCTGAAATTGCAATCGCTTTTACCGATGCTTCAGGATAATTGGCATTCGCGTAGAACATTGCCACGCGTTCAGCACACAAACCCGACGGATAGGCCGAATTTTCCTGATTATTGCCTGTCACAATCGTCCCGTTTTCGAGCAAAACAGCTGCACCAACATGAAATCCGGAATATGGTGCATAAGCTGTTGCTGTAATTCTGCGTGCGTTCTGAAGCAGATTCTGATCATCCCCGGAAAGTTCATCGATCGATTGATATTCGTATACGATAATTCTTATTTCAGTCGTTTTCATTTATGAACAGTTTTCCCCAAATGTACGTCGAAACTTGTTAACTGACAATGACGCTTACTTACAACATTTTCTTATTTTTGCAGAAACGCAACAATTTCTATTTATGTTTAAATATTTTTTACCACTCCTGGTACTTTTTATATCGACTTCGGTTTTTGCACAGAAACAGCAGTCATCAAGGAAAGATTATATCCAGAAATACTACAAACTGGCTATATCGGAGATGGAGCGCAGCGGTATTCCTGCCAGCATTATTCTGGCACAAGGTTGTTGGGAATCGCAAAATGGCAACAGTGTTTTAGCCACGGAAGGGAACAATCATTTTGGCATTAAATGCAAATCGGAATGGACTGGCAAAAAGATATACCATGATGACGATGCCAAACATGAATGCTTCCGGAAATATGCCCACGCTGAAGCATCTTTTATCGATCATTCTGATTTTCTGATGGCAGGAAGCCGTTATGACTTTCTTTTTCAACTCGATCCAAAAGACTATGCGGGATGGGCAAAAGGTTTGAAGAAGGCGGGCTATGCAACAGACCCAATCTATGCCGAACGTCTGGTCAAAATTATCGAGGAGTTTAAACTTTTTGTTTACGATGAATATGGCGATAACCGTCAACTGGCATCCATCCCGCAACAGAAACAAGAACCGGAAAAGCCAAAGGTTGGGAACACAAATTTAGTTAAGACCATTGGATCGTATAAGATTGAAATGAGAAATGGTTTGCGCACCATTGTTGTTCCTGAAGGTGAAACCTACGAAAGCCTAACAAAAAAACTAAAACTAAAAGACTGGGAAATCTATACTTATAACGATTTCGGAAAGGGAAAGCAACCAAGGGTAAACGAGATATTGTATATTGAGGCAAAATACAAAAAAGCTAACCGTCACCACAAACAACATGTCACTGAAAATGGCGACACGATGCATTATATCGCGCAACGGTACGGACTTAAATTAAGACCTTTACTTCGGCGAAACCGCATGAATGAAGGAGACGAACCTGCAGCTGGACAAATAGTTTATCTCAGGAACAAAAGACCGCGAAGAGGTTAATGAAGAGCCCCTTCCCCAACCCTTCCCCAAAGGGGAAGGGAGTTTGAACATGAAAATTTTCAAGATTAACCCTTGAGCAAAATATTTCTACTTTAAAACAATTAATTTACAGAATTTCAACTCTTTCTCCCCTCCTTTGGTAGGGTTGGGGGAGGCTTCTGAAAAGTAACCTCAACAAAACCCGGTCGGCAAAAAAAATAAAATTCAGGATCAGTGCGATCATAGCAACTTGCCATGCATTTCCAGAGATGAATTTGAAAATCTGCAACAGAACTTCTTTGTTGACCAGATAATAAGTACCGGCAGCTATTCCAATTAAAAACAACACGAGGACCGAAAGATAAAAATATTCGTAAATATCTGTCAACCATTGATTTTTTGCAACAATCCGTGATGTCACCTTTTGAGCAAAACCGTCAGACAAACGATATCCGGGTTCAGTTCTAAACGATTTCTCCAGGATGGAATCCAGCCTTTCATGATTCATTGTTGATCTCCTTCACGGTCTTTAAACTGTTATTATCTACCACAAACTTAAGTTTTTCCTTTAAAAGTGCCTTTGCCCTGAACAGGTAACTTTTTACAGTTCCTTCTGGCATTCCGGTTATCTGCTCGATTTCCTGATACGAAAACTCTTCCAGATGATACAAAGTTAATACCGTACGATACTGAACCGGCAGGTTTTCAATCTGTTCCCGAATGTAGCGGTGTAAATCAGTTTTCTCATAATCATCTGAATTTAAATCAGTCAGGTTACGAAGTGCTGCCGAATCATCCGGATTGACCTCATCGCCTTTTTTGAACTTTCGCAGATAGTTTATGCTGGTATTATAAGCAATAGTGGCAATCCAGGTTGACAGTTTACACTCATTCCGGTACTTTCCAAGGTTTTGGTATACCTTCAGAAATACTTCCTGACAAACATCTTCCAATTCATCCTGCCGCTGAATTAACCGCCCGGTAATATGAACCACCAACTTTTGGTATCGCGATACCAAAAACGTGAAGGCATTCATATTTCCATTTAAAATCTGGTTTATCAGTTCAGCATCATCCATACTGGAAGTTTGACAACAATCCGTTGAGAAATGTTGCATGAAGTACTTATAATTTCTTCAGAAAAAAAAAGATTTAAAACCTGCAACATTTCCATAACTCCCGCTGTCACATCTTTCAAACAATTAAAACTGAAAATTATGAACGATTTTTTTATCCCCGCAGTTATTTTTACAGGAATCTATTACATCCTAAAGAACTTTACCGACTTCCTTCTGAAGCGGAAAATCATTAAAGCAGGTCATTTTGAAAAGGCAGGAATTCTTGAACAGCAAGTTTCTTCTGAAACCAGTGAAGCCCGTGAGGTGAATAAATATCCTTCGTTGAAATGGGGTTTGGTAGCTTTCTTTGCCGGTATTGGCTTTATAATAATTAATCAAATGAGCCCAAGTTTCAACAATGAAGATAACTATCGCAATTTCATGAAT
>CAIPKZ010000213.1 GCA_903865775.1 uncultured Prolixibacteraceae bacterium | reverse complement strand
GGTGCGTTGGCTTGGTAGCTCTTTTGCATTTTTTAAAATGGCTTTGTGCGTTGGCAAAAATGCAAATGTGCTACCAAATGCGTTGGGTTTAATATGCTCCTAAAAACTTGTGTCCATTAAAGTGAACTAAATGATCTGGATTGTCTGCTATCCAAACTTCTGTCTCCCAGGCAACCTCAAGCATCCATTTTTTAAAATCTGATCTGGTCAGGAAACCTGTTATAAAAATCAATTCTGATGTGCAGTCCTTCAACATTTTTTTTAGTTCCAAAACCCTTGTTTCATTCATTGGCCCGGAACTGTGAACTGCTTCAATTAAATAAAGCCAATTGCTTTTCCTGCTAAACGCAATTATATCAGGCAATTCATCATGTGAAAGCTCAAAGAAATTAAGTTTCTTAAGTTCAGCTTCTTCAATATGAAGAATCTTATTTGAAGTGTCACCAATGTAAAGCACCTCACAGTCTGCTCCGAAACGGGGCAGAAACTCTTCAATGATTGCTTTTTGTAAAACATTGTGCTCGCCAAGAGATAGTTCGAGTGGTTTTCCATTTGGAAGTTTTATTGGTATTTTGGCAAGGTTTCTATGTCTTGATAGTATGAGCGCAAGTGATGGCCTGTTTTTGTTGAATGATTTTAATGCCCTGTTCCAATCGGTTGTCTTATATGTTACGACTAATTTTTTGAAATCTGGATGCAAAGCATATCCCCGTGTTGGGTCATTGGTAGCAGAACCTTTATTGACTCCACTGTTAACCACAATGTCAGCAAGAACAAGGAGTTTTAAATCTTTCCTTCTGATGTCATCATACGATCCTGAAGAAATATTTTCTTCAAAGTTTTCATTCACTATTCTAATAATGTCGCGGGATTTTAAGTTTGCGTTTTCTTTCGCTTTGCTCCAATCGTCAGTTACACCGGCAACTGCAAGAAAACAAACCGCCATCCTTTCTAAACCTCTTTCCGATTTAGAGTTCATTGGAATTCCAACACTTTCTAAAATATCAAGTGCTTCATTTATTATTTGCTGTACTGATAGTGTTTTGCTGCTTTTTGGGATGTGGTTCTTCATATTAAAAGAGTGTTAGCACTCGGTTTGGCTGAATATTGTTTTTAATTATATCATCAAAAGCAAATATCTCTTCCATCTGATAACATTCTTTTAATGCCAAAGCCAGTTGATATGCCAAAAATGGTGGTACAGCGTTTCCAATTTGATTAAATCGCTGTGTTTCGTTTCCTGAAAATTCAAACCAATCTGGGAAACTTTGTAGTCGGGCAGCTTCTTTATGCAATAATCTTCTGCGTCGGCCATCTTTCAACCTAACCCTTTGCATATCTCCAGTAGCGCCCGCAAGATTTCTACAGGTCAACGTGCGTGCAGGTTTATCTGAATATAAATCTCTTGGGTTTATACAAGAAGATGCTTTTTCATATTTTGCAACATAAGTATCCATTGAAGCCGTAAAATATTTGCTTTCTGGTGGGGTGGTAAACATAATATCTCCGATGGCTTCCCCAACGGTTACTTTCCTTTGAATGGGTTTTGGAAAATGGAATTTTGCCCGATGTCCGAATACAAAGAGTCGCTCACGATTTTGTGGAATCCCATAATTTACAGCATTCAGCAACTTAAAATCAATTATATAACCCAATTTACGCAGCTCTGAAAGTACCAAGTCGAAAT
>CAIPKZ010000212.1 GCA_903865775.1 uncultured Prolixibacteraceae bacterium | reverse complement strand
CCTCACACTCATCAAGGCTCCAAAAATTGAATTGCCACAGGATTTTGAAGCGTATGAACCTAAAACAAGCGACAAAGTGGTTGCAAGCGACAATGGATTAAATGGCTCAATTACATTTGAATATCTTTTTATTCCGCGTTTTGCGGGCAATTTTACGATACCGGCGATTGAATTTGTCTATTTCAATCCAAGTTCCCGGCAGTTCGAAACCCGAACCACTGAAGCCTATAAACTTCATGTAGAAAAGGGTAGTGAGGACCAGAATTCTTCGGTTGTAAGTTCATTTTCAAAAGAAGATGTTAAGATGATCGGGAAAGACATCCGTTTTATCAAGCAGGACAAATCTGAACTAAAACCCAAAGGCAGTTCTTTCTATGGAACATTCGGGTTTTACAGCATTTACCTGTTGAGTCTGATTGCTTTCGTTGTTGTTTTCGTGCTGAACCGCAAAAAGATTAAAGAAAATGCGAATCTCACTTTGGTTCGGAACAAACGTGCGAACAAAGTTGCACTCAAACGGCTCAAGGCGGCTTCTGGTTTCCTGAAAAACAATCAGGCAGAACAGTTCTATGAGGCGGTAATTAAAGCATTATGGGGCTATTTGAGTGATAAACTATCTATTCCTGTGGTTGATTTAAATCGCGATAAAGCTTCAGAAAGTCTGCTGATTAAAGGAATAAATCAGGAAGTGGTAGCCGAACTGATTCATATTATCGACGATTGCGAGTTTGCCCGTTATGCTCCGACTGCATTTTCAGGAACCATGCAGGAAGTATATGACGGAGCCGCCAGATTGATGGGTATTTTCGAAAAGCAAATCAAGTAAACAACCGAAATAATTTTGGAATGAAACGAATACTCCATACGATATTATCCATCTTGTTCGCTGTTGCAGCATTTGCTCAGGTTGATCAGCTGCAAAAGGCCAACGAACATTATACCAAAGAGGAATTTAAACAGGCCATCGAGGATTACAACCAGATTCTGATGACCAGCATGGAATCGCCCGAGCTTTATTTCAACCTTGGAAATGCCTATTACAAAACCAAACAATACACGTTGGCCATTCTGAATTTCGAACGGGCCAAATTGCTTTCTCCGGATAACGAAGACATTAACTTTAATCTTCAGGTAGCTAACCAGCACGTGGTCGATTCCATTCAGGAATTACCCGGATTATTTATTTTCAGGTGGTGGGATTCAATCATAAACAGCCAGACAACCGACACCTGGGCCGTATTCAGTATTATCGGATTTATATTGTCACTTGTTATGGCTGGAATATACTTTTTTGTCCGGTCAGGCGATATCAAACGCATTTCGTTTTGGGCCGGCTGCTTTTTGATTCTTTTTTCGGTCTTCAGCGGGTCGTTTGCCGCGCAGCAGAAAAGTCGTCTGGTCAACCATTCATTTGCCATAGTCATGCAGCCGACAGTTACTGTGAAGAGTTCTCCATCAGAAAAGGGAACCAACCTTTTTGTGATTCACGAAGGTCTGAAAGTAAAAATAACTGATAAGCTGGGGGATTGGATTGAGATCAGGCTGGCCGATGGAAACAAGGGCTGGTTGTTGACCGAATCAATCGAAAGGATATAAAACAACAAAAAATAATAACGATTTGCCGGTTTGATTTTCAGGATCAGACCGGCAAATTGTTTTTATTTGTTATTCATTGTCAACTATTTTCTAATTTGCTTGTTATCTATTCATAAAAATAAAACTATGGCTTATAATTTATTGAAGGGCAAAAGAGGAATTATTTTTGGTGCATTGAATTCAAGTTCAATTGCCTGGAAAGTTGCTCAACGTGCCTACGAAGAAGGTGCTATTTTTACCTTATCCAACACCGGAGTAGCAATGCGAATGGGCGATACCGCTCAACTCGCAGAAGAATGTAAGACTGTCGCGATTGAGGCTGATGCAACAAGTGTGAAGGATCTGGAAAATTTGTTTGATGAGTCTATTAAAGCACTTGGTGGCAAAATCGACTTCATTCTGCATTCAATCGGAATGTCGCCGAATGTTCGAAAAGGCCGTCATTACAGTGATCTGGATTATAACTTTCTGGAAAAAACTCTGGATATTTCAGCAGTATCATTTCATAAAGTATTGCAGGTGGCCCGGAAAAAGGATGCTATTAATCCATGGGGATCAGTAGTTGCTCTGTCGTATGTGGCTGCACAGCGTACCTTTTATGGCTACAACGACATGGCCGATGCCAAAGCTTTATTGGAATCGATTGCCCGTAGTTTCGGCTATATTTATGGACGTGAACGCAATGTGCGCATCAATACGGTATCTCAGTCGCCAACCATGACAACTGCAGGATCAGGAGTAAAAGGAATTGGCAATTTACTCGATTTTGGTGACCGGATGTCACCTCTTGGCAATGCCACTGCTGAAGAGTGTGCCGATTATTGCATCACGCTTTTCTCCGATCTCACCAAAAAAGTGACCATGCAGAATCTTTTCCACGACGGAGGATTTTCGTCGATGGGAATGAGCATGAGAGCCTTGACTCAATATGAAAAAGGGTTGGATTGTAATTGCGAGTGCGGAAGAGATGAACCTTGCGATGACCACAAATACGATTAATAAAAGCTTTCTATATATCACAGAAAAACCGGTTGAAAGCCGGTTTTTTTATGTCAATATTTCTTTATTCATTAGTTTTTTTAATCTCGCACAATGGATAAGACTTTTGACAGACTCACTTTAATCTCATCCTTAGTCGTCTCATTCAGATCGCCAATTTTGCGTGAGAATCTTTCATGGGATACTGAACGAACCTGAAAGCAATCAGCGCAGGAATCTTTGGACAAATAGTTTATTGCATCAGGATAAATTCTGATCATCCATGGAGCAATTTCATACCGGTCTTTCCAATCGGTCAAGGGAACAATAATCTTTAATGGTAGCTTTCCTAAAGTATCATCATTAACGATGATTGCAGGTCGTGTCTTTTTGATTTCAGCTCCAACAGTAGGGTCCAGATTAATCAGCCAAATTTCACCTTGCTTCATAAAATTCTTCAAAATCAAGATTCGTAAATGCTGTAAGCTCTTTATCAGTCTTATAATCCATCAGCAAGGCATCAACTGCTTTTTTCATTTGATTCATATCTTCTTCCTTTCGCACGGAATGAATACTTCTTTCTATGACAAATATCCGCTTTTGCAATGGTAGCTTTTGAATTTCTTTAATAAGTTCTGCTGTTCTCATAGTTAATCTATTATGACCGCAAGTTATAAAATAATCAATACTTTTTCGCGGAGTTTGGTCTCCGAACTTTCATTCGATTGAATGTAAAAAGTAATTTGTGTCTGTTTATGATCTTTATTTAGAATCTATTTAGAATTAATTGAAATTCAGAAAAACCGGCTTATGACCGGTTTTTCTGAATTTCAATTAATTTTCAATTGCCTCTGTATTCTCCGGCCCACCTTTCCATCGGATCACCGGGAAACGATACGGTTCTCCAGGCAAACTGAAAGATGCGTGGCTTTACCAGCCGTTCGTAATCAGCATAGCTCAGGCGAATCAGTTCAGTATGTGATCCGGCATTGAACGCAATTTCCTTATTTTTGGTCAACGTATCTGCGACATAAACAGCCATATGATACAGATTCCCAAATGGTGGCATGGCTCCCAATTCACAGTCAGGAAACAGGTCTTTAAATTCAGGCTCAGTGGCAAGCGTCACATTTTTTGTTCCGAAAACTTCCCTCAGGCTATCAAAATTGATGTGATAGGAAGCTGGTAAAACGGCCATAGCCATTTCGCCGTTAACTTTGATCATGACAGTTTTGGCAAATTCTTTGCCGGAGACATGTGCCGAAGCTGCAATGTCCTGAGAAGTAAATGCATTGGAATGAATCACAGTCAAATACTTGACGTTTGAATCATCAAGAAAAGCTTTTAATTTCTTTACTGGCATAAATGTGTTTTTTTAAAGTTTAAACAGCATGTTGAAAATTGTCAATGGAAGAGTAAAATGCAGTTCAGAATTCAAAAAATTTTACACATCATCAGGCTGGAATGTTTCAAAAAGCAGGAACATTTTTAATGGTAACCTGGAATTATCTGTTTGCTTCAGCAAATTCCCTTCCGCGACGCAAGGCATCAAGATTCATCCGGACCACTTCTTCTCCTTTTCTGGAAAAAATGGTGCGGATTCCATTTTCGATCCGTGAGAAAACAATATCGATAAATGGTGAAGCAGCACCCAGCATCACCATGTTCGACGCTCGGGAACTTCCAACTTCCTTTGCAATGGCATCGGCATCAATGGCGATGAAACGGGGTAATTTCCGTATTTCTCCCATCAACTGATCAATATCCGGGTATTCCGGAATATTCACAAAAGGAGTAATATTGGTAACCAGATATCCAGTTTCAGACAAATACGGAAGATAACGAAGCGATTCCATGGGTTCCACAGAAAGAATCAAGTCGGCTGAACCACCAGGTATTAAATCTGAAAAAATCGGCTGATCAGAAATGCGCATGTGTGAATATACTGCGCCACCTCGCTGGCTCATACCATGTGTTTCAGCTTGCTTGATGTAAAGATTCTCCGCTAAGGCAGCTTCACCCAATACCGTGGCAATGGATAAAATTCCCTGTCCGCCAACGCCTGCTAATATGATATCTGATTTCATGATGTTGATTGTTTTAAAAGCCCCACCCAAACCCTCCCCGAAAGGGAGAGCTTTTGCGAAGTACAAATTTTGAATACATTTTTTTCAAAGTACAATTTTCCGAATTTTCTATTCCTCAGCTCCCTCTCCTTTGGAGAGGGCAGGGGAGAGGCTTTCTGTTTCCTATTTAATATTCCTTTTCCGGCTGGTTGCCCTTTGAATGCATTCCCTGTTCGGAATAATAACCGAAACACCTTCCCAGGCAAACTCCTCGCGAAACATTTTTACCATTTCATCGTGATTCTTTTTCAGGGGAACAATGGAATGGATATGTGCCGGATCAACTCCAATGCCAATGCAAATCGACTCAATTTTTCCAAAGGCTGAAGAATCCTGTCCGCCAGTCATCGAAACCGATTCGTTGTCGGAAATAACCACCGTTATGCCTGATTTTTCGTTTACCGCATCGAGTAGCCCGGTAATTCCGGAGTGGGCAAAGGTTGAGTCTCCGATGACTGCAACCGACGGAATCAGTCCTGCATCGGCAGCACCTTTGGCCATGGTGATTGACGCTCCCATATCAACACACGAATAAATGGTTTCATAGGGAGGCAAAGCACCCAGGGTATAGCAGCCAATATCTGAAAACACACGTCCTTTGGTATAGTCAGCCAAAGCTTCGTTCATGGCATTAAAAACGTCCTGATGACCACATCCCTGGCAAAGAGCCGGAGGACGGCTGACAACCACTTTCGGAATATCGTATCCGCCGAATTGTTCCATGCCAAGTGCTTTGGCTATCCAGTCCGGATTGAGTTCACCATCGCGCGGCAAAGTTCCATCCAACCGGCCTTTTACGAGTTTTCCCTCCGTAAAATAACCTTTCAGTACTTCTTCTACCATGGGCGCGCCTTCTTCGAGGACAAGGATTTCGTCACATTCGTGCCGGAGCCATTTCAAATGGTTTTCAGGAATCGGATATTGCGAAATTTTTACAATGGGATACGGGCAGTTTTCCGTCGGAAAGTGTTCCATCAGGTAATTGTATGCAATGCCGCAGGCAACAATTCCCAGACTTTTATCCTGGCCTTCTTCATATCGGTTATAAATTGAATCATTGGATAATTCCTGATACAAATCCTGGCTGGAAAGCAATTTTTTGTATTTGCGCCGGGCAAGGGCCGGAAGTAAAATGAACTGCCGTGGATCAGCCGGTAATGTCAGTGCATTCTCGGGCAATACTTCTTTTCGGACAACTCCGGCACGCGAATGCGCCAGGCGGGTGGTAATCCGGAGCAGTACCGGAACATTGGTCAGTTCTGACAGTGCAAACCCGTCGCGGGCCATATCGTAAGCTTCCTGCTGGTTTGAAGGTTCAAGCACAGGCACCATGGCAAATTTCCCGTAGAACCTTGAATCCTGTTCGTTTTGCGACGAATGCATCGATGGATCATCGGCAACAGCCACTATCATTCCTCCGTTAATTCCTGTCATGGCTGCATTCATGAAAACATCGGCAGCCACATTCAATCCAACATGTTTCATACACGACATCGAACGTTTCCCTGCATATGACATTCCCAATGCAGTTTCCAGTGCGGTCTTCTCGTTGGCCGACCATTTCCGGTGTATATTCCGTTCAATGGCCAGTGGATTTTCCTGAATAAATTCGGTAATTTCGGTGGAAGGTGTGCCCGGATAGGCATAAACGCCTGACATTCCGCCATCGATTGCTCCCTGTGCGATAGCTTCATCTCCCAAAAACAAATACGATTGCATGATTAGAATTTTAGTTTCGGATTCGGGCTAAAAATACTGGATACTGTTCTTATAAAAACTGCGATTTGCTTGGTTTAAGCGAAATGATACAATGAATTCATATTAAAAGCCACTCGCCTTCCATTTTTCCGGATTCAGAAAAAAATCGGTAAATTGCACCTGACTTATTAACCAACTAAACCTCCTGACAATGAAAAAAACGCATTGATTATTCTGGCTTTCATGCTGCTTGCATTTTGCCAGTCCAAAACTGTTTCGGCAGGAACTCCCGCAGACTTTAAGATTTTCAAAGGAACCAATATTGCACATTGGCTATCCCAGTCGGAAGCACGGGGCGCTGCCCGTGACAGTTTTTTTCAGGAGAAAGACGTGATCGCACTGAAAAAACTTGGTTTCGATCACCTGCGTTTACCCATTGACGAAATGCAAATGTGGGACGAAAAAGGCGTGCGTGAGGATGCTGCTTTTAAATTAATGGCCAACTGCCTCGATTGGTGTCAGAAGCATCAGTTAAAGGTTATTGTTGATTTGCACATTTTGCGGTCTCACCATTTCAATGCCAAGGTAAAACCACTTTGGACCGACACGAAAGAGCAGGAAAAATTTTATAAATTCTGGATCGATCTTTCGTCGGTTCTAAAAAAATATCCGGTTTCGGATGTGGCCTACGAACTGATGAACGAAGCCGTTGCCGATGATCCGGAACAGTGGAACCAACTTGTTGACCGGGCTATGAAAACGCTGCGTCCGCTTGAACCTGAACGAATTATTGTAATTGGTTCGAACATGTGGCAATCAGCTAACACGTTCGATGTGTTGAAGGTTCCAAAAGATAAAAATATCATCCTGAGTTTTCATTTATACGAACCATTTTTACTGACCCATTATCAAGCCGGCTGGACCGTACTGAAAAACTACACAGGTCCGGTGCATTATCCTGGAGAATTGCTGACTAAGGCCGAATTTGATGTTTTGGCAACCGACCAGCAAGCGATCGCTAAAGATTGGGTTGGCAAGGAATGGAACCTGGCAAAACTGGAAGAAATGATGCAGTTACCGGTTCAGAAGGCAAAAGAACTTAGCTTGCAGCTTTATTGCGGCGAATACGGTGTAGTTGAAAATGCTCCTGAAGCTGACAGACTCCGCTGGTATAATGACATGATTACAGCATTCAATAAATTTGGTATTGCTTCGGCCAACTGGAATTACAAAAGCGGCCAGTTTGGCTTGGTCGATGGCAAGGGAACAAAAAGAGAAGCCATGATTCAGACCATTTTGAAAAAATAAAAGCTAACCACTTGACGCATATAATGCCTGTTCAGCCAGCCTGACCGGGCATTTTTTATGCTGCAATCAAGACAAGAGGTTGAACCTTTTTGAGACAAACAGTCAAATTTATGATCATGTTTCTTTCCGGGTCATTCGCAGAGACGCACGGCCGTGCGTCTCTACGTTTTGATTTACTAAATCGCATTCCTTATCCTTTTGGCAAAGGTATGATTGAGGACAAACAGATCAAACAAATTCAAAAATCATTGGTAATATTTATCTTCTTTCCAGTTTCTCGGATTCATTTCGATGTACCGGATTATTTTCTGATATTCAGTATCATCCCGGATAATATGATCATGGAATCGCGTTTGCCATACAGGTAATCCGGGCATTTTTCTAAATTCATTGATTAATTTGGTCACTGCAGATTTATAGCCTGCAACAAATGATGAGATGGATTTTGGCGGACGATAGGCAACACCGTACTGGATTGGCGAATCTGCCGGATAATTTTGCAGAGACGTATGGCCGATAGACGCACGGCCGTGCGTCTCTACCTGGATATCTGAAATGGTATATGAATTATCAATAATCCGCAAAACCGCATGAATATGATTGGGCATGATTACAAATGCCTCGCAGAACAATTCAGATCGTATTTCAAAAGATTTAGTCCATTCCTGCAAGACAATCATTCCGGGTTCAGATAATATTATCTCATCATTTCGGATTGATCCGAATAGACATTCACGATAAGCTGAACAAATGGTAATAAAATATATTCCCGGAGAATTGTAATTCCACCAATTGCCTCTTGCTGATGGTATACGAAAATAATCCTGAAACTTATCCATGGATATTTCGGTTTGATGTTGAGAAATGAACGTATTTTAATAGAAGAAATTTAATGAATTAATTTGAATTCGTAGAGACGCACGGCCGTGCGTCTTTACATCGAATATCGCCTTTACACCAAACGTATCTTCACCCCGAATTATCTTTCGATGACATACCGCATTTATAGAATGCTGGGATGGTGAACAGATTTTTTATTCGTAAAGACGCACGGCCGTGCGTCTCTAACCCTACACGATTCTAATCCGAACAAATCTGCACCCCGAATTATCTTTCGATGACATACCGCATTTTTAGAATGCTGGGATGGTGAACATATTTTTTTATTCGCAGAGACGCACGCCCGTGCGTCTCTAAACCGAAGATCGTCTCT
>CAIPKZ010000211.1 GCA_903865775.1 uncultured Prolixibacteraceae bacterium | reverse complement strand
GTTTACACCTGCTCACTCATGAAAAATGAATTCGAGGCTGAATATAAACAAACCATGGCGCGAATCAATTCGGACATGCACATTCCGGTAGTTTCAGATTTCTACTACCAAATCTATTATATTGATCCTCTGCTGGCTAATGATTATAACCTGATTAATGTAAGTATCCGAAAGGCCATTGAAAAAGTAGCCTATTATTATGCCAATAAGCCAGTAAGAAAACCCAGGACTAATAAGAATCCGCAGATTGAGAAAGACTTGTAACCAATGGAACCAATACTAAATATTCCTGATTTATCATCCGAATTTCAGTTTCTTACTTCCAGAAGCAGCGGCCCGGGCGGTCAAAATGTGAACAAAGTGAATTCGAAAGTCGAACTTCGGTTCGAAATTCAGAATTCCATGCTGCTTACTGAAGAACAGAAGGAAATACTTCAACGAAAACTGGCAAAAAAAATCAGCATTGAGGGCATTTTCAGTGTGGTTTCGCAAATTGACCGCTCGCAACTGACCAACAAGGAAGATGCAATCCGGAAGTTCTATTTGCTCATTTCAAAAGCATTGCAGCCGGTTAAACGAAGAAAACGGACAAAACCTACCCATACTTCAATTGAGAAAAGATTGACCGGCAAACGTATCAAATCAGAGATCAAGCAAAAACGGCAAAAAATTGATGATTGACGAAAATTCAATACGATTAATTCGTTTGACACATTCATCTGAATTAACTCATGAATTCAGAACGATTTATGAAGAAGCTTTTCCTCCGGATGAGCGGCGGGAATGGTTGCAAATAATTGATTTACTGTCAAATCCTTCTTTTGATTTTCTTGGAATATATGACCTGAAAAGAATCATTGGACTGCTTTCGGTTTGGAATCTGGATGAATTCCATTTTGTCGAACATTTTGCAATTCAGGATATTGATCGCGGAAAAGGATTTGGAAATCAGGTTATACAACAATTGCAAGGTCAAATATTAACTCCAATCATTCTTGAAGTGGAAGAACCATTTACCGAAATGGCTCAAAAACGAGTTGCTTTCTATAAACGTCTGAATTTTCATGTATGTGACCTGGAATATTACCAACCACCCTACTCCATCAGTAAGACATGTGTTAAAATGCTGTTAATGAGTTTTCCGGTGAAATTATTTCATGATTCATTGATTCAGATAAAAGCCAGGATTTACGATTCTGTATATCATTTCACGGCAAAATCATGACTGCTGCAAAGCTTTCGGCGGACTTGAATGACCAATAATTTAATATGGTAATTTTAATGCTTTTTATAATTTTGCAGACTTCTAACACGAATAACATATATATCCAATGCGATCACTTTATTTACTTCTGAATGAAATATTTCTGGATCTGAACTTTCTGGAATTGTATGCCAGACTTACGGCTGTACTTTTAACATTTGTGACTATTATCATTTTAGCCATTATCGTTCACTGGGTTACAAAAACAATTACCATTCGGATCATTCACCAGTTGGTCGAAAAATCGAAAACCGAGTGGGACGATTTCCTGCTGAAACGGAAAGTTTTTCAGTCAGCATCGCATCTGACTTCTGCGTTGGTATTGTATTACTCCGGCAATTTTTCTGAAATACCTGAGGCAACAAGCTTCATAGCCATGATTACGAATATTTATTTTGTGATCATTTTTGTAAAGGTAGTTTCAGGAGTTTTACATGCATCGAACGATATTTATCTTACAACTCCCTTTGCTGCAACTCGGTCAATAAAAGGATACATCCAGCTGGTCATGATCCTTGTTTACTTTGTTGCCGCAATTTTCATTATCGCTGTTATCTTTAACAAATCGCCATTGGTTTTATTGGGTGGACTGAGTGCAATTGCCGCAGTACTGCTGTTAATTTTTAAAGACACCATTCTGGGTTTGGTTGCAAGTATTCAATTATCAGCCAATAAAATGCTGAAACCCGGCGATTGGATTGAAGTTCCAAAGCATGGCGCCAATGGAACCGTGGTTGACATTTCGCTGAATACGGTAAAGGTTCAAAATGGCGATAGAACAATCGTGACCATACCAACCTATTCCCTCGTTACCGATTCATTCATGAATTGGTCAGGTATGGAAGAATCTGATGGACGGAGAATCAAACGTTCGATAAACATCGATATGAAAAGTGTCCGGTTTTGCGATGATCAGATGCTGGATAAGTTTCAGAAATTCAGACTCCTCAGCAATTATGTGACTGAAAAGCAAAATGAAATATCCGAACACAACAAAAACCTGGGTATCGAAGATTTTTCGGTTCCCAATGGCAGGAGGCAAACTAATTTGGGTATTTTCAGAAAATACCTCGAAGAGTATCTGAAAAATAATGGCAACATCAATCAGGATATGACTTTTATGGTCAGGCATTTACAACCTTCAGAAACGGGTTTACCAATAGAAATTTATATCTTTTGCAAGGAAAAACAATTAACGAATTATGAAAGCATCCAGGCCGACATTTTCGATCATATTCTGGCTGTAATTCCGGAATTTGATTTGAAAGTTTTTCAATCTCCTTCAGGAAATGACATCACAGATTTTTCAGAGAAACTGACAATCGGTACAACCCTGAAATAAGAATTTCCGGGTTCCAAAGAAGCTTGAAATTTTAACTATCTACTTTCAAACTGAGCATTCCAATTGTTCGGATTTATTAAGCTTTACTTTCAAATCGTTACAAACATGATGTTTTTCAGTGAGAATATTTAATATTTGTCAATTATTTATACTTTTACGTTTCAAATCTTCAAACGACAGTTATAACTAAATATTATGAATGACCTGCACATAGAACCACTGCCAAATATCGACGAACTGGATGAAAAAATCCTGAAGCTGATCACTAAAAATGCGAGGATTCCATTTCTGGAGGTAGCCCGCGAATGTGGCGTTTCAGGAGCAGCTATTCATCAGCGGGTTCAACGTTTACTGAATCTGGGAGTTGTATCTGGAAGTGAATTTATAGTTAATCCTCAAAAATTAGGCTATTTCACGTGTGCCTATATGGGCATTCACCTCGAAAAAGCAAAATTTCATCAGCAAGTTGTTGAGGCCTTAATCAATATTCCTGAAGTTGTTGAATGTCATTATACAACAGGCTCTTATGCCATTTTTATTAAAGTTCAGACCAAGACAAATAAGCATTTGAAAAAGCTTATTGACGAAGATCTTCAGGAGATTGAAGGAATCGCCCGGACTGAAACATTTATTTCGCTTGAAATGGAGTTTAAACGACAGGTTCCGATTAAATAAACCGGCTAAAATATTTATACGAAAAGGGTGCTATTCAAAAATGGCACCCTTTTCAATTTTATTTACAAATTGAAATATTTTACTCTATTTATAATCAAAATCATCGTTATTTAGCTAATTTTGAATCATTGTAATCTAATTCACTCAAAATACGATCATGACCTTACGAAACCTGCTCGACGATATTGACATGAAAATTCTGGATATCATATCCAAAAATGCACGTATCCCATTTAAAGATGTTGCTTCTGAGGTTGGAGTTTCCAGAGCCGCAGTACATCAACGGGTTAACCGCATGATTGACATGAATGTGATTGTAGGTTCAGGTTATCACATCGACCCTAAGAAAATAGACTTTAAGACCTGCACTTACATTGGAGTATTTCTTGAAAAAGGAAATCTATATTCAGTTGTTGCTGAGAATCTTAAACAAATTCCAGAGATCGTGGAATGTCATTATACAACCGGTCAATATGCCATATTTGTGAAGGTTTATGCAAAAGATAACGAGCATTTAAAAGATATTTTGAGCGATAAAATCCAGAAAATAAGCGGAATAGCAAGTACCGAAACATTCATTTCGCTCGACGAAACCTTTAAACGCGAAGTTCCCATTTTTTAACTCTGGATTTACTCGGATTTGAATCCAAAATCTCCAGGAGAAATCCCGGCTTTAAATTGATCAATTAACTTTCCGGAAGCAGAATAGCGGTAAATAATTCCGTTTTGCCTGTGGTCGATGGCATCTCCGACATAGATTTCTGAATTTATCGGATCAATTCCAAGACTATAAAATCCACCATAGTAATCGGTATGTTCAGAAGCAATAAATGGCTTTTCCGGTAGTCGTTTGTCGGTAACCGCCATTTTCCAGACGTGTTTGTTCAGGAAGAAAATAGTGTCTTTGGTTGGATTCACAGATAAATTAAAAGGATGATTGCCGGCTGGAAACCGAAACGTCCGTTCAATTTCATGGGTTTCAGCATCAATTTTCAACAATCCAGGCTGCTCATTGCCATACAAACTTCCCTCAAAACCTCCGTCAGTCAATACCCAAACATTATTATCCTTGTCAAGTATCAGACTATTTGGTTGTTTAAAAACTTCAATTGAATCGACCAATTGATCTGTATCCGAGTTAATTAAGAGAATTTTGTTGTCGTTCGACCAGCAGTTGGTAAATATTCTGTTTTTATATTGGATCATCTGCTCGGTCGAATGTTGATTAAAGTCCGCTTGTGAATTACCAACCGGAATACTGCCTTTGACCTGAAGTGTCTGAGGATTAAAAACAGTTATCTTTCGGGCATATAAATCAGTAATATAAGCCTTTTCCGAATTGATTACATGAACATATCTTGGTGAACTCAATCCTGAAATACTTCCTTTAAATTCAGCTGTATAACTGTCGATTACATAGATTTTACCGGAGTTATTTACAACGATAAAACCAATTCCATTCCAAAGGCAAATTGATTGCGCCACATCGCCTAAAGGCACTCCATTTCGCGCCTGAAATATTTGATTATAAACCCGTTTAGCCGCAGGATCATAAAACGACAGCGACGAATTGCCGTACATGAAATTGCCTTCATTGACGATATAGACTCCCCGGTTACCGGAAAAATCGAAGAAGACCGTATCAACAGGGCTTTTAGAACAAGACGAAAGCAACAATCCAAAAAAAATCAAACTTGAAATAGCCTGAAGAATGCCATTCATTTGATTTCCAAAAATGCCGGAATTTCCTTTTTCCTTTTTCCTTTTTCCTTGATCTTCTCTCATTTTCGGTAATTAAACATTAAGGTTAACGAATAGTACCGTCCAGGCATTGGGCGCCACAAAATTGCCATATAATCAGCATTGGCCAGATTTTCAATATTCAGCGAAGCATCTACCTTGAAAACATTTAAATTAAACTGTTTTCCACAACTCAAATTGACCAAACAATATGGATTCAGAACCTTTTCATAATCGGATTCCACATTATTGCTCGATGTATATCTTTTCCCGGTAAACGGAGCATTGATCTTCAGGTAAAACTTTTTATAATCAGCTTCTGCAAACAAGTTCGCTTTGTGTTTTGGTATGTAAATCAATTGCTTACCTCTCGATTCGTCGACTGATGGAAGTGCATCAACGTTTGAAGTGGCCGTGTACGAATAATTGCCCTTCAGATTAATCAGTACAGTATTCGCTATCTCCGATTGAAATGAAGTCTGAAACTCTATACCGCGGGCAAACACTTCCCGAAGATTACTTGCTTCCCAATAGTATGCGCCGTTTGAAGCAGGTTGCCAAACAATCCAATCGTCAATTAAAGATGCAAAACCAGTAATCTGAGCCGAATAAGTTGTTTTTTCGTGCCTTGCAGAAAGCGAATAACTTAAATCACCTTCATATCCATTCTCCGGCCTCAAATCAGGATTTCCTCCCGGAATCCAGTACAAATCATTCAATCCCGGTTGGTGATAATTGCGTGACAGGTTCATTTTTAATGAACTTTCCTTTTTCTCATTCAGGTAATATACTAAACCTAAAGTCGGAATAAAAATTATTAACTTACTGTTATAGATTTCACTACGAAATAATAACGAAAGTGATACTTCAGGTGCTAACTGGAAATGGCCGGCATTCAGAAGTGACATGGCCAACTGATTCTGGTCGTAGCCTGATTTTTGAACACGATCAAAAACCGATACCTGGTCAAACGTTGTATTCAACGACCAGTTAAAACTCAAAGTCTCCTTCAGATTCCAATCAAAGTTTAATTGGCTGGTATAACTTTTCTCCTTGCTTTGACTGTTAAAATTAACAAATCCTGATTCAGTACTTGACCTGAAATAGTCTAATTCATTGAAGCTTGCCCCACCAATCCATTCCAGTTTACTTTTCCCGGCATAATATTTCCATGAGAAAATTGCACGAAAATTCTGATCATTTTGAATTTCCTTGCGCGCGTCGCCTTCAAAAGACATGAGTTGCGGCAAATCTCGATTGCTCTGGTATGCCCAGATTTTAGCCGATAAAGTTTGCTTATTAAGCCGCAAATAGACCTCCTGAAGCATTCCCGATTTGGTGTAGGCTGCATTTTTCTGAACCGTTTCATGCATGGGCAGAACCCCATAATTGTAAAAAGGAAAATCATTTTTGCTTCGATCAGAAAATAGCCGTGTTTTGAACTGAACCTTGCCATTTCCAAATCCGAAATTGATATATTCTTTGACTGTTGAGAAGCTTTCGACCGTTTGAACATACCCAATACTCAGTTTATCGGTCCAGTCAGGTTTGTTGTTTATTAAAACACTTCCTCCCAATGCGCCAGAACCCGACCGCAGGGAACTTCCGCCGTGCAAAAGGCTGACATCATCGACAAAATACACCGGAAACAATGAAAAGTCGACATCTCCGCGCATCGAAGAGTTTAGTTTTATTCCGTTCCAGTACAACTGGGTATGCGAAGGTGCTGTTCCCCGAAACGAAGCTGTTGCCGATGAGCCTCTTCCATACGATTTCATAAAAACAGGTGAAAAGGATGACAACAATTCGGAAACGGTTTGAGCTTTCATCATTTGAAATTCCAACGTATCGAAATGCGTAACCAACATTCCGGCTTCTTCAATGGTTCGTTTCCCAAAAACCTGAACCTCCTGAATTGGAATGGTATCTGTAAGTTTCTGTGCCTCAGTTTTTTCAAATAGAAATACAAAACCCAGTAGACAAAGAATTACTTTGAATTTCATTTCTGAAAGGATTCTTTTTTCTGGTTTCAAGTGACTAATTTTTTATAATTTTTTGCTGAAACAGCTGAGATCCGGAAATCAAACGCAACAAATAAATACCCGAATGAATCGAACTCAGATTGACTTCCGGTGATGGATTGTTTTGACAGAAAACTAACTTTCCAAGGACATTGTAAATTTGGATTGACTCTATTGGAGAAGAGCAATTAATTCGGATTGTTTCAGAAAAAGGATTTGGAAAAATACCGAAATCGATTGAATTATTGTGATTCAACCGTAAACCCGTAATCGGTTCGGCAACCAATTTTGCAGCATCAATTCCGGAAGTAATCAAATATTCCCCTGAATTATCAGGTTTAAAAGAAGCTTTTCCAAATTCATCGGTGATTAAATCAGAAGTGAACTGATCATTTTGCTTTATTTGAATAGTCTGACCGGCAACAACTTCCAGCGAATTAATGGTCACATTCCGGTTAATATCCATGTCACACGAATATTTTTTCAGTTGAACATCGATTATTTGGTTTGCTTTAACCGTGTCAGCTCCGGAAGTGAGCTGGGTAACCATCCACGGCAAAGCATTATCAATGATTTGATATACAAGAATTTCATCCTCATTATTCACTTTAATCCGATCAAATCCTGAAATAATTGGTTGTTGATTCAATACCACGATCCAGGTCTTTCGGAAGGCCTCTGAAGTTCGCGATCCACCATATCCGAAATCGTAACTTATTGATCCCTCATCCATTTGCGGGACCTTCCACAGATAAAGTGCCGATTCGCCTTCAGCATCATCCCTGAAAGCCCAATCATTTTCCAACCCATTATTTTTGAATACCGCTGCGATGGCGTGTGCCAGAGAGACAAAACCGATCTCCGGTAAACCGTACAATTTTTGATGACGGTCAACTTTCGAGGTCAGATCGACCTGATCGACCCATACTGATTGCCGTGGAAAAATAGTTTTATCGTCGGTTTTAACGGTGATAAAAACCTTCTTCTTCACGGATTCAGGAAATACTTCAATCTGAACCGAATCGCGAATTGATTTAAAATCAGCTGATTCCAGATACAACCAGCATTTTCCAAGCTGTTTGCCTTTCAGAAAATATTTTCCGTTGACTGATGTAATTTCTGCGATTGATGCATTTTCAATTCTCCATGATGTGGAAATTCCACTCAGAGTATTATTATTCTGATCGGTCAGTTTTCCGGTCAATTCCAGCTTGTCGTTCACCTTCAAACTATTTAAGGGAAGCGTAATTACTGCTTTTCCAACCGAAAATACTTCGATTTGCCTTTCAGAAAAAATGGATGGATTGGAAACGGAAGAAGCACGAAGCTGAAAAACGCCAGACTTTTTACTAATTATCTGATTATTTTCAACGACAGCCAAATCCGGATTACTAATGCTCCAGTTGATGCCGGTATTTTGCTTTATTCCACTTTCAAATGCAAAAGCATTCAGATCGACGGTTTCGCCAACTTTAATTTTGCTGGGTAAATCCTGAATAACAACCGTGGAATGAATTCCGGAAACTGATGCAGGTTC
>CAIPKZ010000210.1 GCA_903865775.1 uncultured Prolixibacteraceae bacterium | reverse complement strand
ACCCGACCTGTTACTGAAGCGATTTGCAGTTTCTGGGATAGACCCGGAAAAACCTGGGAATATGCCCAACCCGCACTTGAATTGTTTAAGGTGGCTGGATACAATTACATGTGGCGCGAATATGAGAATGACCACCAAAAATATCCGCAGCGAATGATGGTTGGAACAGAATCGTTTCCCAAGGAAGCTTTTGACAACTGGCAAATGGTTGAAAAACTTCCGTATGTACTTGGTGATTTTGTATGGACATCGATGGATTATCTGGGCGAATCCGGAATCGGAAATGCTCTGATAACGAAAGAAAAAAAGTTGAATTTTTCACCGGGATGGCCCTGGTACAATTCATATTGCGGCGACATTGACATTTGCGGATTCAAAAAACCACAATCCTATTTCCGTGATGTCATTTGGAAAATCAGTAATCTCGAAATGGCGGTTCATGCTCCGATTCCTGCTGGAATGACAGAAAATGTAAGTTTATGGGGCTGGCCCGACGAGCAGCAAAGCTGGAACTGGGTCGGAAACGAAGGAAAAATAGTACAGATAAATGTATATTCAAACTATCCTGAAGTCAGGTTGGAGTTGAACGGAAAAGTGATTGGAACTAAATCGGTTTCAGCAGAAACAAAACTGACTGCCGCATTTGAAGTTCCATACGAACCGGGCGAATTAAAAGCTTTTGGCCTGAAAGATGGTAAAGAAATGAAATCGAAAATCCTGAAAACTACCGGAAAGCCTGTCCAAATCAGACTGACAGCTGACCGTTCGGAAATAAAAGCCAACCGGAATGATCTTGCATACCTGACCGTTGAAGTGACTGACGAAGCGGGCAATCTTGTTCCGGATGCTGAATTGCCAGTTCATTTCACCATTTCAGGAACAGGCGAACTGGCCGCTGTCGAAAACGGCAATCCAAAGGATTTGAAAAGCTTTCGTCAACCGAAGGTCAATAGTTTCAAAGGAAAATGCTTGGTGATTTTAAGACCAAGCGGAGTTCCCGGAGAAATAAAACTGAAAGCTGAATCGGCGGGATTGGCCGGTGCTGAACTGATTGTGGAGACCAAATAAAAGCTAAAACAAACAAGCCGAGCCTGTTAAATGAGTTCGTTCTGTTTGTTTTCATTAATTACTGCCGACCTTTGGTTCCTAACGCCTGCCTGCCGGTTGGCAGGGAACATTATAACAGAAATTTAACGGTGTCTCAGCTTATTGAATATGAAGTATGGTTTTGTAAAATCACTTGTTGGCTATTAGTTTTCAGGGTTTGAAATTGGACTGACTATACAAATTACTCAATGCATTGAGTAAAATTACTCAGTACATTGAGTAATTTGTTAAAATCAACAAATTCAGGCAATTTATTTTTCTATTTTTAGAATCCTAAATAATCACTCTTTTATTCAACATTTCATGGAACTTCATGACCTTATCAACAAACAAAAAGGAAAATTACAGAGCATTCTCGCCAAAACAGAACTCGCTTTGGGAGAAATCATTTTTTGATTGTGATGAAATATAAACTGCCGGAATAGCTTCCGGCAACTTGATTTAAAGGATTAGTCGGTTGTGTTAAAAAAGAAACCCCGGATTTCTCCGGGGCCTCCAACTTAGAAACTATAACAAACTTATCTTAACTGTTCAGTTTATCGATTTTAATAAACTTCTCCCCACCGGTCATTGAAATTCCGCAGCGTGTTGGAGCTGCATTGTCGTATGTATTACCGCAGGTTGGGCACACAAAATAAACTGCCGGCAATGATTTTACGGTGTTACTTTCAAGCGCGGCAAGTGCTTTTTCATAGAAAACTTTGTGTTTCTGCTCTGTTTTGTAGGCATAATTTAAACTAACCAGCGCAAATTGATTTCCGGCTGTATTCGCATTGGTCATAAATTCAGGATACATGGTGCTCACTTCATAAGCTTCGCCAGTGATTGCGTCCTTTAAGTTTTCCTTGGTCGATTTTACTGTAAATTCCGGCGCAATAACAGGTACTTTTTGACCACCTTCGCCTAAAACTGCCTTGTGATTGGT
>CAIPKZ010000209.1 GCA_903865775.1 uncultured Prolixibacteraceae bacterium | reverse complement strand
TGAATTCATAATTTACACTTTAAAAGTGCAAAAGTGGACATCAAGTCAATTCAAATCTCAAAATCAAAGAACGATTATATATACTTGTTTTTTAAAGTGTTATAATAAAATATCAAATATTAACGCACCACTAGTGATTCACAATCAAAAAATCATAAATTCCTTTCTGAATAATGATGAATTCAAGGACCTTTCATGTCTGGAATTAGAACAATAACAATACTCCTCACTGAAACCGGCCAGTTTAATTTACCCTGGCGGGTCTGGTTATTCAGGATATTTACAGAAAGAATTAGAAGTCAGCATCAACTGAAATACCCGTCCAAATATTCTTTGGTTAGCTTTTCTTTCGGATTATTGAAAAATTCGGCAGCAGGTCCGGCTTCAATTACCTCACCCAAATACATGAACACCACATAATCGGCTATTCGTTTGGCCTGACGCAGTGTGTGTGTTACCAAAACAATCGAATACTGATCTTTGAGTTTCAGAAACAATTCTTCAATTTTTTTACTTGAAATCGGATCCAAAGCCGAAGTTGCCTCGTCGCCCAGAATGATTTCAGGTTTAACCGCCAGACCACGGGCCAGGCAAAGGCGCTGCTGCTGACCGATCGACAAACTGGTTGCAGGTGATTTCAGGCGATCTTTTACTTCGTCCCACAAACCGGCTTCTCGCAGGTATTTTTCAACCATGAGGATTAATGTTTTCTTTCTCCGGATTCCATGAATGCGTGGTCCGTAGGCAATATTATCGAAGATCGACATCGGCAGCGGACATGGCCGTTGTGAAAGCAATCCCATTTTCTTCCGGATATTTTCGACCTCAACTCCTTTTCCATGAATATTTTCACCATCAACCAGCACATCGCCTTCTATCCTGACATCAATGGAGTTTTGAAGCAGTCGGTTAAAAGTTTTCAGCAAGGTTGTTTTTCCGCATCCTGAAGGCCCAATAATACAGGTAATTGCCTTGTCCGGAATATCGAGGCTGACATTTTTCAGGATATGATTTTTCGTCAGATAAACATTCAGGTTCCTGACACTGATATGAGGTTTATGAATCTTTAAAATTTGATCAGCATCTACCTGATTTGGGGAGTCATTCATGACCTGCATTTTATTCAAGGGTGAATCTACGTATTTTTCGACCCGTAACAAATTTTGTATCATATCTTATTTTTTGAATATTTTCTACTGTAATACCTTCCGGCAAGACTCAGGATTAAAACGATGAAAGTCAGGATCAGTGCGGCCGCATAAGCCCGGTCCTGAACTTCGGCAATTGGGCTGCTCAACTGGAAAAAGATAGCCAGTGGCAAAGTGGCCACCGGTTGCGAAAGAGATGTTGGAATACTGTCGGTATATCCGGCAGTAAACAGAACTGAAGCTGCGTCACCAATGCCACGGCCTACCGAAAGCAAAACGGCTGTAATGATTCCCGGAACTACCTGCCGAAGGATCACCCGGATTGTTTCTGAACGGGTTGCTCCCAATGAAAGGGCTGCATCTTTCATTTCTTTGGGAACCCTCCTGACCACTTCGTCGATCGAACGGATCAGGATGGGAATAATCAGCATCGTGACGGTAAGTATTCCGGCCAGCAAGGATGAACGCAAACCGAGATACACCATGATGGTGAAACCAAACGCTCCGTAAACAATCGATGGAATGCCGAAAAGCACATCGAACGACAAACGTGTAAACTGCGCCAGTCTTGATTTTTCAGGCAGATACAAGTTGATGTATAAAACGATCGGAAGGCTGAAAGAAAGTCCCAATGTAATTGATCCGAGCACAATGTATAATGAACCAATGATTGCGTTGAGCAAACCACCTTCCTTCCCGATGTAAAAGCCACCGCCCGGAATTTTAGAAACCATGTCCCAGCTCATCGCCGGAAGACCTCTTTTCACCACGGCAACAATAATCATGAAGAGCGAAACGACTATGGCCAGCGTAGCAGCCATCATCAAGGTTTTGAATATTTTTTCTTCTATTCTTTTAATTCGGATATGTTTCATAAGGCAAAATTCCTTTCAATACGGATTAAAACCAAACGTGAAATGGCATTAAAAGCCAATATAATTACAAACAGAAGCAAGGCCGAAAGCATGAGCGCCGCGTCGTACATCGGGATTGACATCATTTCTCCGTAGTTATTTGCAAGCAGGGCCGGAAGCGGATAGGCCGGGTCGAAAACCGATTTTGGAACTTCGGATACATTTCCACAGACCATCAAAACGGCTATGGTTTCACCAAAAGCACGCGAAATAGCCAAAACTACTGCAGCAGCAATGCCTGAAAATGATTTTCGCACAACTACTTTTTTAATAGTTTGCCATTGGGTAGCACCCAGCGAAAGTGAGGCTTCACGCAATCCGCCAGGCAAAGCATCGAAAATTTCAATAAAAACTGAAATCATCAGTGGAATGATCATAATTGCCAGCACAATTCCACCAGCCAGCACACTGTAGCCAGTCGAAAATTCGACAAAATGCGGAGCAAGTTCTGCGGAAATAAACGGAACCACCACCAAAATTCCCCATACACCATATACTACCGGTGGTATTCCGGCAAGTACATCAATCATCGGGAAAACTATTTTCTTAATGTATGGATGAGCATATTCAGAAAGGTAAATAGCCGAAAGCAGGCAGAGCGGTAAAGAAATAACGATAGCAATTCCGGTAACCCACAAAGTTCCCATGATAAAAGGGAAAAACCCGAATTCTCCTTTTAATGGCTTCCAGCTTCTTCCGGATAAAAGTTCCCAAATCGATTGCTGATCCAGGATCGGAATCGATTTATAATACAGGCTGATGCCGATCACTATCGCAAAAGTCAATGAAAGCAAGGTCAGGAAAAGCATGATATGCCGAATGGCAAACTCCTTGAACTGCCTGTATTTATTGTATCTGATTTTATCCATATTTTCCGATTTTGATTACCAAGCTCTTTTAAATCCTAAACCTGACCGGCTTTTTAATTCCTGTCAGGTCTAAAATTTAGTTGGGCAGAAGCCAACAATTCATTTCACTTATTTTAATCACCAATTATTTTACTTTCTCGATTCCGACACCCAGTTTTTCTTTCGGGAGGTTAATATAACCGCTGTCAAAAACGTATTTCTGGCCTTCAGTAAGCGACCACCTGATAAATTCAAGCAGTTCTTTTTTAACAGGTTTTCCGGAAGTCACAAAATAAAGGTCGCGTGCAGGTGGCGAAGGATATTTCCCAGCTGCTATGGCATTGACAATTTGATCCATTGTCTTGTAAAAATCTTCTTCCGGATCAATTTTTCCGTTGTCGTTGATGTCCAAAGGAAGCACTCTGACTCCAGGATTGGGCTGTTTAGTTTTGGCATCATAAACATAGCCGATGTTATTGAATGCTATTCCCAAAGGATCTTTGCTGACAGCCTGTGCCAGTCCCGGATCTCCGAATACGCCAACTCCTAAAAGATCTTCCTGCTTTTTCCCAAGGTATTTTGCCCAGGTTTCGCCGGCACCACAGGCATCAGAGCGGGTATAGATGCGAATTGGCACAGCACTTTTCGTCCCGATTGCCTGACCCCAGGTTTTTGTTTTGCCGGTAATAAAAATACTGATCGCAGCATCACGGTCGAGTCCGTTGGTCAGGATATCTTTGATGTTTGGGTTCGCTGCACTAACCGTTGGAACCACTGCATCTTTGGTAACAGCAATCGCATAGGCACCTTTTTTAAATTCTTCAGGACTTATCTCCCGCGAAACCATTCCGATATCAACCATGTTTGCCAGAGCATCGGTCATTCCTTTACCTGCTCCGCCGGCTGAAATATCGATTTTCACTCCCGGATGGATTTTCTTGAACTCCTCGGCCCATTTCACTGTCAGTGGGTACAAAGCGAATGCCCCTGAAATACTGATGTTTCCTTTTAAGTCATCCTTGGTCTGTCCAAAAGTTTTTCCTGCGGAAAGCGACCCAATCATCAGGATTGTAAAGCAGTATAAATTGAATTTTTTCATGTGTAATCTTAAATTTTATAAATGTATGCTTTTAACTTCATTCTGCTTCTAAAAACCAATTTGCAATTGTGCCGAAGTATAATTGTTGTTTATGCTTGGTCCTTCTTCCTTTTTAATTGAATAAGCCAGCTGAAAGCGGACATTTGGGTTGAAATTATAGTTTGCACCCAAAACATACCAGGTTGAAGCATCATTTGCTTTTGCCTTGTCGGCATCATAGAAATCGTATTTGGCGATCAGCTGCAGTTTCTTCTGTAGAAAATAATATCCACCCAGAATGTAATATCCGTCCCGATTGATTTTATCATCCGTTCCATGAATGTATTCACCACGAATTCCCAGATTATTCCAGTCATAGTTCAGGTCAAACCCATAGCGACTGCGGTCAACATTCTTTGCTGCTGCGGCAGCCGTTGTTACCACTCCGTTTGTTTTCACTTCTTTAATTTCAGGCACAAAGCGCGAACCGTTGTAGATTGCTCCACTGATATCCAATCCAACTACCGGATGAAGTATGACTCTCGCTGCGTAATCTTTTTTCTCGTTATTGTCAACCGTATTGATTCCTGAACCATTATAAAAACCAAGTCGATAATCAACAACCGAACGGTCTTTCAGCTTCAAAATCGTACCGCCAAGCTGGACTCCAATATCGCGTCCGTTCTGGTTGCCGCCAACATCTTTTCCACGGGCCACCAATGCTTCAACAGCTTGTGAGCGATCGATCAACTCCAGTTTATTCGAACTGGTAAGGTTCTCGAGCGAGAACGGAATTTTTGCCTGACCAATGGTGAAATTTAAAAAATCGTTTAGTTTCAATTCGGCATAACCATCAATCAGCTTGGGCGTTCCTGCCAGATCGAACTGAACACGATAGGACCAGTAGGGAGAAAGAACTCCTTTTACATCGAGCCTGGCACGACGAATATCAAAACCATCGATTTTACCGGTTTCTTCCAGAGCCTGGTAACGAATCTGAGTGTATCCGGCAATCGTGATTTTCCTGGCGGCGCTGACCGGAAACGATTTCACTTTGGACAGATTGGCCTGAGCAGCAATGGCAGCTTCAGCACGAACCGAATCGGCATCTTTCTGTAAAATAACTTTTTTCTGAATTAAAAGATTCAATACATCATCGGATGATTGCGATTTGGCATTGAAAACAAAACCTCCAACAATCATTAGAATAAATAAGATTTTCTTCATCTGTTTATATTATCGATTGATTTACTGTACAATTTATAAAGTATCATCAGACAATTCCTGAAGTAAAACCGAACGCTCAAAAATAAGCGGTCCGGAATTGAATGGAGATAAACCTGTCATGATATATTTTAGACCTTCAACTGAAATTTAATAGCATAAAACATTAAATATTTCATGTTTAAAATTTACAGATTCCACAGCTATTCCACTTCTGGTTTATGGTAATACATTTTAATAGGATCATTTTATCGATTGATTTAGTGTATCTTTGCCCTTAGTCACTAAATTACTGTCCAAACAAGGCAAGATTAATGCATTCCAAAATACAGGCTATGACTATAAACGATCCAAAACAGGAATTTTCCTGGTTCAGAAGAATTTCATCGCAGTTTATTTCAGACAAAGATTTCGATAAACTCGAGAAAACTTCGGTTAAACTCATTTTCAAAAAAGGCGAAACAATCCTGAAGCAAGGCGGGTTGCCAACTCATGTGGTTTACCTCGAAAAAGGCATCGTAAAATTTAATTACGAGAATGAATCGAGTAAAAACCTGATTCTGACGATTGTCTCGGCACCGAAAATTCTGGGTGGCGCGAACTTGTTTTACAAAGACAACAACTTGTTTTCGTTCATCGCGGTAGAAGATTGCGAAGTGATCCTGATTGATGCCAAAGTACTGGAAGAGGTACTGGTCGAAAATTCCAGATTTGCCATGATGATGTTCCAGGTTGCTTCAGAAATGTTTAAAAAGTCGGTGATGAACTTTATCAGTCTGGCTCACAAGCAAAAAGAAGGACGCATTGCCGACATTATTTTATACCTCGCTGCCGAAGTTTATAACGATACTTCGTTTCATCTTTCACTTACACGAAAAGAAATCGCCGAATTTGCAGGTTGTTCAACCGAGAATGTAATCATGACCTTGTCGAAATGGCAAACCGAAAAAATCATATCTGTCGACGGTAAAATTCTGGCAATAAAAGACATCGATAAATTAAAACACATCAGTAAAATAGGATAAACATGCTGACAAATAAAACAAGATACTCCATGCTGGCATTGGTCCGGCTTGCAAAAGAATATGGAAAAGGGATACTGATGATTAATGAAATAGCCGAAAGTGAAAAGATTCCAAAACGGTTCCTCGAATCCATTTTACTCGAACTTAAAAAGAACGGCTATCTGAGCAGCAAGCTGGGTAAAAACGGTGGTTATTTCCTGATAAAAAATCCAAAAGACATCAATCTGCTTGAAATCGTCCGGCTGTTTGAAGGCAGCATTGCCTTGCTTCCCTGCACCTCCGAGAAATACTACGAACACTGTGAACATTGCATTGACGAACAGAGTTGTTTAATCCGTGGAACGTTCAAGGATATCAGGCAATATACCTACAATAAGTTGGAAGCAACCTCACTGGATATGCTGATCTGAAATCCTGATCTTGAAAATAAAAACATGAATGAAATTTAAAATACAAATAAATGAGTGAATTTGATGCCCGGGCCCGTGAATGGGACAAAGATAAAATGCACATGAATCGTTCGGTAGCTATTGCCGCTGAACTTGATAAAAGGATTCCACTGAATTCTTCGATGAAAGCTCTCGAATATGGAGCCGGAACTGGTATTCTGAGTTTTTTGCTCAAAGACAAATTTTCAGAAATTACCCTGATGGACAGTTCTCAGGAAATGATTAAAGTCTGCGAAGAAAAGGCTGATTATTTCAAAACCGGGCACATCAAACCGCTGTGGTTCGACCTGGAGCATAAAAAATTTGATGGGACATTCGATATCATTTATAATCAGATGGTTTTACATCATGTGAATGATTATGAAACCATAATCCACACGTTTTATTCGATGCTGAATCCGGATGGATATCTGGCTATTGCTGACTTATATCCTGAAGACGGATCGTTTCACGGCCCGGATGTTAAGGTTCATTGGGGGTTCGATCCTGAAACCCTCGCCGGAATAATGAAACAAGCCGGATTCAGGAATATTGAAAACAAGAAATGTTTCGAAATGGAACGCGAATCCGGGAGAGTGTATCCGGTGTTTCTTTTAGTGGCGCAAAAATAACAAGGAAAGTGTCAATAGAAAAAAGTCATTAGCTTGTCAGTATCTTCTCCATCGAAGTTCTTTCTTTTTCAGAGAGATTTTCCATTTCACCCAGCGCATGCTGAATCCGGGTTTTAAAATTCCAGCAGGTCATTTGGCGCAGCGAAAGCCGGCGTCCAAATTCGTAGGATGAAACATCCTCCTTGCCTTTACAAACCTGGTAAGCAATATAAAAAGCTTTGCTGATCGGGAATTTCACCCCATGAAAAACGGTTCCATTGGTAGCGGTTTCCTTGGCCTTGCATTTGGTGCAACGGCGCGAAAAGGATTCCTTCCCAGGACATGAGTTGGTGTTGCCACATTTCTTGCAAACAAACCCATTGGTCCATTTTATTGCGGCCAAAAATTCGAGGCATTTATCGTCGCTCCTGAACATTTCCTCCAGTTGTTCAGGATTAAGACTATTGCTGAAGATTTCGCTCATAAAACATTTCTCATGATACAAATATAACTGAATTAGTGTCACTAAAAAGATTTAAGTGCTACTAATGCGATTCATGTTATTCTTTTAGTAGTTTTGCAGGTAAATAAATTAGAATAATTGCTATGGAAAATAATTGTGAAGTTAAACCAAGCCAGGGAACATTCAAAGAGAATCTTAAAACCTGGAATTTCTGGAGACCCATTCTTTCTGTTACGATAGGCGCCATTGCCGGCTTTTCCTATTATCACTTTGTCGGATGTACATCGGGAACCTGTGCCATTACAAGTAGTCCCTTCATGAGTACCATCTGGGGTGGTGCATTGGGTTACTTTTTGGTGAACAGTCCTTGTGCAAGAGGAAGATGCTGAGGAATAGAAAAACAAAAAAACCATGAAAAAAATCCGGATTTCAATATCGCTTGGAATGTTATTCTTACTGAGCAACTGCAATGCTGGTAACCCAGGCAAGTCAGACAGTAATCTCACCTCAGGTACCGGAACTGTGATTGTATTGACAAACGCAGAGTTTAAGCAAAAGGTATTTAATTACGAAGTCAATAAGGAGTGGAAATACGAAGGAAAGCTGCCTGCCATTATCGACTTTTATGCAACCTGGTGTGGCCATTGCAAGCAATTATCGCCCCGTGTTGAAGAAATTGCAAAACAGTTTGCCGGAAAGGTAATTGTTTACAAAGTAGATACCGATAAGGAACAGATACTATCTCAAAGCCTTGGAATTACAAGCTTGCCAACACTGCTTTTTATTCCCATTACCGGCCAGCCTCAGGCAACCATGGGGGCACTGCCTAAGGAAGCCATTGAGAAGGCCATTCATGAAGTTTTATTGGTAAAATAAGTCTGTAGTTCAAAACTTTATTCAGCCCGATGTTCCGGTATAATCTCAGCAACCTCCTCCGGAAGTCGCTTTTTTCCGGACAGGAATTACTGCCTCTGATTTCTTCTTTTCAGGTTTTACTGATGGAGCCTCAATTAATTGGGATTTTACATGAATTGCAGCGGTATCCAATTGTAGGATTTCAGTGGACGACAAAGCAGTTTCCTTAAATTTTTGATCGGAGGAGTATCCGCCTTTCAGGATTTTAATATTTTGATAGCCTAATTGCTGAAGCAGCAGCCACGGGGCAGTGGTCTGCAATTGATCGCTTCCATAGAGAATTGCCTCTTTTCCGCTTTCACGAAGTTCGTCAAACAAGCTGACAGATTCCTGATCAAGCAGATTACGAACAGGAATATTGATCGCATTTTCAGCATGTCCCTGTAAAAATAAATCTACCGGACGAATGTCAATGAGCTGCTTCCCATCCATATTATCAATAGCAACTTCCATTGGTGTTTTATTCATCCATTTCAAAGTTTCCGATGCCCCCATTTGATATTCTGCTGCATTCGGCCTGAAAATAAATGCAAGAACCACAATGATTACAGCCACTCCCAATAAACTTAACCATAGCAGGTTTGCTTTCAAAAAGCTATTCATGTCCGGTTGTTTTATGTATTTATTTTAAACCAATACTTCTAATTAAAAATGAATCAGCATCCTCCGCCAGCACTTCGGGTGGCAGCTTTCCTGACAACCTGAACTTTTTCAGGAGACTTTGATGTAGCAGATTGTGCGGTAGCCTGACCCGTTCCTGTAAAAAACTGGCGTGCTGCATTTCTGAAACTGATCAAATCCAGCTCAGCCGATGAGGATGTCGCAGATGCCACCGTTGGTTTGATGATCGTATTAAACCATTCGTTCATCCCGCCCTTCATGATGTAAATTCGTTTAACCGAGAATCGGGTACAAATCAACCAGACTTTTTCAGCCTCCAGATCGGAATTGGCAAAAAATACTTTGTCTTTTCCTGATTGATTTAACAGTTCGTTATTCGTTTGACTGAAAAGCGAATCGGGTAATATATTCACCGCCCCGGGCAACGAAAATGCCTTAAACTGCCCGGCACTCCGAAGGTCGATCAACAGCAGCGTTGGATCGTTTTCAATGATCCGGTGAGTAACCTGATCTGTTGTCAGATAACGCGACCGTTCTGCAATGGAACTGAGCAAAATCTTCGGATCAGTTTCTTTCCGGTCGTTTTTCTTCGGAAGGATTACCAGACCGAGGGCCAGCACAATCAGAAGAACTGCAAGTATGGTGTATTTTCTTTCCATCTATTTAAGTTTATAAGCCCCTCCCAAACCCCGAGTACTCGGGGCTTAAAAAAAGCCGGTTCAAGGTTTGCATCTAAATTATCTCAAAACTTATCACGCCTAATTCAGAAATCTTCATGGTCTAGTATTCAACTTTTTTCACCTTCTTCTGAACCCATGCGGCTCCAAAGAACATGCCTACTGCGGCCAAAACCAGGAAAAATGTAAACAGTTCAGGAGAAATTCCAAAGGCGGAATTAATCATTTTTGCTCCCTGCGAACCGCTGTAATACATATTTTCGAAAATCGGGAACGATTCAGAAAACAGAAATACACCGATAAACATTCCTCCAAAGAAAACCATGCCATCGATTCGTCCAACCGCGCAGGCGGCCAAACTGGTTCCGGGGCAAAAACCACCCATCGCGAACCCAATGCCCATGATGATTCCACCCACGATGGCCGAAGTCAGAAAGGTTGGCTGAATGTATAGCAGCGAGAAATCCAAAAGTCCGAAGTAACTGAGGTAAAGCAAACCCACTGAAGCAACAATTGCTGCAGTGAAAAAAACTTTTACAACCACGAAATCGTAGCCAAAAAAGGTTCCGATAATTTTTCGTGACGAAGAAAAACCCGACGATTCGAGTGCAAAGCCAAAACCCATACCCAGGATTAAGGCAAATATATTGTCCCATGCCTGCGAGACTATTCCTGATGAAATGATTGGTCCGATCATAATTTATAGTTGAAAAGTTTAAATCCAGTTTTTACGGAATATCCAGGCTGCAATGAAAGCCGTTCCGAAAATTGACACCATCGTGATGTAACCTCCCAACGACAGAACAGCCATTCCGCTCAGAGCAGCACCACTGGTACAACCACGTGCAAGCTGAGAGCCAAATCCAAAGATTAGTCCACCCAGTAATGCAAAAATCAAACGGCGACGCGAGGTGATTTTGGGTGAATGTTCCACTTTTAATTTCAGCCGGTTAAAAATTATTCCTGAAAAAAAAGCTCCGGCCAAAACTCCAAGCACTTCATAAACCAACCAGTTATTCATCGGCCTTTTATCACCACCGGCAAACTGGCTAAAGTAAGCCGATTTCTCGACATGCTGAGGAGCAACAACATTCACGGTAGCGGCAATCGTATTTTTCACCGCTCCGCTGGCACCGAGTCCCCGGCCCGAAATGTAAAATGAAAGCAAAAGAACAGTTCCCAATATCACTCCGCCTAAATAGGGATTGACATAGAACGATCCATCGTTTTTTATTTTTTTCATATACAGTGTTATTATATTACTTATAGCAATCCCGAAGGGATTAAATGTTAATCACCCCCGGTAAAACCGGGGGAAGAAATTCAGAACATTAGGATGAACCCGGAAGGGGTTCAATTACAAGAATTTTTTATATTGAACCCTCTTCAGGGTTCAGTTTCTTTCTTATTCTTTTCCCCCAATTTCATTGGGGGTGACTAATATATTACCACTTCGTGGTAAGTTTCAATGAACATTTTATTAATGACTTGTTAGTGTGGATTCTATTTAAAATCCAAATCGTCGCATCAATACAAATATCGTGTAATTTGTCCGGCTTCTACCATCAGAAACCTGAATATCAATCCGCCGATCAACACCAGAATCGCCGGAACATATATCGGCACTTTGAATCCTTTCAGTTCAAAAATTTCGAGGACTGCCGGAAATATAAGGCCAAGCAATACCACAAAAGTAAAGAATGGGGCGGTAAATTTTCCGCCCAGGAAGAGGTTTGCCGCATCAATCTGGGCTTCCGATCCAGCCAAAAAGCCCATGAACAGATGCACGATAAAAAACAGCTCAATAACAATGAGCAGAATGTCGATGCGCCCCATGATTTTTCGTTCCTTGTGATCGTCGCTCAGCATGATGATAATGGCTGCTCCGGTTGACATGCCGGAGACCAGAAACAGCGGCCCCAGAATCGAGGTATTCCATAGTGGACGGGCGTTAAAGGCCGAAAGTAAAATTCCGGTATAAATACCAAGAATGACGGCATAAATAGTCATTGGCCAGGCCACGATGACCCTGTTTTTGATTACCCAGGCTTCAAACGTATTCAGGAATTTAAATTTCCAGTCCCAATTGGGGTAAAACTCTTTGATGTAACTGGCACACCAGAGCAACGAAATGGGCGTGATAATCATTAAAACCCAGGCGCCCCACCCCATGGGCGATTCCAGGCGGATGGTTGTGTAAAGCTGCCAGAAATAGAGTTTGTGTTTCAGATCCAGAAAAAGCATAAACAAACCGAAAATCAGGGCAAATGGCACGATCATCGGTGCTTTCTTGACTGTTGCGGGCATTTTATGCGCCTTTCCCATAATGGTAAATACTCCGGCAAAAAAGAGGATTCCGGCAGCAAGTCCGCCAAGAAAAAGGTAAATCGGAATCTGCCAGTGCCAGATATTCAGATAAGGATCGATATTCGGGATGTTACGTCCGCTTGCAAACAATTCTTCTCTCATAGTTTTATCATTTAAAGCCCCCTCCAAACCCCGAGTACTCGGGGCTTAAAAAAGGCAAAGTCATCATTTCAGTTTTACCACAGAGACTTTAGAAGAAACCAGGTTTCAATTTTTCTTAGTCGTTGGTTTTAGTCGTTTAAACGAGGTAAAATATCTGTGGTTTGGTGCCTGCTTCCGGAGCCAGCGATTTGAATTTCCGGTTCTTCAGCATATTCACGACTTTCGAATTCGGATCGTCGAGATCACCAAAATACATGCAACTTGTAGGGCAAACGCTCACACAGGCCGGATCTTTTCCTTCGCGAACCCGGTGAATGCAGAAGGTACATTTGTCAACATATCCTTCCGGATGCGAATACCGTGCATCATACGGACATGCCTGAATGCAGGCTCCGCAGCCAATACACTTGTTGTGCTCCACCAGAACTATTCCGCCCTCTTCGAAATGACTCGCACCGGTCGGGCAGCAACGCACACAGGGCGAATTGTCGCAATGATTGCATCGTTCGGAACGAAGTTCAATGCTGACATTCGGGTAAGTTCCGTCAACAACCTCAACAACCCAATCGCGGCAGAACCCCAGCGGAACATTGTTTTCGGTCTGGCAGGCTATCACACAATCGCTGCAACCTACACATTTCCGGGTATCAATAGCCATTGCATATCTCATGATTTAGCCTCCTTTTTTGGTTCATCTTTAACGAAGGTGACAAAGTTTCCGCGCATTCCGGTTCCTCCCATGATCGGGTCGACTGAAATTTTGCTGATCAGTTCGGTATCGTTCACACCGCGCCCGAAAGCGTATGTGAGCGGTTTGTGGTGATGCCCGAACCCATGTACAATATATACCGAGTCCCAGCGGATACGTTCTGTAACCCGCACCTTGACCGAAAAATTGGAAACAATTCCATCCTGATTCTTCAGCCAGACATATTGATCTTTTTTCAGTCCCCACAATTCGGCAACCTGCGGATTTACCCAAACCGAATTCTCAGGCATCAACACAACAAGGTTCCGGTTGTTGGCCGTACGGCTGAAGGTATGCATCGGCGCACGTCCGTAGATCAGGCGGTAAAATCCATCTTCAGGCTGATCGTGTGCGGTATATTTTGGCATCGGATCAAACCCGGCTTCTTCCAGTTCTTTGGAATAAAAGTGTATTTTTCCTGAAGTGGTTTTAAATTGGTAATCCGAATTAGGATCAATATAAACCGGTGTTTTACGGGCAAATTTTTTCGTGCCAATCCGCTCCATTTCGGCGAGCGTTAAACCTACCTGTTTCAGCTGCCAGTCGATGACTTCCTTGAAATCTGTATAGTTATAATATGCCCCCAGACCCAAACGCTCACCGATTTGTTTCGAAATCCACCATGCAGGTTTAGTTTCGTACAACGGTTCGACTGCCGGCATTCTCAGGCAAAGGGTTGGTTCGCGGTGGGCAGTCGCGCGCAAATCGTCGTACCGTTCCAGGTAAGTGCATTCGGGCAAAACCACATCGGCATACCCGGTAATTTCCATCGGCATGGTGTCGACAACCACCAGCAATTCGAGCGACTGCATGGCTTTCAACAATTGTTCCTTCAGAGGAATTGCCACAATCAGGTTTGTTCCTGAAACGATCCAACCTTTGATCTGATGCTCTTTTCCTTCTTCCGGAATAGAGGCTTCTATAATGGTATTTGTGATTGATTCTTTGGCGAGCGGATATCTTCCATTCAATGTATCCTGCCACGACCAGGCTGGGTTTGGATAGGCCGGATGCGGAAACTCCGGAATTTTAATTCCTTCTTTCAGGAAAATTCCACCGCGGTTTCCCCATGAACCCAGCAAGGCATTCAAAATGGCAATGGCCCGTGAACGTTGGACATCGTCGCCATACCAGGTGGTGTGCCGTCCGGGATGAATGATCACTGCGGGTGCTGCATTGGCCATTTCGCGGGCAGTCTGGCGGATTTGCTCCGGTTTAATGGTTGTAATTCCATACGCCCATTCCGGAGTAAAATCTTTTACGTGTTCCTTCAGTTCGTTGAAACCTTCAGCATATTTGACTACATATTCCTTGTTGTAAATGTCGTCGTAAATAAGAACGTGAATCCAGGATAAAAGCAATGCCAGATCAGTCGATGGTTTAATCGGTAACCAGTATTTCGATTTACTTGCAGCAGTCGAAAGTCGCGGATCAACGGTAATAATTACGGCTCCTTTATCGATTGCTTCCGACATTTCCTGAACCTGCCCGTTGTGCATGTTTTCGCCTATGTGCGAACCAATCAAAACCATGCAACGTGTGTCGCGAATATCGGTTACTTCCGGACTACTCACCGACTCGCCAAAAGTGAGTTCAAAGCCGGTATCCCTTGGACCGCGGCATTGAGCAAACGAAGGTGCTGTCACATTATTCGAACCAAATGCATTGAGCAGTTGTGTGAAATGCTTGCCCGATGAACCATGGTTAAACAATGCCATACTTTCCGGGCCATGTTTTTCAGCAATTTCCTTCATCTTTTTGGCAATGAAATCAAGCGCTTCGTCCCAACTGGCTTCCCGATAGGTTTGCTCACCGTTTTTGGTCACGCGCATTAAAGGCGTTTTCAACCGGTCGGGATCAGAAAACATACCGACGCCTCCGGTTCCACGAGGGCAAAGGCGACCGTTGCACTGAGGATCATCGGCATTTCCAATGATTTTCTGAATCTGATTGTTGGGTGTGACATAAGCCCAGCCGGCACATTTCCAAAAACAGACTTCACAATAGGTCGCAACCTTTTTCCCAAAAGCAAGAGATTGTGAACCGGTTGAAATATTGGTTGGTGAAGTTGAGCCGATGGCCCATTTTGCCATTCCTCCGGCAAAGGCAGTTACTCCAATACCCAATGAACTGATTTTAATAAACTTCCTCCTCGTATGCATTCTACTGATATTTAGAGTTTTATTGAATACCAATACTTAAAATATTTGATTCTAAACATCGGTTTAAACAAAAGTATATGAAACCTTGAACTTAACAACGAACAGAGATTCTAAATATCTACATAATTAGAGACGTCAACATAAGTACCTCTAATTCAATCAAATAAACAACACTCAATGTTCTCACTTTATTTTATGACCTGTGTCATAAAATAAAGTGACTTATCGCATTTCAGGCAAAAATACAGCTTTGTTGGTTCAGATATAAAAGTTGTAGATTTGAATCGCCGAATGGCCGATATTATGGAAAAACAAAAACTGATCACCAGAAAATCTTTTTTTCGGATTGGAACAACTTTTATTTTTGGACTGGTTGTTTGGATCTGGCACCGGCTTTCAGGTTTTCAGACTGAACGAGAGAACCGATTGGAATACTGGCACGGGAAGGATTTTCCGATGGGAATCAGCTATTTCGAAAAATATTACATCTTCAGGAATGATCATACTGTTCGTGCATTTTTAACCAAATGTACTCATGCAGGTTGTAGGATCGGAACAAATACAGGAACAATACTGCAATGCAATTGCCACGGTTCGCAATTTGATGCCGAAACCGGAAATCCGTTGAAAGGCCCGGCCACAAAACCTTTGCAGGAAATTGAGTGCCGCTTTGATCAGAAAAATGGGCAATGGGTGGTGAGGTTGCAGCCCTTCGGAAAAACAACTTGATTTGCAAGAACAAAATCAGCCCGTCACCCCGAATTTATTTCGGGGTCCATCAAAAAATGGTTGGGATCCTGAAACAAGTTCAGGATGACGAGGTAACTGGTGTTTTAGAGAAAGTAATTAATCTATAATTATAAAATTGGTTTTCGGAATGCACCTGCAAAAACTAAAAAAGTTCCTGCAATTTGATACTGCCGGATGGATAGCAAGCTCGTCGCTGCTGATCTGTGCCGTCAGCGGGATTTTGCTGGCCATTCCGTACGATTTCACGCATGCCCATCAGTCTGTTTCTGACATACTGCTCTTTAATCCTACCGGATCTTTTGTGCGGAATTTCCATTACTGGAGCGCCCAGTTATTCTTCATTTTCAGCGTTCTGCATGTGTACGATCACCTTTCAAAATCGACTGAAACCAACATCCGGAATCGGCGAACCTGGCTGATTCTGTGTTTGGTTTTGATTTTCCTGGGCTACGAAATGATTTCAGGTTTTATCCTGAAAGGCGATGCAGCCGGCATTCAGGCGCGACGGATTTTGGCGTCCCTTCTCGAATCGGTCCCGTTTTTTGGTAAACTGTTGAGTTCGGCGTTTTCCGGTGGAGACGGGAACTATCAAATGATATACGTTCAGCATATTGCCACCGGAACCATTCTTTTGTTTGTTGCGGTTTACGATCACGTGAAAACCATCTGGCCAAAAAGAAAATCCTGGATCATCGTTTTTCTGATCATATTAATTTTCAGCCTGATGTTTCGGGCGCCGTTGGGTCAATCCAACGGTCAGCAAATCAAAGGTCCCTGGTTTTTTGTTGGCATTCAGGAAATGCTGCACCTGACCAGCCATCCGGCCTACATCATTGTCCTGATTTTCCTTTTGCTATCCGTGATCTATTTCCTTCCCATATTCAGGAAAAAATACAGCATACTGACCAAACGCATTTTGATGGTTGCCGGCATTCTTTACCTGACCATGACCCTGGTTGCACTGCTTTTCCGGGGCGAAAACTGGGAATGGAAATCGTGGAAAGAAAACCAATTTTCCGGAGAGCAACTCCTGATTTTTGATCCTGTGGATCTGTTCAGTTCTGATAAGCCAGTAATCATTCCTGACAATCAAAAAAGGGAAAGTTGCCTGCTTTGTCATTCGGCTATGACCGGTTTATCCGAATCGCACAATCCGTCAGTAATGGGCTGTGTGGCCTGTCATCAGGGCGATGCGTATGCAACTTCGAAGTCGAAGGCACACCGGAACATGATTTTGGTGCCGGGCAATTTCTCCAATGTGCAACAAACCTGTGGTACTCAAAACTGCCATCCGGATATGGCTAACCGGATGCAGAAATCGCTGATGACCAGCCAGAGTGGAATCATTGCCGTTGATAAATTCGTTTTTGGCGAAACGGCTTCGCTCAACGATACTTTTAATGTCAAAAATCTTGGTCATTCTGCAGCAGACACTCACCTGCGAAACCTTTGTGCGGGCTGTCACCTGGGTATGGAAAAGACCAAAACCGGAAATGCCGGCTGGCTCGAACGGGGTGGCGGATGCAATGCCTGTCACCTGCACTACAGCGATGAGGCCACACAAAGCATGAAACGAATGCAGGCAAAAAATTCAGCTAATTTCCCGGAAATTCATCCAAGCATCGACATTCAGGTTTCGAACGACCGATGCCTGAGTTGCCACAGTCGCTCGGGCCGGATTTCGCTCAATTACGAAGGCTGGAACGAAACCGCAGAAGGAACCACCGCAAACAGTTTAGCCAAAACCCGCGTTTTGCCTGATGAAAGGCTACTCGAATTTATACAGGCTGATGTTCACCATGAAAAGGGAATGTCGTGTATCGATTGCCATACTTCATACGACCTCATGGGTGATGGGAAACATCACGCTCATAAAGAAGAGGCCGTCGGTATTCAATGCGTAGATTGCCACAATTCAGGAAAAGTCAGTTCAATAGCAGTTTCGTTGCTTCCCGACAAGGAATCGCAGATGATTGTCTGGCTGCGAAAAACTAATCCGAAAACCAAAGTGGTGCAAACCAAAATAAACATGCAGGCGCTCTTGAATACCAGTGTTGATTCACTTAACCGGATTTTTCTGACAGATAAACTGACCGGAAAAGATCATGAGTCGAAACCAGCAGCTTCGGTTTGCACCAAAGGAAAAGGACATAGCCGTTTGAGTTGCGAAGCTTGTCACACGGCTTGGGTACCGCAGTGCATTGGCTGCCACAATTCGTTCGAGAAAGAAACTGTCGGATTCGATTTACTGACCGGAAAAACTACCAAAAGCACGTGGGTTGAATTCGCCGGAAAAAGTATGGCCGAACCACCGGTATTGGGTATTAATTCAACCACAAATAAGGTGGTAACTGCTATGCCCGGAATGGTCATGACAATCGATAAAGAGTCGTTTGAAAAAGGAAAAGGTAAAAGCTTTCACCGTTTATATGCGCCCACTTCAGGGCACACTACTCAGCGTGTAGGTCGCAGTTGCAAATCGTGCCACAACGATCCATTGGCGATAGGTTTTGGTCGCGGTGAACTGATTTACAGCGTTGCCGGAAATGCCGGAAACTGGACT
>CAIPKZ010000208.1 GCA_903865775.1 uncultured Prolixibacteraceae bacterium | reverse complement strand
GAGGTTTATAATTTACATCCCAAAAATAACAAAAGTCCTGCGATAATCGCAGGACTTTTGTCTTTTCGGGATTTTCCCTTTAGGTTGACTCTGATAATTTTATTCATATACCCGGGCACCTTTAGAAGTGTAAAACCTCCTTAATCTTTTTATACCCGGTTTTACTCACTTTAAGCTTGGTTTTGGCTGCATCTTTCAGGATCACGATGTACGATTCCTTTTCGTACTGCTGAATTTCGGCGATGTTGTCGACCTGAACAATGTAGGACCGATGAATCCGGATAAAGTTTTTTGGGTCAAGGTTCGTCTCGAAAAACTTCATTGTTTTCTGTTTGATATGCCGTCCATCGTGGGTGTAAATCATCACATAATCGTCGAGCGATTCGATGTAACGAATCTGATCGACGGTAATGATATGGATTTTAGAGCGGTCTTTTACCACGATCCGGTCGATAAATTCCTCGCCCGGCCTGAAATTGGATAGCTCTTCGAGTTTCTCATCAATTTTCTCTTCATTCTGAATGCGGTGCTTGACTTTGTCAATGGCGGCAATCATCCGGTCTTTCGAGAATGGTTTCAGCAAATAATCTACTGCATTGAGCTCAAAGGCCTTCAGAGCATATTGATCGTAAGCCGTTGTAAAAATAATCTGCGGTTTAAAATCGAGCAGTTCAATCATCTCGAATCCGGTAATCTTGGGCATTTGAATGTCAAGAAACACCAGATCGGGTTTTTTATCGTTGATGGCCTTCACTCCATCGAAGCCATTTTCACATTCACCAATCAATTCAATATCAGGATGATCTTTCAAGTACGAACGCAACAGGTTTCGGGCCAGTTCTTCGTCTTCAATAATGATGGTTTTTAATTTTTCACTCATGACAAGGCTTGTTTTTGTGGTATGATTAATTGAACTTCAAAGCTGGTTTTGTGATCGGTAATTCTCAACAAATCGGGCTGGTTGTATATTATTTCCATCCGCTTCCGGATGTTTCTTAATCCAATACCTTCTCCTTTCCGCTTGATTGAGCCGGAATCGAAATCGTTTACGATATTAATCTTCAGCGCATTACCATCACATTCACAGGTAGTCTTGATGGTTACCTGTTCGGTCGTTTCATAGACCCCGTATTTGATCGCATTTTCATACAGTGGTTGCAAAATCATATTTGGAATTTCAGCTTCAAGGCAAAAAGCGTCAATTTCGAATTCAGCATTGAGCTTCTTCCCGAACCGAACTTTTTCGATGCTCAGGTAAAGTTTGATATTTTCCAGTTCCCTCGAAAACGACACCATCTCTTTTTCGTTATGCATCAAGGAATACCGCATAAAAGTCGAAAGGTTGATAACCATTTCCTGGGCTTTCTCCGGATCGCTTACCGTGAGCGACGAAATGGAATTCAGGCTGTTAAAAAGAAAATGCGGGTTGATCTGTGATTTCAATGCCTGTAGTTCAGCTTCACGAATCAATGCTTTATATTCTCCTTCTTTCTTGATTTTCTCCTTCAGACTCTGGTAATAATTTACCGCATAAAAGAAAACAAGATAAATGGCGTACATGATGTATCCGGCAAAAATCTTGGGCGGAAGTCCATTTTTCAGGAAATTATTTTCCTCAGAAATAAAGGGCTGATAAATGGCATAACTGATATAAACCCAGATGCCACAAAGAATTGAAGCTGCAATAAAGTGAAATATGACCAGACGAAAAATACCAACCTCTTCCAGACTGTTGTACCTGATGCTATACCAGATGCTCGAGCCAAGCAATGGATACAATACATAATTGGTACCGGTATCGAGCAAGGAATAGATTAAAGGCACATCATACCATAGCACCTGTAGAATAATATTGGTGATGCCAATAACAGCCCAAAACAAGACATAGACGCCAAGTAATCTGTAATTATTGGTTAATGGATGTTTCATGGATTAGAAGTGTTTCACTTCAATGCCTCCAAAAATAGAAACTCCTTTAATCACGATAGTTTTTGAGGGGTCGTAATATTTCTCGCTGTAAGTATCGCCCCGTTTATCGGTGAAGGCGCCAAAAATGGTAGTCACTTCGTTTCGGACGTTCCAGTCCATTGGAATTTTAAAGCCACATCCACCGAAAACACTGACACAATCGATTACTGCACCACCCGGCTGCAAATTGGCCTTTCGCAAATCGAATTCAATTCCCCCGAAAATAGAGGTCGCTTTTCCGCCTGCCAGAGCTTGCGAATTGACAAAGATTTCGCGGCCTCCGAAAATCACAAAATCATCGAATGTGTTGAATGAATTATAAGAATCCGAAGGTTTGCTATCTGCAATATTCTCTTCTGGTACAGTTCCAATCCTGAATTTACGATGATCGCGCTGACGAAATAAGATAGATACACCGATAGCAACCAATATTAACGGGAAATAAATCTGCCGTATTTCATGAGGAACTGTAATCAGTTCGGGGATCATAAAAGTTCCTCCAATGATAATCAGTATTGTTCCGGCTGTTCGATTACCTCCAATAAGCGAAAGTATACCAATTCCGACCAAAAGCATTTGCCAGGAAATAAGCAAATCGGCCATTGATTCCGGAATCAGGTTTAACCGTTCCAAAATCAGAATTACTCCAAGAACAATCAGAATAATCCCAAAATAAAGTCTCTTTTCACTGCCTCTACGTTCCATAATATGACTTTTAAATTGTTGTAAATGTAATCACTATCAGTTCCGGACAGACCTCCGATCGGTAAAACGCCTGATTTGATCGGTTAATCCGGAAAATTTGATGCTTCAGAATAATTTTGAAAGTATTACTATTCCAATGATGATCAGAATAACCGGAAAAAAGAGAACCATCAGAATGCCCGGAATAATCAGAAAATGAGGCAAAATGATCATCATCAGAACGACAACCAGCAATGCTCCTAAAAACCTGCGACCGGCAATGAGTAAAATTCCGATGAAAATGACCAGCCACGGTAGTAATGCACCATTTGACCAGTGAGAAAGATTCCCAAAGAAACTACCGACTCCTGCGAAGAATACCCCGATGTTGGGAAAATGAATGTCCCAACCACTTTGTTTCAGTATCCACAGTATTCCAAAAATGATCAGCACATAAGCTAAAAAGGATCCTGAATGTTTCTTGTGTTCAATATGCTTTTCCATAACATGATATTTTGATGATGTAAAGGTATATTTGGTGTAACCGCCAATGCATCAATGATCGGTCAGTAAAAGTTTAAAATCGGTGAATGGTGAAAAGCCCCTCTCCAACCTCTCCCCAAAAAGAGGCGAGGCCATGCCTTCTAAGGCTTTAATCAGTTTGATCAAAAATTGAGCAGATGTTCTCGGTTTGTAGAATGCAAAAGTCCCCCTTCGGGGGATTTAGGGGGCTTCTCTTATAATTTTTCCTGATGTAGTTTCCTGAAACTTATTCAGGAAAATAATGATTTTGGGTTGTTCGAAGGGTTGTAGATCTGCAGCTATTTTTTGTTCCAGAATGTTCGTATCGAACGGTTTACCTTCTATAATCAATACCAGTTTTTTTCCGAGTTTTTCGTCAGGAAGCCCTGAAATGATGAAGCGCTGCCGGATGATATTTTCCAACTTTTTCTCAATCGCTTCGGGCGAATGCTTTATTCCTCCTGAAATAATTACCGAATCGGCCCGGCCAAGAATTCTAAAACTTTTGTCTGACTGAAGTTCAGCCAGATCGTTGGTTTGAAGCGGTTCGGCTAGTTCAGGCAGATGAATTTGAAGACAATCCAATTCATTCAAGCTAACTGAAATTTCAGGCAAACAGTGATAATAATCTGACTTCTGTTCCCCGGAAAGTTCACGAATGGCAATGTGCGAAGCCGTTTCAGTCATGCCATAGGTTGAAACGACGCGACTTAAAAGTGTACTGATTTTGCTTTCCAGTCCGGTCGAAATAGCTGAACCACCAATCAGCAAATTCCGGACATTTTGCAATTTTTCCTTTCCTGATAGTTGGTCCAAAATATTGAATACCTGGTTTGGAACCATGGCTCCGAAATCGATTTTTTCGGTTGCTAAAATCTCAAAATCACCCGCCGGATCGACTGTTATCAGGTTCATTTGACCAATTATGGCACGAACTACCATCATTTTACCGGCAATATACCGACACGGCAAACTCAATAACAGCCGGTCATTTTTTTTCAATCCAAAATATTCGATGGTTCGTTCGGCGCTTTTTTTCATCACCGATTTGGGCAATTTAATTTGCTTTGGTTCTCCGGTACTTCCTGAAGTCTGAGCCAGTACAAAGTCCGAATCCGAAAAACACTCATTCAGAAATAAATACAGCTCTCTTTCCCAGTCCGAAATGGCAGGATTGCGTGTCAATTCAGCAGTTTGGCAGAATATTTCTGCTGAAGAAATTTGTTTGCCGTTCAGAGTGATATGATTGGTGTACATTGTCATGATAAAACATTTTCAAATTTGTCATTCATTGTCATTGAATCATTCTTAGTCAAAGATTGTAACATCAAGCAAACTTTTCTTGTGTTAATAAAGAATCGACACAGCGTCATGCCGAACTTGTTTCGGCATCTCATATTAGAATCAGACCCCGAAATGAATTCGGGGTGACTGGAAGATTACTGACTATTAATGACGTGAAACAAATCACCATTAATGACTACAACGATCTGCTAAAAGTCGTCTTCCAATTGCAATTCATTCAAATTAGTCAGGTTCCACTTTCTCTCTGTACGAAACCACAATTGATCGCCCGAGATTTCGAGTGGTGAATCAAAATTATTGGTAAAAAGTTGCCCGGTTCCGAGTCCCTGTTCCGCCTTTGCATTCCTATGAAATGCCCATTGCGCAATGGCATTCAGCCCGATGTTCGATTCAAGTGCTGAGGTTATCCACCATCCTGTTCCAGCTTTATCCGCCTGTTCAATCCATTTTTCGCACCCGGCAAAACCTCCGTGCAAACTGGGTTTCAGAATTAAAAAAGCAGGGCGGATGGTTTCAATGAGTTTCTGCATTTCGGTTCGGCTTGAAATACCAATTAATTCTTCATCGAGTCCGATAGGAACCGGCGATTTCCGGCACAATTCGGCCATTTCGTTCCATTGACCGGCTTCGATGGGTTGCTCAATAGAATGTATTTGCAAATCAGACAGTCGTTTCAGGTTTTCCAGTGCCGACTTAAATGTATATGCGCCGTTGGCATCAACCCGGAGTGTAATTTCATCTGCTGAAAACTCGATGCGGATGGCTTTCAGGAGTTCGAATTCGGTTTCAAAATCCAGAGCACCGATTTTCATTTTGATGCATTTGAACCCCGCGTCAAGTTTGGTTCGAATTTGTTGCTTCATAAATTCTGGCGTTCCCATCCAAATCAGTCCGTTGATCGGAATTCCCTGTTCTCCATGAGTGAAAGCTGATGGAAAAAGAATTTGATTGCCCCCGTTTTTCAGATCGAGAAGGGCCGTTTCAAGTCCGAACCGAATCGATGGCCATTCCCGCAATTCTTCAGGAAACTGGGTAAAAAAGCCAATTTCCTCGCAAACCTGGAGAAGCTTTGCACTCATTCTTTTCGGACTCTCTATACTCAAATCAGGTAATGGCGCGCATTCTCCAATTCCTGTATTTATTCCGTCACTCAAAAAGATGAACCACGAATCGCGTGTGGTGTAAACTCCACGCGAAGTTCCGGAGGTATGCCGGAAATTGAGCGTATATTTTTTAAAGGAAGCCTTCATTGGAGTTGTGAGTTATAAATTATGAGTTATGAATGAACTTCATCCAAATCTGAAATCTTCTTAACTTTTAATTGATCAGTACATTCCTCCAGCAACCGGATGATGCTTTTCTGG
>CAIPKZ010000207.1 GCA_903865775.1 uncultured Prolixibacteraceae bacterium | reverse complement strand
TGGTCAGGCCATCGATGTGGAAAATCTTTCACTCACGTTCAGGCTTAAAAATCCAATGTTTGATCCAAATTCAGGAATGGAATGGAGCGCATCTTATCCTTTTACACTTCCCAATACTCCCAAAAACAGAGCGATATTTGGATTTCCGGCAAGATTGTCGAGCGCCCAATCCTTTACAACTGATTTTTCCTTCGAGCATTTTATGAATGGGATCCGGTTACCTGGTGATACGATTCGTGTAAAGCAGACTTCATTGAATAAAATTGAGGCATATGTAAAAATTGGCAGGAGCGATTTCATTTCTTTTAACAAAAATAAACTGCTCACAGAATTGACTTTTAATGAAGAAAGTTACCAGGTGAGCAGCCCGTCACACGCGAATTACTTGTTTAGCATTTTCGATAAAAGTTATCCGGATATACCATTTGCAATTTTCCCTGTAATGAACAAAGGATATTACGCCGGAACTAACGATGATTTGTGGTGGAATGATATTTCTGATAATCCAAAAGGGCCTTACCAGAATATGGTGTATTACGACGAAACCAATGAAATTCATTATAACCCACGGGTAATTACACCATTCCCTTACGTTGCCGCAGTTATTGATAAAATATTTTCCGAAGCTGGTTATTCGATTTCACGAAATTTCTTCACAGAAAACAATGAACTAAAACAAACTTGTATTTTCAATCCAAATCGGTGCATCTACTTTGAACATCCTGTGGATGATGATGTTGTGAAAATTTCTCTTAATAATCATTTACCACGAATGAAGGTGCTGGATTTTTTTATTGCATTAAGAGTTCCATTTGGTCTTGACTTATATTTTAACTTTTACAATAAAGAAGTCGCAATGATTACTCGAAATGAGGTTTTGTCAGGTACCGATATAATCGATTTCGGTGATCGCACATCACGCGATATTAAAGTTATTACAAAGGAGTTGCTTACTAATTACAGCTTCACAATGAAAGGTGATTCAAATGACACCTATTGGGCTGATAGAATAAAAAAGAAAAGCGACTTTTTTCCAAACCCTTATTATTACGAAGTTTCTGAGTTAACAGATCTGCCTTCAACAAACCAGGGATCCATTGGATTCGTGAAAAATGAGGATATTTATTACATTTTTGAAAAAAATCAAGATACAGGCTTATTGGAATGGCAATTCCTGTCATTGAACCTTCAAGACTATATTAATGGAACTGGAGATGATGTAAAGGTAGAGGGAGAAATTGGCCCTCTTATCAGCGAAAATCATAGGTTCGCTGGATTTATAGGAGCTTACGAGCCTTGGAGCTGGGAAACACCGGTTACCTCCATCTTTGGCAATTTTGAGAATATGCAAAATGGCATAAATGCTTATGCAGAATTCGCTTTACGCCTTATGTTCAGGCGCGGAATAGCTGAGCTTGAAAATGGTTTTTCCTATCCATACGGGACAAGTTTCAACTCCTTTGTTACTCCAGATCCCGATTGGGAGAAATATACACTGAGATGGTTTGGGCCACAATATCCCCCGGCAAATGCAAGTAAAGGACTATTCCCAAGCTTTTACCAGAAATGGTTACAGTGGAAGGCTGATTCAAAGCAAATTGAATTTGTAAAACTTATGGATGCCCTTGAATTAATGAATATTGATTTCACAAAAAAATACAGGGCTTTTGAGGTAAACTTAATATTGGAGGAGATCAGCTTTACTATTACAGAGAATGGAATAAAGCCTGCAATAGTTAAAGCCTGGACAGTTTAATTCTGTCCTTTCGCTGGAAATGATATCGGAATAGTTTTGCGAAAAAACAATATGCGAGTTATTTTAGGCATCTTACTCTTAGCTTTTATAATGGAATGTCAATATACATTCGGGCAATTTCAGGATCCACTACGCCCCAATTTCAAAACAGCTACTGTAGAAGGTAAGTTTGTATTAAACTATAGAACTTCAAGCCAATACACCTTGCCACTCAATAGGTCAATAGGTTATTTAAAAAGCAATGGTGATGGAACCACCACATGGAGCGCCGTTACCGGCTCCGGATCCGACAGCAACAAGGTTAACACTACTGGCGGGGATAATTTGTTCGGTACCTATTATCTTTACGGTACATTAAAGGCAACATCGAGTTTAAGGGCAAAAGGAAATTCGGCCACATTTGGCCTCGAAAATACTACTGGATCAGCAACATTCTTGTTTTCTTTGCCGGGATCTTATTCAGCCAACACCACATATACTGTTCCTTCAGGATTTCCATCAGAGAACGACCTTGCCCTGGTAAGTAATACCTCTGGGGCCATGAGCTGGAAAAAGTTCTATTCATCAGATAGTATACCATGGATCAGGAACAATGGAAGATCCGCGACATTTACCAGGTATGCCGATAATGTTGGAATCGGTACTGATAATCCAAGCCAGAAACTTCATGTTGATGGATCGATAAAATTCTCCACCAACCTTTTTATGGAAAGTAGCTCTGGCTCATCTGGGAATATCTATAAGGGAGGTTCGCTTTGGATGCATAATACAGGTGGTGGATTTTATGCCGGCAACTACGCAGGTTCCACTTCAATTACCGGCACGAATAATTTTTGTGCACCTGATTATGCGGGTTATAGTTTAACAAGTGGTACAGACAATGTTTTACTGGGACACTTTGCAGGAAGATCGTTAACAGATGGAAATGGAAATGTTTTTCTGGGACCATATGCAGGGTATTATGAAACAGAATCGGATATACTGGTTATTGATAACAGAAACAGAACCGGAGATGCTGACACACGATATAAATATTTGGTTTACGGAAAATTCGCCGCATTAACATCTGAGCAATTTTTTCGAATAAACGGTATTCTTGATTGGAGTGTTGAGCCGTCAATACCTAAAATATTCGTGCAAACAGAAGAACCTGATATTCCCTATAATACCACATCATTCTGGAAAGATGACGCAGGATATTACTGGCTTATTCTCGACATTAACGGTACACAAAAGAAAGTTCGCTTACAGTAAAAACAATTTTATACCAACACAATGAAAATCGACAGTACAAAGAACTTCTTGCAGAAAGCCTACGGAATCATTGAGTTCGATGGTTCCGGATCTGCTGATGGGGCAACAACCAGGGATGGAAAGCTATTCCCCCTCAAACGTGCTGGTTTATACACCGAGATCGAGAAAGGCAATTATATCGTAATTGTAAAAACCGCCATAGGTGATATGAGGATTCCTTTGAACAAGGTCACGAATCAGGAAACATGGCTAAATACAGCTGAAGGCCGTGACAAAGCCTGGTCAGATATCGTTACCTGGATCAAGGAATGTGAAGAGGTAACAAGCACAGGTGCTTCGGAGATCACGGGAATAGTCGAGGTAAGCAATTTATCGACCACGTTCGATATTGGGGATGGTAGTTTTGTAACCGATAAGATGTTGGATACAATGCTTTACCCGAGGCGTTTCGAAAGCATACTTACAGCGTTTAATCCTGATGGTACTATCAATGCCATCATATTTAAGGACTGGCAGGGGAATGTCGTATTTTATTGGCAGTACACTTACACTGATATCCTTGCACCAAGCGGAGTTCCAACAACGATGCAGGTAATTATAGGAGATTATCCAGCATGATTCCAAACTTTTTAAACCCGAACCCTCCGGCACGGATTGTAACCCAAAATTACGATCTGGTAGCCGATGTAAATACGATTGACCTCCCAGCTTCGGTTACCGGAGAATTCATTCACCAAATTTTTGAGGTGGATGCACTCCAATTGATTCCTCAGCCGAACATTCAAATGTACTACGATGGTGTTGATTGGAAAATTGACCTTACCGGAGCTTCCGCTATTACTGTAAAAATCAAATTCTTAAAAGCATGAAAAAGCTAATATTTATACTGGTGTTACTCATTAACGCCTTCGCTTTCGGGCAGATAACTACAAAGATTCCCGGTCAAACTGTATGGATGCCTGGAAAAGTTGGAATAGGTGTTGAATCGCCTACAACCAAGTTGCAGGTAAAAGGACTGAATTATTTAGACTCAGATTCGAATGTTGTAATTAACCCGACAACAGGAGTAATGGGATGGAAGAAACAATCATCTACTGGAAGTTCAACCATTCCAAGGTATTTAAAGATTGATACTACACTTAATAACTATGGTATAGGGAAGACCATTTATAATTCAAATACTACTGGAGCTAATAATATCGCAATAGGTAAGGATGCTTTGTACAGTAATGTCAGTTCATCAGGTTCAGTAGGTATAGGATATGAAGCCTTAAAATTATGCACGGTTGCTTCCAATTCAGCTGTGGGATATAGTGCTGGAGCAGCTAACACTGTTGGTGATAGAAATGCCATGTTTGGATATCAGGCAGGTGCTGCTCAAATAGTTGCACAACATACTGCGGCATTTGGATGGCAAGCATTACAAAATAGTACAGGTAATAATAATACGGGATTAGGTGCAGGAGCATTGAGGTCTGTAACTACAGGCTATGAAAATACAGCTATTGGATCAAATTCAGGTATTTCATTAGGTGGTGGAAGTTATCAAAACGTTTATATAGGATTTATTGCAGGTCAAGGTTCTGGGGGTTTGGCTAATAGAAATAATGTAGGTGTTGGATGGTCAGC
>CAIPKZ010000206.1 GCA_903865775.1 uncultured Prolixibacteraceae bacterium | reverse complement strand
GGGACTGCTTGGCAGCGGCAACCGCGGTGGCGGGTCATTTGGAGGGTTCTCCGGTGGTGGTGGCGGCGGCGGTTTTGGTGGCTTCGGCGGTGGAATGTCGGGTGGCGGTGGTGCTGGCGGAAGCTGGTAGCAAAAGTTTCATTTATGACCGTCACATAAATGTGACGGCAAAGGATAAAGTTTTAAGCATCAGTTTCACTTATTCAAACTTCTGGTATCCTTTGTCGTTTTATTCAAGCGTTTGACTGCGCTCACGTCGAAGTCCAACTGACAGGAATAAGACAATGTCTTTCCTGATAAATTATTGTTTAGCGAAGTTTTTGTTTTTACATTTGAAGATTAGTGCAAGGGTTTATTCATTGGATTTACTGATGTTACCTTTGCCAGAAAACTAACCCTCAACCAATGAAAAAAGCACTCTTGCCGCTTGTTTCCCTTATCGCATTTGCCTCTGTTATTTTTCTTCAGTCGTTTCTTCTTTCACCTTTTCCTGAAAATAAGGACCAGCAAATTCTGGACAAAACCGAAATATACAACGCGAAGTTTCCGCAGGAGAAAATATATCTTCATACCGACCGGTCTTCATACTGGACAAACGATGACATTTGGTTTAAAGCCTACCTTAAAGATTCTCCGATTCCTGAGTGTAATTTTTATGTTGAGCTTTTGAACTCTTCCGGAACTGTCGTTCAGAAGAAGCTATTCTGGGCACAAAACGGACTGGCATACGGCGATCTTCATGCTTCGGATACCTTGTCGAGTGGAGTTTATCAGATTCGGGCCTATTCCAGTTGGATGCGAAATTTTGAGGATTGCTGGTTCTTTCGCAAAGACCTGGTCATATTAAATCCTCGCGTTAAAAATGCGAATAATCAAGCTTTACAACTCCAACAAGAAGATGTCGATTTTCAGTTTTTTCCGGAAGGAGGGACTTTCCTTGCAGGTGTAAATAACTGCATGGCATTCAAAGCTACTGATAATCATGGGAAAGGTTTGGATGTTGAAGGTCAGGTTTTGGACGAACAGGGAAATGTAATCACACGTTTTAAAAGCCAATTCCGGGGAATGGGAAATTTTATCCTCAAACCTGAAAAGGGTGAAAAATACACTGCCGAACTAATCATCGCCGGTGACTTGAAAAAGAAAGTTAAACTTCCGGTTGCTGAAGAGTTTGGAGTAAATCTGTCGATTGATCCAGGTGACTCAATTAAATTAAAGCTTCAGATTTCAGGAAATTCAATAGAAAGTAATCCAAATGATGAATTTCTACTTGTCGCACAAACGAACGGTGTTGTTGCCTATCGGTCTGAAGTAAAACTGAAGAATAATGTTTGTAATCTGGACGTCTGGAAAGATACTTTGCCACAGGGAATCGTTCAGTTTACCCTGTTCGATCGAAACATGATTCCGCGGTGTGAAAGACTCGTATTTATTAATCATCACGATTTTCTGGATGTAAAAATCAGTACAGATAAGGAAAACTACCTGGGTCGGGAAAAGGTTCAGATACAGCTTGAAGCACTTCCCAAAAGAGGAACTCCGCTTCCGGCCAATCTTTCCATATCGGTTTACAATAAAGAAAATCAACTTGAAGCAGAAAAATATCCCGGCAATATCCTGACCTATTTTCTTCTGAATTCAGAATTGAAAGGGCTTATCGAGGATCCGGCGTTTTACTTTAAAGACGACAGCATCTCAACTTTGCTTGCTCTTGATAATCTCCTTCTCACTCATGGTTACCGGCACTTCGAATGGCAGGCAATTACTGAAGACCGCTTTCCTGAGATTAACTATCCGGCAGAACCTTGTCTTCAGATACGGGGTACTGTAACTTCAATTATACCCGGCAAACCCATCGCAAATTGCCAATTGACCATGATGCTTGTAAAGACCCAGTATGGTCTGTATCTGCAAACCAGCGATTCGTTGGGGCATTTTCTGTTTTCCAACCTCTATTTTTACAATGATGTTTATTTTTCGCTTCAGGCAGTAAATCAAAAGGGCAAGAAAAATACTTCGATTGAATTGGATAAAAAAGCGTCCATATCACCACCAGCCACGTTTTTGCCTGTCGCATATCAATACAATAAAATGGATGCTGTGAGCACAGTAAAAAACCTGATGGATGGAAATGAAGACCTAATTACACGGAAATGGAATTTGAGTGACACCATCCTATTGAATAATGTCAATGTGGTGGCTTATAAAAAGAAAAAAGGCGATGGATACAACCGGATGTATGTGGAGCCGGATCATGTTTACGAAGTCTCGAAACAGGATAATTTATACAGTAATATCATCGAAAATCTGGAAAATGATGTTTATATGATGAGGTACGCAGGTGCTCAGTTTTATTTGGATGGTGTTCCGATCGACCACGAATTTATTGCAAGTATGCCCGTTGGTATTTTTGATAAAGTTGAAGTTGTGAAGATTGGTGCATTTATGCCAAATGGCGGACCCGGGGTTTTTTTCTACTTAAAAAGGGGAGAGCGTCAGAAATATGAGACCAAAGATGCAGTTGGCATGTTAAGTGGTAAAATATTAGGCTATTCCATTTCAAGAAAGTTTTATTCTCCCAATTACGAAACTCCGATTCCTGACGAGACTAAAAAGGATTTTAGAAGCACTCTCTATTGGAATCCCATTGTTCAAACCGACTCTGCCGGTGTGGCAAACGTTTCCTTTTATAACAGCGATCAGAATGGTGATGTTGATATTGTTGTGGAGGGTGTAACTTCCGATGGAAAATTGTGCCGGGGAGTTGGGAAATACAAAGTGAAGAATTGATTCTGCATTGCCTTCGACAAATATCAGCTCGATGATAGAGACGCACGGCCGTGCGTCTCTACGAAGCATGAAAACGCAATTTGCCCCATTATTACCCATAAAAAAAACCTTCCGGATCACTCCTGAAGGTTTTTTTATATTTTGAGCTGAAGACAAAGATTTAATCCACGACTGTTTCGATTGAATCCAGAATGTCTTTGTCAACCAAAATGCGGCCGCAATATTCGCAAACAATTACTTTTTTGCGCGAGGCGATGTCCATTTGACGTTGTGGCGGAATTTTGTTGAAACAACCACCGCATGCATCACGCTGAACGGTTACAACAGCCAGTCCGTTACGTGCATTCTTGCGAATACGTTTGAAAGCTGTCACCAAACGGGCTTCGATATTGGTTTCTATTTTTTCTGCTTTCGATTTCAGACGTTCTTCTTCGATCTGTGTTTCAGCAGTAATTTCTTCCAGTTCGTGTTGTTTGCGATCCAGATCTTCCAGTCTTTCCTTCAAAAGAGATGAGGATGAACCGATGGCTTCTTTTTTAGTGGAAAGTTCGGTTGTAAACTCACGGATGCGTTTTTCCGATAATTCCATTTCGAGTTTCTGAAATTCAATTTCCTTGCTCAATGAATCAAATTCCCGGTTGTTCCGGACATTATTCTGCTGCTCGGTGTATTTAGCAATCAGGCTTTCCGATTCCTTGATCGCAATTTTTTTATTGTGGATGGCAGTTTCCAGATCTTTGATATCGTCTTCGTAATTACTGAATCGGGTCTTTAAGCCAGTAATTTCGTCTTCCAAATCCTGAACTTCCAAAGGCAATTCACCGCGAAGTGTCTTGAATTTGTCCATTTCAGAAACAACATTTTGCAGTTCGTATAAGGCTTTAAGCTTTGAACTGATTGGAACACTTTTATTTTCGTCTCTAACGTACTGTGTAGTCATACTTATAATTGTTTAACTTGATTCAAATGAGGTAATTCACCGGATTTGTGTTTATTTCCGATAAATGGACTGCAAATTTAGGGAATTTTTTTGTAAGTAATTCATAAAAAACTTCTTTAGTGAACTGTTCACTCTCATAATGCCCGATATCTGCAATTATCAGTTGGTTTTCGGCATCAAAAAACTGGTGGTATTTGAAATCTCCTGAAATAAAAATATCCGCTTTTTGTGCCAATGCCTTGTTCAGATAAGTACTTCCGGAGCCACCGCAAACAGCTACTTTGCTTATGGGTTTTCCTGAGATTTGGGTGTGTTTTACAACCGAGCAATTAAAAACTGCCTTTAATTTGTGCAGGAACTGCATTTCATCCATGGGTTTTTCGAGCTCACCAATCATTCCGATTCCTCCTTGCTGATACTCATTGTCGAGCGGATAAATGTCGTATGCCACTTCTTCATATGGATGAGCATTCAGGAGTGCCCGAATGATTCCTGATTGCAGATGTTTTGGAAAGATGGTTTCAATGCGAGTCTCTTCTTCCAGATGAAGCTGATTTTTTTCTCCCACATATGGATTGGTCTGATCATTTCCTTTGAAACTGCCGGTTCCCTGCAGATTAAAACTGCATGAATCGTAGTTTCCAATGTTGCCAGCACCTGCGGCAAACAAAGCTTTCCTTACTTTTTCGGCATCAGCGGTTGGCACAAAAGTGACCAGTTTTTTCAGGAAGCCTGGTGTCGGAGCCAGTATCCGGCAATTCTGAAGTTCCAGTTTTTCGGCAATTTTGCTGTTTACGCCGCCAAAAACACTGTCGAGATTGGTATGTGCCGCATAAATGGCGATGTCATTTTTGATGGCTTTGGCCACGCAGCGTTCAATGTAGTTTTTGCCATTCAGTTTTTTGATTCCGCCAAAAATAATGGGGTGGTGGGCAAGGATAAGATTCAGGTTTTTTTGGATGGCTTCATCCAGAATTTCTTCAGTAATATCCAGCGTAATCAGTATCCCTGAAATTTCATCATCAGGGTGACCGATATTCAGCCCGGCATTGTCGTACGATTCCTGAAAGTCTAAAGGAGCAACAGATTCCAGATATTGGGTGATTTGTTTGAGTTGCATGAATAGATTTTAACTTATAACTTATATCTCATAACTCATCACTAAATCAGAGTTCTTCTTTAATTTCATTCAGCATTTGCCTGATTTCCTGAAGCTTTTTGACTACTTCGAAATTCTCAATGGTGTCTTCTTTGTTCTCCTTCAGCTTTTTCTGTGCACCTTTAATTGTCATACCTTTTTCTTTCAAAAGATGATAGATAATCTTGAGGTTTTCGATGTCTTCTTTGGTAAACATCCGGTTGCCTTTGGCGTTTTTGTGAGGCTTCAGGATGTCAAATTCATTCTCCCAAAACCTGATATTTGACGTATTAACTCCAAACATCTCAGACACTTCTCCGATCGAAAAAAGTATTTTCTCTACTTTTGGTTTTTTGTATGGCACTGTTTTAAGTTTTAGTCGAATGTTTGACCAATGTTCGAAGAAATGCTAACCATTTTTTCGTATTCCTGAGCATTCAGGTCTTTGAAATAGTAATACTGAGGATTGACAGGCTCTCCATTGCGGTGCACTTCGTAGTGTACATGGGGTCCGGTTGAGGTGCCTGAATTTCCTACAAAACCGATCACGCTTCCACGTTTGACCTGATCTCCAACTTTAACATTGAACCCACTCATGTGACCGTATAAGGTTTCATAACCAAATCCATGATCAATTAATACCCAACGACCGTATCCACCTCCAATTGACTGAACGTCTTTCACTACACCATCGCCAGTGGCACAAATTTTAGTTCCGATTGGGGCTGTAAAATCCATTCCATAATGGAATTGCCTGATTTTATAAATTGGGTGAATGCGATATCCCCAACCTGATGCAGTACTTTTCAACGATTTATTCGAGATTGGCATGATGGCAGGCATGCTGGCAACCAGTTTTTCTTTGTTCAATGCAAGGTTCAGAATCTCATCATATGATTTTGCCTGAATATAGGCCTGCTTTGAAAGGATATCTAATTTTTCAGCAGTTTTGATAACCAGTTCGGAATTGTCGAAAGATTCGAGCTGAGAATAACGATTGACTCCGCCAAATCCGGCTTTCCGGATGGTTGATGGAATCGGGTCACTTTCGAAAACTACACGGTATAAATTGTTGTCTCGCTGTTCAATTTCATCCAGAACTTTTTCGACTGTTAAAAGGTCTTTGTAGAACAAACTGTATTGAGATGCAAGTCGTTGGTTTTCTTTATGCAGAACCCGCATACGGGGCGATTCATAGAATTGCAAAATACCGACTGCAATCAGTACCGAAGATACCAATGTAGTTGAAAATAAAGCCAAAAATCGCTTGAATTTAGTTTTGAAGCTAATGACGATTTTATCGTAGCTAAGTGTATGAGCATTAAATTTGTACTTGACTTTCGCCATAAAACGGTGTTAATGGAATAAATTATTCGACCTGTATCAAAATTAAGGATTTAATCTAACTTTGCACGGTTTCGAAAATTCCGGTTACAACAGTCAGCAAAGCTAATAAATTCAGCTTATAAAATTGATGGTTTTCAGTCAATTGCGGATTTTTAACAATTTTTAATGCCTGAAATGATTGCTTTGAGGTGTTTTCAAGCAAGCGTTTTTTCTTTCATTTTGAGTTGTTTCCGTGGAAAAGTGGATTGAATTTTCGGACAAGATTATTTTTGTAGTTAAATTGTAAAAGATATAAATTGATATGAATTCGAAGGAAATCAGAAAAGCATTTTTAGATTTTTTTGCCGGAAAAGAGCACCAGATTGTGAGCTCGGCTCCGATGGTTGTGAAGAACGATCCAACCCTCATGTTCACCAATGCCGGAATGAATCAGTTTAAAGATATTTTCCTTGGCAATCAGCCGGCAAAAAGTCTGCGTGTTGCCGATACCCAAAAATGTCTGAGAGTTTCAGGAAAACACAACGATTTGGAAGAAGTTGGTCACGATACCTATCACCATACCATGTTTGAAATGCTGGGCAACTGGTCGTTTGGCGATTATTTCAAGGAAGATGCCATCAACTGGGCATGGGAATTGTTGCACGATGTGCTGAAGATTCCGGCTGACCGAATGTATGCTTCTATTTTTGAAGGAAGTGCCGACGATAAGCTTGAACGCGACATCGAAGCATTTAACCTTTGGCGAAAATTTCTTCCGGAGAATCAGATCATCAACGGAAGCAAAAAAGATAACTTCTGGGAAATGGGCGATACCGGTCCTTGTGGTCCCTGTTCAGAAATTCACGTCGATTTGCGTGACGATGATGAACGCGCAAAATCTCCAGGACGCGACCATGTCAATCAGGACAATCCGCTGGTAATTGAAATCTGGAACCTGGTTTTTATTCAGTTTAACCGCAAAGCCGATGGAAAGTTGGAAGAACTTCCGGATAAACATGTAGATACGGGAATGGGTTTCGAGCGTTTGTGCATGGTTTTACAGGGCAAGAAATCGAACTACGATACCGATGTTTTTCAGAATACAATCCTGAAAATTGCGGAACTCTGCAACAAAAAATACGGTGAAAACCAAAAGGCCGACATCGCCATGCGCGTGATTGCCGATCATTTGCGCGCCATTTCATTCTCGATTGCCGACGGGCAGTTGCCTTCGAACAACAAGGCTGGCTATGTGATCCGCCGGATTCTGCGTCGTGCCGTTCGCTACGGATATACTTTCCTTGATTTCAAAGAACCATTTATCTGGAAGCTGGTTGAAGTGCTCAAAAACAATATGGGCGATGCCTTCCCTGAACTGATTTCGCAACAGGGATTGATTGAAAATGTGATTCGCGAAGAAGAAGAATCATTTCTCCGGACACTCGAAACCGGAATTCGTCTGCTCGACGAATTGGTTGCCAAAGCCAAAGCTGCCGGTACAACTGAAATCAGCGGCGACAATGCATTTACACTTTATGATACATTTGGATTTCCATTTGACCTGACCAGCCTGATCCTTCGTGAAAAAGGCATGTCGGTTGACGAAGCCGGATTCAATACCGAAATGGAAAAACAAAAGGTGAGATCGCGGAATGCGGCTGCTCAGGAAACTGACGATTGGGTTGAACTGAAGAAAATTGAACAGGTTGAATTTGTAGGTTACGATCAGTTGGAAGCTGAAGTGCAAATTTCGCGATACCGCAAAGTGACTCAAAAAAATAAAGAGTTTTATCATCTGGTTTTCGATAAAACACCTTTCTATGGCGAATCGGGTGGACAGGCCGGCGACTCCGGATACATTGAATTCGGTGGTCAACGTACACCGATAATCGACACGCAGAAAGAAAATAACCTCACAGTTCATATTGCTCCGAAACTGCCATCAAATCCGGCTGCAATATTTAAAGCAGTTGTTGAGGGCGGAAAGCGAAAACTGACCATGAACAACCATACTGCAACTCATTTGCTCGATCATGCTTTGCGTGAAGTGTTGGGCACACATGTCGAGCAAAAAGGTTCTTTGGTGAACAACGAATACCTGCGGTTTGACTTTGCACATTTTCAGAAAGTAAGCCGGGAAGAACTGGATAAAATTCAGGCCCGGGTAAACGAACTGATTCGCGAAAACCTGGTGAAGGAAGAAAACCGTGCGGTTTCGTTCGACGAAGCCAAAAGCATGGGTGCAATTGCCTTGTTTGGCGAAAAATACGGTGACTTTGTTCGCGTAATCAAATTTGGTGATTCGGTTGAATTGTGCGGTGGAACCCACGTTCCGGCAACCGGTCAAATCGGTTCGATGATCATTACTTCTGAAAGTGCTATTTCAGCCGGAGTTCGTCGTATTGAGGCGATTACTTCGGATCATGCGGAAGTATTTGTGAAGAAAAACATGGACGAACTGAATGAAGTAAAATCGGTTTTAAACAATACCCAAAACCTGAAAAAATCGGTTGAAGATTTGTTGGCACAAAACAGTCGTCTGCAAAAACAGATTGAGGAATTTGAACGCAAAGCAGCTTCAGGAATAAAACAGGAATTGAAAAACAAAATACAACTCATAAATGGTGTAAATGTGATTGCTGAAGTGATTCAGCTCGATTCGGCTCAGGCTGTGAAAGATTTGGCATTCCAGTTGAAAGGTGAAATTGATAATCTGTTTCTGGCCTTGGGTTCAGTGATTGGCGGGAAACCATCAATCTCGGTAATGATTGCCGAAAATCTGGTTGCCGAAAAAGGATTGAATGCCGGTGTTGTTGTTCGCGAAGCTGCTAAAGAAATGCAGGGCGGTGGCGGTGGTCAGGCATTTTATGCAACCGCTGGTGGTAAAGATATTTCGGGCCTTGCGGCTGCAGTAGATAAAGCAAGATCGTTTGTGAAATAACAGAAGACCGGAGTACGGAGTCCGAAGCGCAGCTCCCTGAGCGCGAAGCAGTCGAAGGGAGCATTCAATACAGACAGTATCGTTTATGAAATAGAGTTTGCCCGCGATATTTTCAGACCTGTCAGGTTTTAGAAACCTGACAGGTCTTGTTATGAATAAACGAAACGAAAATCCATTCCTGATACATTTTTTGTAATTTTAGCTGTCACTAAATCCTGGAAAAATGGGAAACACAATGGGGAAAAAGATTTTTCGATTGATCGGGAAAGCCGCTCTTTGGTTTTTCGGTTTATCAATCTTTTCCGTAGTAATATTTCGGTTTGTTCCGGTACCTGTTACTCCACTGATGCTGATCCGCTGTGTCGAACAGGTGTTTTCTTCCGACGATCTTCGCATGAAACACGACTGGGTCTCGATTGACGAAATTTCTAAAAATCTTTCTCTGGCAGTTGTTTGCAGCGAAGACCAGAATTTCATGAACCACTCCGGATTCGATATGAAAGCCATCGAACGTTCTGTGGATGCCGTCAAAAGAGGTGTAAAACGGGTGAAAGGAGCCAGTACCATTTCGCAGCAAACCGCAAAGAATGTATTTCTCTGGCCAGGCAGAAGCTGGATTCGCAAAGGCTTTGAAGTTTATTTTACCGTACTGATTGAATTCGTTTGGAGCAAGGAACGCATCATGGAAGTCTATCTGAACAGCATTGAAATGGGTAATGGAATTTACGGTGCAGAAGCGGCTGCGAATTTTTATTGGAAAACCAGTGCGAAAAATCTTTCCAGAACACAGGCTGCAGCCATTGCAGCTATTTTGCCCAATCCACTAAAATACAGTGCAAATCCTCCGGGTCCGTATGTTCAGGAACGTATTGGCTGGATTGTCGGCCAGATGGGGCAGTGGGGTAATCTAAATCTCAGGAAATAAGTTTCTTTCAGGATGTTATTATGCAACGATCCTCATAAACTGGTTTATTAAATAATTCATAAAAAGAAAATGCCATCTTAATTTCTATTTTATGAAAATATTTATGCAAATCAGACAACAGAATGATACTTTCTGATGTTATATAGCAAGTTTGTTTTATTCTGAAATTTATAGAAACCCAAAATTGAGTGCTTCATAAAACGTCAAAGCTATAAAAAGTGCCTCGGTGAATTTGTGAGAGAGATCTTGTTGGTGCGGGGAATGTTTTATAAAAAGTGCTCATATTTAATTTATTAACTCAATGATACAATCCATGAAAAAACTTCTGAATTTCCTTTTTTCTTTCCCGTTTATGGGGTTTATGTTGTTGGTTATGGCGGCTTCGATGGCCATTGCCACTTTTATTGAAAGCAGTTATGGAACAGAAGCTGCAAAAGGACTGATTTATAATTCATTTTGGTTTGAAATGGTTCTGATTCTTCTGGGTATAAATCTGCTGGTCAATTTTGTAAGGCATAAAATGTACACCCGCCAACGAATTGCAGTCGGGCTTTTTCATATCGCTTTTATTATTATTCTGATCGGTGCAGGAATAACCAGGTATATCAGTTTCGAAGGCATCATGCATATCCGTGAAGGACAAACTTCCGATTTCATACTTTCTTCCGAAGATTACGTGACGATCAAAAGCGGGAATCAGGTTGTGAGTGCGCCAGTGCTTTTCTCCGAGCTTTCATACAAGAAGTTCAATGAGAAAATTGTGGTTGACGGACGTTCGATTCAGGTTAAATCAGTAGGTTTTATTAAGAATGCTGTCCGGCAAGTGGTTGAAGATCCTTCTGGTGCTGAGATGCTTGATTTTGTTATTTCACAGGGTCAGGGAAGAGAAAGCTTTGTGTTCTCGAAAGGGCATAATCTTAAACTCGGAAATATTGTGGTCGCTTATGAAATGCCGGGAGCAAATGTTCAGTTCTTTAACCGTGGAGATAATCTGTTCCTCGTTGCGGATCGTCCGATTGAAATCCGTTCGATGGGTGGAGGCGAAACACAGTTTATTCAAACCAACGATACGATTGCGGTTAAAACAAAGCAGTTGTATGCATTTGACGGCTATTTGGTTGTGATAAAAAACTTTTTCACCCATGGTGCCATGACAGTTGCTCATGATGAATCCGGGAATGCAACTGAAGATGCAGTGATGCTGGAGGTTAACGATGGCACAAAAAGTCAGATTGTTAATGTGCTTGGACGGCATGGAGTTCAGGGTGAATCAACAATGGCTGTGGTCGGTAATTCAGGACTTGAATTCACCTATGGCCCCGATCCGATTTATCTGCCATTTACGTTGAAACTTACCGATTTCCAGCTGGAAAAATATCCAGGATCTGAAAGTCCGGCTTCGTATGCCAGTGAGTTGGTTTTAAATGATAAGGAAAAAGATGTTACCCGAAATGTCAGGGTCTTTATGAATAATACGCTCAATTATCGCGGCTATAAATTCTTCCAGTCTTCCTACGATCAGGATGAAGGTGGAACTGTGCTTTCAGTGAACGCTGATGAACTTGGCACCGATGTAACCTATATTGGTTATTTGCTTCTGGCACTGGGCTTTGTTCTGGCTTTGTTTAGTAAAGCTTCCCGTTTCCAAATGCTCATAAGGCGTTTGCAACAATATTCAAAACCTGCAGGGATGGCTATCATAATCTTCTTTGCAATTGGAGTTGGTTCAGCTAAAGCAGATAGTTCGGAGTTGGCCGCAATTCCAAAAATGGATAAGGCACTGATTGATGATTTTTCGCACTTATGGATTCAGGGTACTGAAGAACGGATAGAACCGGTTTCTACTTTGGCTTCTGAAATTCTCCGCAAAGTCAGCCGCCAGTCAACTTTTGAAGGACGTTCGCCTGAAGAAGTGATGCTCGGATTGTATTTGTATCCTGAACTTTGGAGAAATGTTCCATTGGTACAAATTTCGAGTGATCAGTTGAAGAAGGTATTGGGAGTTACAGAAAGTCGTGTTCCATTAACTTCATTTTTCGATGAAAAAGGAGCTTACAAACTGCTTGAACAAGTTCAAGCAGCATTTGCTAAAATGCCTGCGATGAGGAATGTTTTTGAAAAAGATGTTATTAACCTCGATGAGCGGGTAAATATTTGTTTCATGGTGATGAATGGCGATATGTTTACCCTATTTCCGGGACCATTCAAGGAAAACAAATGGCTCGCCGCCGGGAGTGCTCCGGTCGGTTTGGCAAAAGCAGATTCGTTGTTTATTAACCGTGGGTTCCAACTACTCAGGGAATCTGTTGCAGGGCAGGGTGGAATTAGTGGGCAGCAAATTTTCGCCAGCATTGCTGCATATCAAACTAAAAATGCCGGAAGCTATCTTGCTTCTGATTCAAAAAAGAACTTCGAAATATTTTACAATTCGTTGAACCCTTTTAAACGTGTATTTCCGTTCTACTTATTGCTTGGATTTGCACTGCTGATTGTTCTGTTTGTTAATATTTTCAGGCAAAAAATAATGAGCAGAAATGCACGATATGCATTTACAGCATTGATCAGTCTTGGATTTTTACTTCATACGGTGGGTTTGGCTTTCAGATGGTACATTGCAGGGCATGCGCCCTGGTCGAACGGTTATGAATCGATGGTCTATGTGGCATGGGCCACCATGTTGGCAGGAGTTGTTTTTGGACGTAAATACCCTATGGTTATTGGAACTGCGGCTATTCTTTCAGGAATTATCCTCTTTGTGGCTCACCTGAACTGGATGAATCCTGAAATTACGCACCTGGTTCCGGTATTAAATTCATACTGGCTGATGATACATGTTGCTATCATAACAGCCAGTTATGGTTTTCTTGGCTTGAGTGCAATTCTTGGACTGGTAAACCTGATTTTTTACTGCATCGTCAATGCCCGGAATGAGCAGAATGTTAAATCTTTTATACTTCAGCTCACCACAATCAGCGAAATGTCGATAACCATCGGATTATACATGCTGACGATTGGGACATTTCTTGGTGGTGTATGGGCCAATGAAAGCTGGGGTCGATACTGGGGCTGGGATGCGAAAGAAACCTGGGCGCTCATTACGGTTGTTATCTATTCGTTTATCGCTCACATGCGCATGATTCCCGGATTGAAAGGTATTTACAATTACACCGTAGTATCGGTAGTTGGTTATTCCTCGGTTGTGATGACCTATTTCGGGGTTAATTATTACCTCAGCGGACTTCATTCTTATGGCCGCGGATCGATCGATTCGGTGCATTGGTCGGCCTTTGTAATTATCGGAGTTATTGTAGTTCTGCTTGTTATTTCAAATTTCAAACAAAAGAATCTGAAAATTGAAAATTAATTAATGAATTAAATTTCTTTCATTGTTATCCTTCCTTTGATTTCTTATAAATAAGTTGATATTCAGTGTTTTGAGCTTTGATTAAAATTCAAGACACTGAATATCGACAAATTTTCATTTTTGTTTTTCTTGCAAAGTCGCAAATGATTTAGTATTTAACGTCTTGTTAATTAACTAAACGCTAAGACTATGGCATTGGAAGTCAAAAGAACCTTTGATATTCTGGATTTAATCCTTGAAGAATATCCCCGAAAAGATGCATTGGGCGGTAAAGACAGTAAAGACTGGTATGTGTACAGCACAGAGCAGTATGTTGAGAAATCGCATGAGTTTGCGATAGGTTTAATGGCTTTGGGCCTGAAAAAAGGTGACAAAGTCGCTACAGTTACCACCAATCGTCCGGAATGGAATTTTGCTGACATGGGACTGGCCATGACAGGAATGGTTCATGTGCCGATTTACCCTACCATTAGCGACGAAGAGTACAGCTATATTCTTGAACATGCCGAAATTCACCTGTTGATTGTTGGTGACAAGAAACTCTACGAAAAGTTAAGTCCTATTGCGGCCCGTTTGCCCGAAATCAAGACCGTTTACACATTCGAAGAAGTTGAAGACGCACATAACTTTGTGGAAATTCTGGAATTGGGCAAAATCAATCAAAATAAATTCAAAGATCTGCTTGAGCGGATAAAAGAATCAATTGACCCGGATGATCTGGCCACAATAATTTATACTTCAGGAACAACAGGCGTTCCCAAAGGAGTGATGCTGACACATACCAACCTCGTGTCAAATTTTATCGCTCATTCAAAAATGCACTTCCTTGGCAAGGACCATCATGCCATCAGCTTCCTGCCACTTTGCCATGTATTGGAACGAAGTGTAAATTACCATTTTCAGTATAAAGGAATGGGTATTTATTACGTGGGTAATCTTGGGCAAATTGTATCGGCACTTAAGGAAATCAAGCCTCACATGTTCTGCGCGGTACCACGCCTGCTCGAACGGATCTACGATGGATTTGTGTCGAAAGGCAAAGAACTGAAAGGTATTAAAAAGGTAATTTATTTCTGGGCGCTTGGTCTGACGAGGCATTTTGAATACAACAAACAATACAATTTATTTCTGAAACTACGGATAAGACTGGCCGATAAATTGATTTACTCCAAATGGCGTGAAGCGCTTGGAGGAAATATTGTTTATGTTGTTTGTGGCGGAGCTGCCTTGCAACCACGAATTGCCAGGGTTTTGGGAATGGCCGGAATGCTGAACCTCGAAGGGTACGGCCTGACTGAAACTTCGCCGGTAATTGCAGTGAATAATCCGGCAAGCCGTGAAATGAAAATTGGAACTGTCGGAGCTGTTTTGGATGATATTGAACTGAAGTTTGGAGATGATGGAGAAATTATGGTGAAAGGTCCCGGAATAATGCCGGGTTACTTCAAAGCTCCCGATCTGACAGCTGAAGTGATTGACGAAGAAGGATGGTTCCATACGGGTGATATCGGCATTCTGGAGGAAGGCAAATTCCTGAAAATTACCGATCGCAAAAAGGAAATGTTTAAGCTTTCGGCAGGGAAGTATATTGCTCCTCAAATGATTGAAAACAAGCTGAAAGGTTCGAATTTTATCGAGCAGGTGATGGTGATTGGTGCAGGAGAAAAATTTGCCAGTGCACTGATTTCTCCCAATTTTATGTACCTGCATGACTGGTGCAGTCAGCGAAAAATTCACTTTCGCGATAACCAGGACCTGATTCAAAAAACGGAAGTTCTGGCCCAATTCCAGCGGGAAGTAGCCGGTATCAATAAAACATTGAGCGAACACGAGGAAATCAAGCGATTCCGCCTGGTATGCGATGAGTGGACTCCCCAGACCGGAGAGTTATCCCCAACGCTGAAACTCAAACGAAATTATGTCGACAGTCAGTATAAAACCATTATCAATGAAATTTATTCGGTCTCGAAAGTTCAGCCGGGAGGCAAATTCAGGTTGCCAAAAATAAACCTGAACTTCGATGTTGCTGAATTTATAAAGAGGTTGAAACTTTAAAAGAGTTGCGGATTTCAGTTTTCGTGTGCTTTCAAAAGGCTTGAAATATGTTGAAACCAGAGTTTTAACCAACTTGAATCAGGAGATCATTTGTCCATTCATTTTTTTGTAAATTTGAATGTCTTAAAACAGAAGAAATGTCTACAGCTGAATTAAATGGAATTAAACTGGATCTGATCCACTGGATTAATAAACTATCAGATTCTGATCTTATTCAATTTTTGGATGGATTAAGGATTTCAAGAGAAAAGAATGATTGGTGGGAAGAACTCCCGATTGATCAAAAGAAACAAATTCTTGCAGGCATAAAAGATGCTGACGATGGTAACTTGATGGATTCTGATAAGTTTTGGAAAAATCTGAGCAATGCCTAAGTCCAAGGTTGCATCTATTTTTTGGACTGAAAGGTCGTTACAAAATGCCATTTCCATAAAGGAATATCTGATTTCAAATTTTTCCGCCAAAGAAGTTGATCAATTTTATGCCATTTTGCAATCCTTTGAAATCGCTGTTTGCGCTTTTCCCGAACTTTATCCCCAATCATCAGTCAGGAAAAACCTCAGACGGGCCGTTTTAAGCAAAGTTTTTTCTGCATATTACCGATTCCATAATGGAAAAATTGAAGTGATTGCTTTACTCGATAATCGCTGCGATATTTCACAGTGGATTTAATCCCATTGTAAAAGCAAAAAATCCCGAATATCAGGTTAAACTAACCTGATATTCGGGATTTATATTTTAGTTCCAATGGACTGTTTAGTTTCTTCTGCGTCTTGGGCGATCGCCACGGTCGTTGAATCCATCTTTGCAGCGTCCATCATATGAACCGCCCTTATTGTAGTTTCATGATGATTTGTGGCATTAAAAATTATGAAACACATTTTGGTAATTGTACCAATTATTGGTAACTTTGATGAAAAATTGATGAACTATGAGTAGAAACACTTCAATATCAATAGGAAACTATTTTGACAATTTTATTCAAAATAGTATATCTGCAGGAAGATATAAAAATGCAAGCGAAGTAGTCCGGGCGGGTTTAAGGCTTTTGGAAGAAGACGAAAACAGGATTATTGCTTTACGGGAAGCCATTCAGGAAGGGATAAAAAGCGGGATTGCGTCCGATTTTAACCCTGAGTTGCATTTAGAAAAATTAAAAGCTAAAAGGAAATTGAATGGCCAGGTATAAATTTACCATTAAAGCAGTTGATGATATAAGCAGTATTTGGAATTACACATTTGATAATTGGTCTGAAAATCAAGCAGACAGATACTACCACATGCTTTTGGAAAATTGTAAGGAAGTTGCCAATTCCCCTGAATCAGGCAAAAGTTATTCAGGAGTTGCGGAAAACTTATTGGGATTTAAAGCAGGGCGCCACATCATCTTTTACAGGAAAATTGACGAAAACGAAGTGGAAATTACAAGAATACTACATGAACAAATGGATCTAAAGAATAGAATAACAGAAAAATAATTTCACTTCAGGTGCTCGTTTGTTGGAAATAAGCTGCGCATGCAGGCGAATGATGGCACTGATGAAAAATCCCGAATCTCAAGTTAAACTAACCTGAAATTCGGGATTTATATTTTAGTTCCAATGGACTGTTTAGTTTCTTCTGCGTCTTGGGCGATCGCCACGGTCGTTAAATCCGCCTTCACGGCGTCCATCACGGTTTCCACCGCCATATCCGCCGCCAAATCCACCGCCGCCGCGTCCTTCACTCCGGTACGATCCGCTTTCGCTGTTTGCTTCTTGTCCTGCAGTTGATTCAACACGGCCAATGTTGATGACATGGCCTTCAATCGCTACATTGTTCAGCGCATTAACCAAATCGCGTTCATAATTGCTGTCAATCTCGAAAAACGAGAATTTCCGCTGGATGTCAATTTTGCCGATTTCGATGTTCCGTCGGCCTGAGAATTCATTGATCATCCCGATCAGACCCGATGCATTCAGGTTTTGCTTTTTCCCGGCGTTGATAAACAGTTTGGTGAATTTCAGACGGTCACCACCGCGATCGCTGCCACGGTCACCACCACGATCGTTGCGTGTGAATGAATCGCGGGGAACTTCAGCCCTGATATTCAGGTCGCGTGCATTTTTATAATAATCGAGCAGTTCGTTGAATTCGAGTGACACAAAGTGTTTCACGATATCGCTATGGCTCATGCCATCAAATTGTTCCAGAATTTGCGGAAGGTATTTTTCAACCTGACCGCTACTGATGTCAACATTTTTTACCCTGTCGATCAGGTGGAATAATTGTTTCTCGACAATTTCTTCGCCACCCGGAACCATTTTGCGCTCGAATTTCTTGCGCGAAAGTTTTTCGATCTGTTTCAGACGACCGGTTTCCTTCATGTGCACAATGGTCACCGAAATACCGTTTTTGCCGGCCCTTCCGGTACGACCGCTCCGGTGAATATAAATTTCCGGATCATCGGGCATCGAATAATTGATTACGTGACTCAATTCAGTCACGTCCAGTCCTCGTGCAGCAACATCAGTTGCTACCAGCATTTGAATTTGTTTTGCACGGAAACGGCCCATGACCTGATCGCGCTGAGCCTGCGAAAGATCGCCGTGCAAAGCATCGGCATTGTATCCGTCGGCCATAAACTGCTCAGCAACCTCGCGGGTTTCCATACGGGTTCGGCAGAAAACAATGGCATAACAGTCAGGGTAATTGTCTGCAATACGTTTCAGCGTTGCATATTTATCTTTGGCATGAACCACATAGTAATGGTGCTCCACGTTTTCAGCACCGGCATTGCGTTTCCCAACCGACATTTCCAGTGCATTATTCAGGTATTTCGATTTAATTTCAGAAATTCCCAAAGGCATAGTTGCAGAAAACAACAAAGTTTGTTTTTCGGCCGGAGTGGTCGATAAAATAGCGTCAAGCTCTTCTTTGAAACCCATGGTGAGCATTTCGTCCGCTTCGTCCAGAATCAGCCAGCGAATGGCCGAAATATTGAGGATTTTCCTGCGAATTAAGTCATGAACTCGTCCGGGAGTTCCAACAACGATTTGTCCTCCTGATTTTAACTCCCTGATTTGTTTGGTAATGTCGGCACCACCATAAACAGCAATGCTTTTGAAATTAGGAATGTAAGCTGAATACTTGTCGAGGTCGCGTGTGATTTGCAGACACAACTCGCGGGTTGGGCAAAGAATCAGCGACTGTACCTCTTTGACTTGCATCGAGATGTTGTTGATCACGGGTAGTCCAAATGCGGCAGTTTTACCAGTTCCGGTTTGTGCTAATGCTACTAGATCCTGTGTTGATGAAATCAGGTGAGAAATGGTTACTTCCTGAATAGGCGTAGGGTTAACGAACCCCATTTCAGCGATCGCCTTCAAAATTTCCGGTTTGAGACCGGTTTCTTCAAATGTCATAATTATCCTTTAAAATTGTGAATCAGCAAAACGCTGATCCTTGCCAATGGAAGGAGACGGGTAGATGCTCCAGTCCTGAACCAGGCAAAAAAGGAAATTATCCGACCCCTAAAATCTTGGCGCAAAAGTAGTTTAATTTTCTTATCAAACGCAGTGTGTTGCTTTTTGAAACGAAAAGTTGACTTGTTTTAACACAAAGACAATATTGAATAATCAAATGGTCAACTGGTTATATTGTTTGAAGGTTTTTCCCAACCAAGAAACCAAGAAACCATCCAATCATTTCTCCGTTTTCCGTTTATCTTTGAAACTCAAATGAAAGAGAAAAATACCATGACACGAATCAATATTTTTTTTCCGCTGAAGCAGTTCTGTATAGCTGTAATTTTTTTAGGTATTCTCTCCTGTGGTAATCGTTCCGGAGGTGAAAAGAATCCGGCGATCTCAAAACCTATTGTTGAAATGCCTGAAGAAGTGATTGATGATTATGATGCAAGAGCTGTTGTGGCTTTGTTGGTTTCGCCTGAAAATCCGCGCCCGGGCGAGGTGTTTCGCATCATGGTAACTGGTGGCAAAAGTATCCTGAAAGTAAAAATTACGATTAGCAGTCCTTCAGGAGAAATTAAATCGGAGAAAAGCAGAAGCGGCGATGGTTTGCCTTTCTGGCGTATTGATGAATTTAAAGCTGGTTCAGAGGGAGAATATCATGTTTCTGTTTCAGAGGGAAATGTTAGCCTTGATTTTTCTGTAACTGGCAAGCCGGTTCAGCATTCTTCCAATTCGGTTTGGATTACCAAGCAAGGATGGGACAGCAAAACAGAAGCACTTTATTCAGCCTGGATCAATGCTTTGTTCCAGAATTCAAACGAAAGTGCATCGTGGAAAGCCTTGAACGAAACAACTGAGAATAGTGAAAATAACTTTTTATACAATCATTTTTCATTGGGTGAGGATGAGGCCACCGGAAAAAACAAGGTACTGATGGAACCCGATTGTGCCGATAATCCGTTTTACCTGCGGGCCTATTTTTCATGGAAACTGGGGCTTCCGTTTGGCTATCACGAATGTGACCGGGGTTACCTGGGCAAAGCTCCCCGAACCGGTCGATGGATTACGAATGAAACGAACATATCCAGAAATAGTCCAACGCAGAAATTCAATGCTTTCGCGCGAATGGTCATGAATGGCGTTCATTCAGGAACTGCCCGAACTGCTTTTGCAGACGAAAGTGCCGACTATTACCCAGTTCCACTGAGCCGTGCAGCTTTGCGCCCCGGAGTTGTTTTTGCCGATCCTTATGGACATACCTTAATTCTTGTCCGGACCATTCCACAAACCAGTGACAGTCCCGGAGTTCTTCTGGCAGTTGATGCGCAACCGGACAAGACAGTTGCGATCAAGCGGTTCTGGAAGGGTAATTTTTTATTTAACACGAACCAGACCGAAGTAATCGGAGAGCCCGGATTTAAAGCCTTTCGACCAATTGTGATTAAAGACGACAAACTTCGTTTGTTAAAATCGGAAGAAATCAATGCGAATTCAGGATTAGTTGCCTTTTCACTTCAGCAAAAGGGAATGGAAAGTGACAAATTCTATCATATCATGGAGCGGGTTATTAATCCGAAACCGATGGATCCGGAAATGGCGATGCTTGATCTGATCAACGCGTTGAATGAACAACTGAATGTGAGGGTGAATTCGGTTGGCACTGGCGAGGAATACATGAAAGCCCATCCGGGCACTGTTGTTCCGATGCCCGGTGGAACTTCCGGAGTTTTTCAGGCTGGTGGTCAGTGGGAAGATTTTTCGACTCCCAACCGTGATTTACGCCTGCTGATTGCAATGGATGCGGTTCAGGATTTTCCAAACAGAATCGTTCGTTCGCCCGAAGACTTTAATTTGCCTATGCTCCAATCTCCGGAACATGTTAAAAAGAATTTGGAAGCTCTGTTGGCAAAAAAGACGAATGAACTGTCAATCTCATATACTCGCTCCAATGGGAGCAAACAAACTCTGACGATTGCCGAGATTCTGAAAAGAAAAGAAGCGTTTGAAATGGCTTATAACCCGAACGATGGGGCAGAAATTCGCTGGGGAGCGCCTGAAAATAGTGAAGAGCGTTCAACATGCAAACGTCGTGTACCAGCCGGACAACTGGCCAAAATGCAAAAAGTCAGGGTATGGTTTCAAAAAAGATTGCATCCGCCGACTTAGATTTTCAATTTATGCCGGATAACCACGTCACCCTGAATTTATTTCAGGGTCTCATATAAACTGAGAGATGCTGAAACAAGTTCTGCATGACGATTGAAGTCATCTAATTATCGTATCAGCTCCTAAGCAATTAACAATCAGTTGCATAAAAAAATGATTTGATGCAATGGCAGGACTGCGTTGCAGCTTGAATTTCTAATGTTTGTTAACAGAGCTATTATAAACTGCCATACGCTTTTCAGTCGTTTGGATTTTTGGTTTATTTATGCTCAATTCCTAAATCAGCATAATTTTATGGATAAATCGTGTATTCTCTTCTGTAATTGTGGAGCGGACATAATCACTTCGGACAAAAAGGAACAAATCAGGCTGATGCTGGAAAATCTCGAAACGGATCTCTTTCAGTTGGATGATTTCTGTGGAATTGTGTTGAACCGCAAGGATTTTATCCAGGCGATTAATCAAAAATACCAACGAAAAATAATGATTGCCTGTTATCCAAGGGCAATTAGTAACTTGCTTATTCAGAATAATCTTGAACTTTCAGGACTGGAAGTTTTGAATTTCAGAGAGCTTTCTGTTACTGAAATTGAATCGAAACTTCGGAATGAGTTTTCTATCAATGAAGGAAGAGCTATCGAAACCTTGGTCGAAAGTGGACTGGATGTTCCGGCATGGTATCCGGTAATTGATGAATCCTTGTGCACAGAATGTGGAAAGTGTTTCAAATTTTGTTTGTTTGGTGTTTATACGTTTGGCGGCAAAAAATTGAAAGTGGTGAATCCGCTGTCATGCAAAAACAATTGCCCGGCCTGTGGACGGAATTGCCCGACTTCTGCCATTATTTTCCCCCGCTTAAAAGAAAGTGGTGTTTTGGCAGGTGCTGAACCTGGAACCGAGCCGGCATTTCAACGATTGTCAACCGATGCCAATTTAATTTCAACGCTTAACCAGCGTTCGGCTTTGCGAAGGAATATTTTCAGGGCAGGATTAATTGAACAGGCAGAGTCGGAACGGCAGAAAGCGCTGGATGAAATGAAAACAGCCCCTCCCGGCCTCCCCAAAGGGGAGGAGAAAGAAAATTAGGAAATACAATCCCTGACAGGGTTTCAACCCCTGTCAGGGATAAAAGCAAATTGATATGGGACTTTTAAGAAATATACTGATCCGAAGCGACAAAAAATGCCTTTACAAGTTCGTCGTGAACATGGGCATCAAAGGCTCCATGTCGTTTGCGCGGTTTCAGAAACGGCAAAAGAAAGGCGAATTTTTTCCGGCATTTAATTTCATTTCTGTCACCGACGATTGCAACCTGAATTGCCAGGGTTGCTGGGTGATGGGAAAGGAGAAAAACAGCCGTTTGAAACCGGAGCAAGTTGACCGGATCATTGATGATACTAAAAAGATGGGCTCCTATTTCTTCGGAATTCTGGGAGGAGAACCATTGCTTTATAAACCGCTTCCGGAGATATTTAAAAAGCATTCGGATTGCTATTTTCAGTTGTTTACCAATGGAACCTTGATTACTCCTGAAGTGGCCGAAACGCTGCGAGATTGTGCCAATGTGACTCCGCTGATCAGTTTTGAAGGCGATGAAGTGGTGGCTGATATTCGTCGTGGCGGAAAGAATGTGTTTCAATCGGCCAATGTGGCCATCGATAATTGTATCAAAGCCGGTTTGATTACCGGGGTCGCCATCAGCGTTTGCAAGTCGAACTTAAAAATGGCTATGTCGCCGGAATTTATCCAATCGTTGATTGACAAAGGAGTTGCCTATTTATGGTATTACATTTACCGGCCGGTTGGAGAGCGCCCAAATTATGAACTGGCCCTCAGTTCGGATGAAATCAGGCAGCTTCGTCAGCACATGGTTGATGCCCGAATGAAATACAGCATCGCCATAATAGATACCTATTGGGATGCCGACGGAAACGGAATGTGTCCGGCTGCCGAAGGTTTGAGTCATCATATCAACGCTTCAGGATATGTTGAACCTTGTCCGATTATTCAGTTTGCTGCCGATCATGTCGATGAAAAGCCATTGGATCGATTGTATGCAGAATCCGGATTTTTGAGTGATTTCAGGACTCAGATTCAGCAAAAAACTAAAGGCTGTGTGGTAATGGAAGATCCGAAATGGTTGGCCGATTTTGTGCAAAAGCATGAAGCAAAAAATACTTCCGGACGAAAAGGAGAACTGGATCGTTTGCGGCTTGCTCCTGAAACCACCAGCCATGGTTCGTGCGAAGTCATTCCGGAGAAAAGCCGGATTTATCGCTTTGCCAAGCGACGTGCGTTTTTTGGATTGGGAGCTTATGGATAGAAGGAATTTACCATTGGACAATTTACTATTTACGATTTTTGGGCTTAAAATTGTAAATTGCAAATATGGAAATTGATTTAGAAACCGACAATTTTTCGAAAAGACAATAGTAAATCGTAAATAATTAAATCGTAAATAATTGAAGGGGGTTAAAGAAAATATTTTGCTGGTTCCTGAAAAGGCTTTGACGCGAAATCGGTTGAGGAAAGCGGCTCGCGAATTGGTTGCCGAACGGGGAATCTTACCTCCCGGTAATTTTTTGTTGATCAGTCAGCTTGCCGATGAGGTAATCCGGCAGACCAGTACCGACAACCGCTTTACTGAATTTGCCATGGTTGTATGCGGAAACGAGATTTGGCGGCCCATCGTGGCGGCCACACCATATAACCGAAGGCTTCTTCTGCTTCCACAATGCCTGAAGGACAAAAGCAATTGCAATGCGGTGATTGATCAGCTTGGGCTAATCTGTGCCGGCTGCCAAAGCTGTCAGATTGATTCGATTCTTCAAAAAGCCGAGTCATTGGGCTATGCGACCTTGGTGGCTGAAGGGACCACCGTTGCTGTCAGTTTGGTTCAGGAAGGAGCGATTGATGCAGTAATTGGAGTCAGTTGCATGTCAGTGCTTCAGAAATCATTTGAACCTGTTTCAAGGGCTGCAGTTCCGGTAATAGGCATTCCGTTGCTGTTCGAAGGATGTGCCGAAACGGACGTGGATAACCGCTGGCTGAACGATGAACTAATCGCTTTTCAGGAGAATGATCGGTTTCGTACCGTGTCGGTTTCAGCCTTGAAAGAAAAAGTGAAACAGTTTTTCACTGAAGATACTCTTGCAGAAGCTTTTGGTTCGGTCAATAGCCAGACTTGTCAGTTGGCCATTCAGTCGATGCTCACCGGAGGTCAGCGGATTCGGCCACTGTTAACCGCATTGGCATATTCAGCATACTCCGGAAATTTTTCAGATGAACTGATGGCATCCCTTTCCATCGTTGTGGAATGCTTTCATAAAGCTTCACTCATTCACGACGATGTGGAGGATAACGACGATTTCAGGTACGATACCGAAACCATCCATAAACTCAACGGAACTGCTGTTGCAATCAATACGGGTGATTTTCTGCTTGGAAAAGGCTACGAATTATTGGGTAAACTTCCACTTGAACCGGTTAAACTGGCCGCTTGTTATCAACTGGTTGCCAGTGGACACGTAGCTTTGTCGCTCGGGCAAGGCGCAGATATACTGGCCAGTTCGCATCATCAAATACCTTCACTTGATCAGCAAATTGAGATATTTGAGCAAAAAACAGGCTCCGCTATTCGGGTGGCGTTATTGCTTGGAGCGGTTGCTGCCAATGCTCCTGAATGTGATTTGGTGATACTCAAACTGTTTTCGGATTTCTTTGGAATTGCCTATCAAATTAAGGACGATCTGGATGAATTCAGGGAACAAAACGAGCATACCCTACCAGCAGATTATCCTTTATTGATTTCACTATTAGCTCAAAATTTGAGTGAATCTGAACTGCTAAATCTGCAGTCAGTTTATTCTGAAAATAACCT
>CAIPKZ010000205.1 GCA_903865775.1 uncultured Prolixibacteraceae bacterium | reverse complement strand
GCAAAATATGCTTTTAATGAAAGTCAGATGGGAATAGGATTATCCTATACTCCCTGGTTGCGTAATCTGGTTTCAGATATCAACCTGGCTTATCTGGTTGGTTATAAACGGTTGGATGACGGTCAAACGCTGAGCGCTTCATTGCGATACTTTTCTTTAGGGGACATCACATTTATGAGTGAATATGGCGATCCTACAGGGCTGCAAAGTCCAAATGAGTTTGCATTTGATCTGGGCTATGCACTGAAGCTTTCTGATTATTTTGCCGGAGCAGTAGCATTACGATACATTCGTTCTGATCTTACCGGAGGTCAAATGGTTAATGGAACTGAAAGTCATGCCGGAAATGCATATGCTGCTGATATCTCATTCTATTATCAGAAAGAAATGAGATCTAACCGCAAGCGGTCAACTTTTGCATCCGGTATCAATATTTCAAATGTCGGTAGTAAAATTTCATATACCGATGGAGAGACAAAAGATTTCATTCCAACCAATATGAAACTGGGAGTTTCCTATAAAACCGAAATGGATCGTTACAATACCATTACTTTTGCTTTCGATGCCAACAAATTGCTAGTTCCTACTCCTGATACCACGAGGACATCTATTTTTGCCGGAGGAAATTCAAACATTGGACCGATAGAAGGTATTTTCAAATCTTTTACTGATGCGCCAGGAGGTATGTCTGAAGAATTGAAAGAAATCACTTTTTCGGCAGGTGCAGAATACTGGTATAACAAGCAGTTCACCATTCGCGCCGGTTATTTTTATGAAGACGTGACTAAGGGAAACCGTAAATATTTTACTGCAGGAGCTGGTTTGAAAATGAATGTGTTTGCCCTCGATTTTTCCTATCTGATCCCGGTAGCACAGAATAATCCCTTGTCAAATACTCTTAGGTTTACTCTGTCGTTCGACTTTGATGCGTTTAAGAAACAAAAGAGATAGAATTTGAATAGACTTGAGGGGTGGAAGGTTGATTTTGAAAGGTGATTTTAATTGTAAAATTCAGTATTTTTGAATAAAATATACAGCAATGTTGACACAGACAAAAGTGCTTCAGGCAGTCAAACAACTACCCAGTGAATTTTCGATTGATGAATTAGTTGATCGAATGATCTTGCTTGAAAAGGTTGAAATGGGGATATCTCAATCAGATAATGGACAAGTAATATCAGATGAAGATTTGGACAAGCAAGTAGCCAAATGGTTCGATTGAACTGGACCATACAATCAGTTAATGATCTGAAGGCTATTGCAGATTACATTTCAAAAGATTCCAAAAGGTATGCGAGACTGCTTGTCCGAAGAATCCAAAATAAAGCCAGGTTGCTAAAAATTCAACCAGATAGTGGCCGAATGGTTGATGAATTTGAAAGAAGGGATGTGAGAGAACTTATTGAAGGGAATTATAGGATTATCTACCAGAAAGTAAATATCTCTCAAATTGATATTTTGACGATCCATCATTCAGCCAGAAGATTAAAATCTCCATTTAATGAATAATCAGTCGTTTTTCATTATTCTTAATTTATGCATAATATGAATTTCCGGATTGGATACGGATACGATGTACATCGTTTAGCTGAAGGCGAAACCTTATGGCTGGGCGGTGTTCTTGTTCCTCACAGCAAGGGCACAGTAGCACATTCCGATGGCGATGTGCTGATTCACGCACTCTGCGATGCCATGCTTGGTGCGGCCAAATTGGGTGACATAGGGCGCCATTTTCCGGATACTTCTTCAGAATATAAAAATATTGACAGCAAAATTCTTTTGTTGAAAACCAACGAACTGATTGGGTCCAAAAACTATCGGGTAGGAAACCTGGATGTAACCGTTGCTGCACAGAATCCAAAACTCAAACCGTTTATTCCTGAAATGGAAGAAACCATCGCCCGGATTCTGGGAATTGATGTTGATGCAGTTTCAATAAAAGCTACAACCACCGAAGAACTGGGTTTTGAAGGAAGAGAAGAAGGAATTTCGGTTCATGCAGTGGTGCTGCTTGAAAGGTTAAGCTAAAATTAGTATTTTTGAATAAAAATGGATTGCCATGATTACAAAAGCTCTGATTAGAAATACGCTTGATAGTTTGCCGGATAATGTAACAATGGAGCAAGTTATAGAGCATCTTATATTCTTGGATAAAGTCCAAAAAGGTATGGACGATTCGGATAACGGACTGGTAAATACCGTGGAAGAAGCTAAACAAAAGCTCAATAAATGGTTGAAATAATCTGGACTGATAACGCAATTCAAGATTTAAGTGAAATAGGTGAGTATATTGGAAATGATTCACCAAAATATGCTGAACTAACAGTTTCTACTCTATTTGATACTCCCTTAATTTTAACAGATCAGCCAAAAACAGGAAGAATAGTACCTGAGTTTAATTCTCAATAAATCCGGGAATTGATTTGTGGAAATTATCGGATCGTTTATCGCATTGTGTCATATAATCAAATTGATATTCTTACGGTTCATAATTGTTCCCGCCTGATCAGAAATGTTATTTCCTTCAATGAAGATGATAGCATCGACTGATTCATCACTTTCAGTAATTTAAATTCTTTATGAAAAAAACGCTCGTTATCGGGGCAAGCGAAAATCCCGATCGTTATTCAAATAAAGCCATTCATGCATTGGTTTCACACCACCATGAAGTTGTTGCGATTGGCTTACGCGAAGGTGAAGTTGCAGGCATTACGTTCACTCCGGAAAAGGAAGCCTTTGAAAATATCGATACCGTTACTTTGTATATCGGACCACAAAATCAGCCTGAATACTATTCCTATATTCTGAACTTAAAACCCCGCCGGGTCATTTTTAATCCGGGTACCGAGAATCCGGAATTGATTTCAAAATTAGAAGTTGCAGGTATTTATCCGGAAATAGCCTGCACCTTAGTTTTACTTGCAACAGGTCAATACGAATAATGAAAGCCATACAATCCAATCAGGAATTTGATCAGATTTTAGCTGAAAACGATGCCGTTTTGGTTTATTTTTCTACCGAAATATGTTCGGTTTGTCAGGTTCTAAAACCAAAAGTTATTGAAATGGTTTCGGAGTCGTTCCCGAAAATGAAAATGGTTTTTGTCGAATCGAACAGACTTCCGGAATTAGCTGCGCAAAACCGTGTTTTTGCAGCCCCCACAGTAGTTGTATTCTTTGCTGGCCGCGAAACCATCCGCAAAAGCCGGGCCTTTGGAGTGGATGAGTTAAGATCTGAAATCCAGCGACCGTATTCGATACTATTTGAAGCCCCCTAAATCCCCCTCGGGGGGACGTGTCAATCAATTCAACGATTGAGATTTTTAAGCTCCCTTCCCTTTTGGGGAAGGGTTGGGGATGGGGCTAAACAATTCATCGATCATCTTTTCATCGGTCAGATTGGGCAAAGTCACTCTCAACCCTGGATTTTCCTGCATTGCCCGTTTAATTGCAAATATCGCCGGTTCGTTTCGTGCCCAGCTGCGTCGCGCAATTCCATTGTTGACATCCCAGTGAAGCATCTGTTTCAATCTCCGGTCAGCATCATCAGAGCCATCAATCGTCATACCGAATCCTCCATTGATTACTTCGCCCCAACCCACTCCGCCGCCATTGTGTATCGAAACCCAGGTTGCGCCGCGGAACGAATCACCAATAACATTTTGAATAGCCATATCGGCAGTAAAAGCTGATCCGTCATAGATGTTTGAGGTTTCGCGATATGGCGAATCAGTTCCTGAAACATCATGGTGGTCGCGTCCAAGAATGATGGGTGCGCTGATGATTCCATCGCGGATGGCTTTGTTGAAAGCTTCAGCAATCTTTATCCGGCCATCACAATCGGCATAGAGGATGCGGGCCTGAGAACCCACCACCAGCTTGTTTTTTCCGGCTTCCTGAATCCAGTGGATATTGTCGTTCAACTGGTTAATTATTTCCTTTGGGGCATTTCGAACTATTTCAGTCAAAACCTGAAAGGCAATTTCGTCTGTTTTCCTGAGGTCAACCGGATCGCAGGAACTGCAAACCCAGCGGAATGGTCCAAATCCATAATCGAAAAACAAGGGTCCCATGATATCCTGAACATACGACGGATAAGAGAAACTTCCATCTGATTTGGTGACTTCAGCCTGAGCGCGTTTGGCTTCCAGTAAAAAAGCATTGCCATAATCCCAGAAGTACATTCCTTTTGCAGATAGCTCATTGATAGCTTTCACTTGTCGTTTCAGACTTTCATGAACTTTCTCCTGAAAAAGTGTTGGGTTTTCAGCCATCAACTGATTCGATTCTTCAAGGGTTAATCCAACAGGATAATATCCTCCCGCAAATGGATTGTGCAGCGAAGTCTGGTCAGATCCCAAATCAATTGAAATGTTTTCGTTTGCCAGTTTCTCCCATAAATCGACCACATTCCCCTGGTAAGCCAGCGAAACCGCTTCTTTATTCTGACTTGCCTGCGACATCCGTAATATTAACTGATCCAAATCTTCAAATACTTCATCGACCCAGCCTTGCTGATGACGAACTGTCACTACTTTCGGATTGATTTCCGCAATAACAGCAATCATTCCGGCAATGACCGTGGCTTTTGGCTGTGCTCCCGACATTCCGCCTAATCCGGACGAAACAAATATTTTACCGGCGATTTTCCCGTCGCCCCGCATTCGGGCAGCATTCAGTAATGTTATGGTTGTACCGTGTACAATTCCCTGAGGACCAATATACATAAACGAACCAGCCGTCATTTGCCCGTACTGCGAAACGCCCAGCGCATTCATTCGTTCGTAGTAATCCCTTCCGGAGTAATTCGGAATAACCATTCCATTGGTGACCACGACACGCGGTGCATCTTTATGCGAAGGGAAAAGTCCCATCGGATGACCGGAATACATCACCAGTGTTTGTTCGTCAGTCATTTCCGACAGATATTTCATGCAAAGCAGGTATTGTGCCCAGTTTTGAAAAACTGCACCATTTCCGCCATAAGTGATTAATTCGTGCGGATGTTGTGCTACGGCATAGTCCAGATTATTCTGGATCATCATCATGATGGAGGCAGCCTGGATCGATTGGTGGGGATATTCTTCCAGAGGCCGGGCTTTCATTTCATACTCAGGACGGAATCGGTGCATGTAGATCCGGCCATATTGCTGCAATTCGTCCAGAAATTCAGGTGCCAAAGTGGCATGATGCTCAGGACTAAAATATCGAAGTGCATTTTGAACGGCTAGTTTTTTTTCGGCCTTATTTAGTATATCTTTACGCTTCGGGGCGTGGTTTACAGTAGGGTTATATGATTTTTTCACCGGAAGAATAGCCGGTATGCCTTCCTGAATTGCAGCTATGAATTCTGTAGTTTGCATGGTGGTTAAATTGTGGTTCGCCTTTTGAAGTTGAACGTATAACGGCAAAATTGCAACATTCCCCGATAATATACTGTATGATGACATCAGTTTTGCAACATTTGTCAAACTTATATTTGTCATAGATTGTTCAATATTTGCAGATTAGAAATTAAATTAAAAAAGTAATAAAATGAAAAAGACATGGATTGTTCTGGCAGTTATTGCCGTTTTACTTTTGCTGGCTTATTCGTCGGTAAAAAGCTCATACAATAATATGGTTACCATGCAGGAAGGTGTAACTGCCCAATGGTCGCAAGTAGAAAATGTTTATCAGCGTCGTACTGATCTGATTCCGAATCTGGTGAATACCGTGAAAGGGTATGCCGATTTTGAAAAGGAAACTTTGACCCAGGTTATTGAAGCCCGTGCAAAAGCTACCTCAGTGAATATTAATCCTGACAAGCTGGATGCGCAATCACTTCAAAATTTCCAGAACGCACAGTCGGGTTTGTCTTCGGCTTTAAGCAAACTGATGGTTGTTGTTGAAAAATATCCTGATCTGAAAGCCAACCAGGGATTCCTTGATTTACAGGCTCAACTCGAGGGAACTGAAAACCGCATTACCGTTGAACGCCAGAAATTTAATCAGAGTGCTCAAAATTACAATACGCTCATTCGCACGTTCCCAAAAAATATTTTTGCCGGAATGTTCGGGTTTGAAAAGAAAGCCTATTTCGAAGCTGAAAAAGGAGCCGAAAAGGCACCTGAGGTAAAATTTTAGGAAGATTCAAGCCACAAGCTATAGGCTGCAAGTATCTTGTAGCTTGTAGCTTGAAGCTTGTGGCTTTTGATTTTAACCAATAACATTCCTTATCATGTCCGTAGAAAATTTTTTCAGTAAAGAAGAAAAGAAGCAAATCACCGATGCAATTGCTGCCGCTGAGTTAAATACTTCAGGGGAGATCAGGTTGCATATGGAAGGCAAATGCAAAATCGATGTACTGGATCGTGCCGCCTATGTTTTCGCCAAACTCAAAATGCACGAAACCGAACAGCGGAATGGCGTTTTGTTTTATCTGGCTGTTTATGATCGCAAATTCGCTATTCTTGGCGATCGTGGAATCAATAAGCTTGTGCCTGAGAATTTCTGGGACGAAATCAAGAAAACTATGCTTGGATATTTTAAAGATGGAAAATTTGTTGATGGATTATCAACAGGAATCCTTATGGCAGGACAACAACTGAAAGCAAATTTTCCATACCATACTGATGATCTAAACGAATTGTCGGATGAAATATCCTTCGATAAAAATTTATAAGATGAAACGAATACTATTTCTAATTTCCTTTTTCTTCTTTTCTTTTTCCGTTTTTTCCCAGGAAATACCTGAACGTCCTAATCCTCCCCGTTTGGTGAACGATTTGGCCAATGTGCTTTCAGATCAGGAAGAACAGCAGCTGGAATCAGAACTTGTTCAGTTTAACGATCAGACTTCGACCCAGATTGCCATTCTTACATTTCCGGATTTGAACGGATATGAAATTGCCGATTTTTCTACTCAGGTTTTTAATAAATGGAAGATTGGTCAGGCCGATAAGAACAATGGAATTCTGATCGCATTTAAACCTAAAACAGCCAATTCAAAGGGAGCTGTTTTTGTGGTTACCGGTTATGGTTTGGAGGGAATTTTACCCGATGCAGTTATCAATCGTAATGTGGTTGACTATGAAATGATTCCCCGCTTCAGAGAGGGTGATATTTACGGTGGATTGTATGCCGGAAGTAAGGTGATAAAAGAGCTTGCAGCTCAGGAGTATACAGCCGAATCTTATCAAAAGAAAACCGGAGCAAAAAAATCAGAAAAAGGCGGTGGTGGTTTCATGTTGATCGTCCTGATAATTATAGTTTTGGTTTCATTATTTAAAGGTGGCCGTGGTGGTCAATACAACAGCGGCGGTAGCCTACCTTTCTGGTTAGCTTTGGGACTGCTTGGCAGCGGCAACCGCGGTGGCGGGTCATTTGGAGGGTTCTCCGGTGGTGGTGGCGGCGGCGGTTTTGGTGGCTTCGGCGGTGGAATGTCGGGTGGCGGTGGTGCTGGCGGAAGCTGGTAGCAAAACTTTATCCTTTGTCGTTTTGTTCAAGCGTTTAACTGCGCTCACGTCGAAGTCCAACTGACAGGAATAAGACAATGTCTTTCCTGATAAATTATTGTTTAGCGAAGTTTTTGTTTTTACATTTGAAGATTAGTGCAAGGGTTTATTCATTGG
>CAIPKZ010000204.1 GCA_903865775.1 uncultured Prolixibacteraceae bacterium | reverse complement strand
GCAAAGAAATATACGAACCTCTTCGAAATAAAATTGCGAAGAGCATGGGACTCAAATAATATCAGATTAAAAAAAACTAACATGGAAAAATTAATTATTCAAATAGGTGCAAGTTCAGATCATTTTGGTGGTTTTGCAATAAATATTGACGGTATTAATGGAGCTGGAAACACGGTTGAGGAATGTAAAGCAAACCTATTAGAGGGTTTAAAACTGATGATTAAAAACAGCGAAAAAAGCTATTTCAAAGCTCCTCAATGGTTGGTTGACGGTGACTACGAACTTGAATATCGTTATGACACACAAAGCATATTAAGCCATTATGCCGATGTATTTTCGAAACCAGCCCTCGAAAAACTTACCGGTATAAATCAAAAACAGTTGCATCATTACGCAACTGGCTTAAAGAAGCCACGTGAAGAGCAACGCAAAAAAATTGAAACAGCACTTCATTTGCTTGGAACCGAATTATTGGCAGTAAGGTTATAAACTAACAATTTGGAATTTTGAACACTTAATTACTTCGCCAGCGCCTTCCGGTAAGTTTCAATTGCCCTGATCCGTGCAAATGCATGGTCAACAATGGGTTTTTGGTACGCAGAAGTTCCATATTCCGGTACCCATTTTCGGATGTATTTGAAATCGTGATCAAACTTTTTGGTTTGCAGATCGGGACTGAATACCCTGAAATAAGGAGCGGCATCACAACCCGAACCACTCGCCCACTGCCAGCCGCCATTATTCGATGCCAGTTCGTAATCGAGCAGTTTCGATGCAAAATATGCTTCGCCCCATCGCCAGTCTATGAGCAAATGTTTAGTCAGGAAACTGGCAACGACCATACGAACCCGGTTGTGCATGTGTCCGGTTTGGTTCAGTTCGCGCATTCCGGCATCAACCAATGGATAACCGGTTTGTCCGGTGCACCAGCACTCAAATTCGGCTTCGTTGTTCAGCCAGGGAATAAAATCATAAGCCGATTTATACGACCTTGTGGCAACATGCGGAAAATGCCACAGAATATCCATATAGAAATTCCGCCAGACCAGTTCGTTCAGGAATATTTCGGAATGCATCCGGGCAAATTGAGTCAGTTTTCGAATGGAAACAGTTCCGAACCGAAGGTGAATCCCCAATTTGCTGGTACCATTTTCAGCAGGATAATCGCGGGTCTGAGCATAATTTTCTATCAACAAATGATCAAATGTTTTTCCAGGAAACCGGATGTTTTGAGTCTGATAACCAATTTCCTGCAATTCAGGAAAATAATCGGACGACAGATGTTTCAGCTGATGCAAAAGTTTCTCGCTTTCATAAAAATGAATTTCCTCCGTTGACAATTTCTCTTTCCATTTTCGGCTGTATGGGGTAAAAACCGAATAAGGTGATCCATCGGCTTTAACCACATCATTCTGATGAAAGATGATGTGATCTTTAAAACCCTGAAATTCAATTCCTTTATCCTGAAGGATTTTGGCAACTTTTTGGTCGCGTACAATAGAAGCCGGTTCGTAATCCGTATTCGTATAAACAGACTGAATGGAATATTTGGCTGCCAGCCGCCCGAAAACAATTTCCGGAGACGAAAAATACACCTGCAAACTGCTGTTGTATTTCCGGAATTCGTGGTCAAGATCAGTCAAACAGCGATGGATAAAAGTTAACCGCGCATCGTCTGGATTGGGAAACTGTGCCAGAATTTCCGGATCGAAAATAAATACAGGAACAACGGGCAATCCGGCGTTTAGCGCCTCGAAAAAACCATGATTATCGTCAACCCGCAAATCGCGGCGAAACCAAAAAACAGTTACATTTTCCATGAGAACATTGCTTTAATTTTATATCGCGACAATCAATATCTGGTTTGCGGCGCATGCAGTATTACTATTTCAAATAACAGGTTATGATGCGTCTTGTTTATTTTTCTTTTATTCCACGGGTTTCGCTTCGCTGCACCATTCGGCTGAGCTCACGTCGAAGCCCGCAGTTATTGAGATTTGACCCTTGCAGTGTCAGTACTTTTCAATTGACATGCCTCGTTTCCGCTCCCTGAGACTGTCGAAGGGAGATTGTCGCCTCTCTTAAGTTGCTGCTATAACAACTGCGGCGTGCATCATTTGAATAGCTTCCTGAACCGCTTTCGAAATATCGGTTTCCGGAAGATTTTTTAAATAGCGTTCGGCTTCTTTCCGACGGGCTCGGTCGGGAAAAATCCGTGACAACAAATTGGTCTTGGCAGCCAGGACGGCTAAAATCAGCTGATCATCGGAGGAAACTCCGATTCCAAGCGATGCTGTTTCAACATTTTTTCGCAGGTTTTCAACCAATTCGCGATCCATCAGGTAAACTTTTTCATACGGAATAAACAGAAAGCGTTTTTCTTCGGTTCGAAGAACATTTTTCTGCAACAGGTTTCGAATAAAAAGCTTACGGATTTTCCTTCCCCGGACATTAAAATAGGAAATCCAGTTTCTCAGTTTCCGGTCCTTTTGCCGAAGTCTGATTGGATTCAGAAAAAATTCAAAGATTTCGTCATTCTGAATCATCGGGTTTTGAAGATGAACCATTCCTTTTTCAATCGAAACGAGTTCAGATTTCATCAGTTCAACGAAAACCGATCCGGTCAGTGCCATACTCAAAGTGGATGAGGCACTCATCAATATCCCGCCATTCTTTGGATTTACAGCCAAACAAAATAGTTTTTCGCTTAATTTTAATGATCTGTCCATTTGGGTCGATTTGATTTATTTTGTGTTCTTTTACACCTTTAAAATTACAACAAATCTATGACGAAACGAGGTTTTGCAAGCGACAATAATTCAGGAATTCACCCTGACATTATCAATGCACTTTCGATGGCCAACGAAGGACATGAAGTGGGTTACGGTGGCGACAAATATACCGAAATGGCCATCAGCCGGTTCAGACAGGAATTTGGAGAACAGACCGATGTTTATTTTGTATTCAACGGCACCGGTGCCAATGTGCTGAGCCTTTCAACTTTGACACACTCGTTTCATTCGGTGATTTGTGCCGAAACTGCTCACATTCAGGTGGATGAATGCGGTGCTCCGGAAAAATTCACCGGATGCAAATTACTTCCTGTTGAGACAATCAAGGGCAAAATCACTCCGGAAGGTATTTCCAAATATCTTCATGGCTTCGATTTCGAACATCATTCACAGCCTAAAGTGATATCCATTTCGCAGGTCAGCGAATTGGGAACCGTATATACAGTTGATGAAATTCGGGCAATCACCACGCTTGCTCATGAGTTTGGACTTTTTGTCCATATGGATGGCGCCAGGATTGCCAATGCAGCAGTTGCGCTTAATTTGCCCTTTCGAGCTTTTACCGTCGATGCCGGAGTGGATGTCCTTTCGTTTGGAGGCACCAAAAACGGGATGATGCAGGGCGAGG
>CAIPKZ010000203.1 GCA_903865775.1 uncultured Prolixibacteraceae bacterium | reverse complement strand
TGTTGGCATGTCGTCTGATCTCCAAACCAGATTGAAGCAACACAATGCAGGTCGAAGTCAATTTACAAAAGGGTTTCTTCCTTGGAAACTTGTGTATTCTGAATTCGCCGGAAACAGAGAAAATGCCAGAAAACTTGAGAAGTATTACAAAACAGGAGCTGGTCGCAGGCATTGGAAGAAAATATTAGAAGACCAGAACTTAAATCCTTAATATTTGAAACGGCTCATGACCTTGTCAAGGCCGGGGTCGCGAGTCCCCCGCCTGACAAGCCGATAGGCGGGCAGGGAGTCTCGTTTCTCGCTCATTAAAAAGAAAGCACTTCAAGGAATTGGGGTGCTTTTTTCGTTTCTATTTGTGTATTTCCTGAGGAGGCCGGTAGATTTTTTCACCGAGGTAAAACATAACGATTTTGAAAATCATCCGTAATCCCAAATGCTTTGACAATTTATAGACGAATCGCCTAATTCTTTTCGGGTTGTTGTAAAATGCTTTGATGATCATTTTTTGGATTTTCAATAATTCTTCGTACGAAAAATTGGACAGCTTTTCATTGGCGTAAACAAACTTTTGGTCATCAGCAATCAGCCCGCTTTTGTTGGCCTCAATCCATAGCGGTGAAGGATACTGATACCGTAAAATGTTTACATTGAGGAAATCTTGTGGCACCTTCCGGAAGAATCTGATCGTATTATTGAAATGTTCCATTTTTTCAATCGGAGCGCCAATAATCAGGCCGCTTGATGTTATAATACCCAAACGGTTTGCCGTTTCTATCACTTCGGTGATCTTTTCAACGGTGGTTCGCTTCTTGTAGAAATCGAGAACATCCTGATTTATACTTTCAATTCCAAAAATTAGTACGATTACATGGGCTTGTTTCATTTTCAGACACAAGTCATAATTAATGAGATCAACTCTTCCCTGGATGATTATTTTGAACTGGAATTTATTTAGAATAATACCGTCTAATATGGCATTGACCCTGTTTTTGTTGATTAAAAAGTTGTCATCGCAGAACACAATATACTTTGCTCCGGCTGCTGCTCTGATTTTTAATTCCTGAATCACATTTTCAACCGATCTTTCCCTGTATTTTACATTCTGAAACGTACAAAACGTACAAATGAAAGGACAGCCTCTGGTGGTAATAATCGGAAACATTTGCTTCAGTTGTACACCATAAATGTATCCGTATCTTTTGCCGGCAATCAAATCAAATGACGGCGGATCAACGGAGTCAAGGCTTCCAACCGTATGGATTCCAGGATTTTTAATCAGCTGACCATTCTTCCGGTAGAATATTCCGGGGACTCCGGACAGCGGTTTGTTTTCAGAAATTAATTTCAGTAGTTCAACGATTATCAAATCAGCCTCACCAATGACTGTCACATCTGAGTTCTCAATTGGCAGATTAGTTTCATTACAATGAGGACCACCACAAATGATTACTGCTTTATCGTTGGTGTTTTTAATGTCAGCGATTATCTTCTGAATGACATTGTAAGCGAAAGTAAAACAGGAAATCAGAACGTAATCAGCATTTTGAAAGTTATTGAAATACTGGGCTTTATGCAAATGATCAACCTGAAAGTCTGTTATCGATACCTGATATCCTGCATTGATCAGCGGGGTGGCGAGATAAAGTAATCCCAACGGAGGAAATGGACTTTCAGACTTCTTCCAATTCTCTCCATACAAATATTCATGAAATGGTGGAAAAAGTAACAACACCCTTTCCTGATTTGACTGGCCGCTGTTATTGAGAATAGTTGAATTTTTCACTTCCTGACTCAATTTATTCGTGTAAATAAATTTACGGATTTATGACATAAAAGTCAATAGGTATGGATGTACATTTTATTTTTCTCCCAATCCGGTTTCAGCATATCAGGGGAATGATTGCCGCTATTTTTACGAATAAGAAAAGTATAACTTGATTGATGTCAATCTTTTGCCGATGGATAAACCTGTCTAAATCAGGAGTTATCGTTTAAAGTATTTCATCCTGATTTAAATAATGAATGGAATGAATCGTTTGGTTTGTTTCATGTAATCGCGATATTTTTCACCAAAATATGCCACACATTCTTTTTCGTCAAAGCGAGCGGTCATCAGGAGGAATCCAGATGACAAAAGGCCAATTAGGAGTAAAAATCCAGTCGTATTTTTTAAAAATATTCCCCAGGTTAGAAATAGCAGCGATGAATAGAGCGGATGCCGGATGTATTTGAAAACACCTGTATCAATTAATTCTGTAGTTCTTTCAAATTTGTAAAGTGATTTTTCATTTCTCGCATAGTCTGTTTTTGCTGCTTTTTTCAAAAGTAAAGTTCCGGCGAGGACCAGATAAATGGAATAGAAAAGGAATACCCAGGAAAAAATCTGTTTGATGCCAAAAGGATTCTCGAACCAAAAGCTGTAATTGGAAACCAAAAGCCAAAGAATACACTCCCAGCTAAAGAACCGGTAAAAACCATGGGATCTTATACTGAATAAAGTTCGCCATGAAATCAAAATAACAGGCAGGCTTAAAATTCCAAATACGATAAGTTTTTCCATTCTTACTTTTTTAGTAAAAACTCCAACGGAATATTTAATCGTTCGTTCCATGACTTTTCGCTGTGATCTTTTCCTGGGAAGAATTGAGTTTTCCAGTTCTTACCCGAATATCCTTTGGCTTTCATCACTTCGTCAACCTCTTTCTGTAAGGGCGGATACATGGCATCCAGGGTTTGGTTGCCATGATCAAAATAGATTTTGTGGCTTTTCGGATCTGGTAAATTCTTCTTCATGTAATTTACGAATGAAGCAGGAACAGGATTGTTTTCCATGGAGAATATTCCGGGCCAGTGGGTACTCAGGCAGGCTGCTCCTCCAAACACACCGGGATATTCACAAATGGCATACATCGAAATGAGGCCGCCCATGCTGCTCCCGGCAACAAACGTGTGTTTCCGGTCGGTATAAACCGGATATTTTTGGTCGATAAATGGTTTGAGTTCGGTCACCAGAAATTTCAGGTAATTGTCGGAGACAGGTTGAAATATTTCGGTTGGTTGTCCTGTTGGCTGAAGCTGTTTGATGACAAAATCTTTTTGCTCCGGGCTCATCGATTCGAAGGATTTTTGCGGAAAATAGTCTGCATGACGCGTTTTTCCGCCATTCCAGATTCCGACGATGATAAAATCCTGAACTTTGCCTTCCTGCATTAGTTTGGCTGCCACATCATCGGCATCCCAGGATTGTTTATTCCAGGAACTTGAGGCATCATATAGCATTTGGCCGTCGTGCATGTAAAGAACTGCATATTTCTTTTTTGGACTAAATCCTTCGGGCAACCATACTTCTATATTTCTCGGAGTGATGAGTTTAGATGAAAAATCCGCATACAAATCAACCATTCCTGAACTGCATTTTTGTGTCTGAACTTTGGCCAGCAAAAATTCGATGGGAAAATGCAGACGCTTGCTCCAGGCAATTTCGTTGTGCTCGTCTTTGTCGTAAACTTTCGACAGATAATTAAAATCTACAAATCCCTTGCCTTTGGCAATTAAATCGACAAATGACTGGGTCAGTTCGTACGGTTTGTCGCTTTCGCCAGTGCCATAATCCATGTAAATCTTATGTCCGAAAGGCGAAGCAAGATTGTTTTTCAGGTAGTCAAAAGTTGCCGCCGGTATGGCGTAGTTCGGTTCAATCTGACTTAACCAGGCGGTTGACAGACAGGCCACTCCGCTAAAAACTTCGGGATATTCGCTGATCGCATAGATCGAAATGATTCCGCCCATGCTCGATCCAATCATAAACGTATGATCCTTATCTTTATAGGTTGAAAAATTCAAATCGATGTAGGGTTTTACTTCATTCACCAGAAAGTTCAGATAATTGTCGCCCCTGGCACCCTTCCCATTCAGGTATTTCTGGTTCAGCAGAATTTGGGTTTTATTGTCAAGAAGGCTAAAAATTTTGGTTGGCAAAAATTCTGATATCCGGTCAGAACCATTGTTCCAAATGGCGACTACAATGCATTCCTCAATTTTCTTTTCCCGGATGAGTCGTGAAAAAACTTCATCAACCTTCCATTCTTTTTGGTTCCAGGTTTGGGTACTGTCGAAAAGCATTTGCCCGTCGTGCATATAAACTACGCGAAATTTCTTTTCCGGGGTGTAACCTTCAGGCAGCCAGATGTCCACATTACGGGCATCAACAAACTTGGACTGGAAGTTTTCAACCCGCCGGATTGTCCCTGAAGACACTTTGGGGAGATTTTGAGCCTGGGCCATTAAAGAAAACAGACCCAGCAGTACGACTAAAAATTTTGTTTTCATGGGATTGCAATTTGTGCCACAATTTATGAAAAACTTTGCTTTTCCTATCTGTCCAGCCAATTTTTAAAATCCTGAACCCTTTCACGGGCTACTATAATGTCGGAGTCGTCGATGCCGTCGATTTTCAGTCGCAGTCGTGAATTGGTCCATGCAAGAATGTTGGTGCAGGCATCAATGGCGACAATGTATTTGCGGTTAATTCGGAAGTATCTTTCAGGATCGAGCATGGGTTCCAGTTGGTCGAGTGTATAGTCGATGCAATAAGTATGGGCATCCGTGGTCCGAATGAAACTGGCCTTTTCCTGACTGAAAAAAACCAAGATTTCCTCAGCCGGAACACTCCGGATTTTATCTCCAACTTTCACCATAAACCGCGACTTGTATGCCTTTCCGGAGGATGGA
>CAIPKZ010000202.1 GCA_903865775.1 uncultured Prolixibacteraceae bacterium | reverse complement strand
CCTGAAAAACGCCTTCGACACTACCGACATATGCAATCAGGTTTCGGGCAGTGATGCCACCAATTCCCGGAATCAGAGAAATGGCTATTTTATGAGTGAGATTTTCTGGTGTTTCCATCTTTTATGCGACCTATATAAACGAATGCCACAAAGTCCCAAAGACACTAAGTGGCTCAAAGTGTTATGAAACAAAACGTCTAATTCCATCTTTAATTAGCGGAACATTAAAGTTTATCAGGTATCCTAAATGTTTGCCGGTAAGTTTTAGATGACTCAAAATCTGAACCTCCCATACCGGATTCACCGTTTCGATTGCTTTCAGTTCGCAGATTACCAGATCATTTACCAAAATATCTAAGCGCAAACCTTCGTCAAACACGATATCTTCAAAGACAATTGGAATATCTAATTGTCTTTTGACATAAAACCCATTGGTTTTCAGTACGTGACAAAGACATACTTCATACACTTTTTCCAACAACCCGGGTCCAAGAGTTTTATGAACTTTGTAAGCAGCATTTACGATAGCTTTACCCACCATTTCTTCTTCCGGAGAAATTGGAATAAACTTTCCCTGATAGTCATTCATAGCTTTGCTTCTTCTTTTTTCTTATTTCTTTGTGAAACTTTGCGCCTTTGGGTCTTCGTGGCGGGAATGAATCTTTCTATAAAAATAACAAATCCAAAGAACACAGAAAATAGCTATTTATTATTTCTTTTTATTTCAGTCAACGCTTGACTGATTTGTTCAATTTCGGCTTTGCTCATGGCAGACAGGCTGATGGAAGGATATTCGGCAATTCCACGTTTGGTTTTGATGGCAATTTTGAGATCTGAAAATCCCATCGATTTTTCAATCTGGAAGTTGAGCAGAAATTGCTGAGGAAATTCAATTGATTCGTATTCTCTTTTCAGGATGGAAGTAATCCGGTAATAACGGATTATAACCTTTCCATTGCTGGTACTGAAATTCAGGTAACACAGATTGGCAAACTGCGCTAATCCAATATAAGCAGCAAAAATACCAGCCGCAATAAAAAACGCGATATCATTTTTCAGCCAAAGAAAAGTCAGACCAACAATCACAATGAATATGCCTATCAGATTAAATGTGCGTTTAATTTGTTTGCTTCTGTTTTGGTTCGAGATTTCCATGGTTCCTGATAAAGATGTAAAATTTTCGGGCTTTTGTCTGTCAGATTCTAACCTTTGGCAAAATAACTTAACTTTGCCGAAAGTCTAATCAGAACGCTCATGACTGACTCAAAAGTACACTCAAATATTGTTTTTTCACAGCAGATTGATGCTGAACTTCGTAAAATTATTCAAAACTATCCTTTAGGCAAAGTATTTTTGCTTACAGATCAGACTGCTGCCGGATTTTGTTTGCCATTTGTAGAATCGGTTTTAACTGAATTTCTGATACGGGTATTGACAATTCCTTCCGGAGAAGAAAACAAAAACATTCATTCGGTTGGGATGGTCTGGGATTTTCTTAGCAACAACGGAGCCGACCGCAAATCACTGCTGATCAATCTCGGTGGAGGAATGCTGACCGATTTGGGTGGTTTCGCTGCTTCAACTTTCAAGCGGGGACTCGATTTTGTAAATATTCCAACCACTTTGCTGGCACAGGTCGACGCTTCTTTGGGTGGAAAAACCGGTTTCAATTTCAATGGTCTGAAAAACGAAATTGGAGTTTTTATGGAACCCAATTCAGTAATCATCAATACCAGTTTTCTGAAAACCATTGATCGCGAAAATTTTCTGTCGGGTTATGCTGAAATGCTGAAACATGGTCTGATAAAAAGTCGTGAACATTGGGATGAATTACTGGATTTCGACACGATAAATATCGATTACGGCCAACTTCAGGAGATTATTTCGCACTCGGTGGCAATCAAAGAATGGCATGTTTTGAATGATTTAACTGAACAACATATCCGGAAAGCTTTAAATTTTGGTCACACCATTGGTCATGCATTCGAAAGTTATGCCATGAAAACCGGTCGTCCGATATTGCATGGTTATGCCGTGGTTTACGGTATGATTGCTGAACTCTTCCTTTCCGCAAAAAAATGTGGTCTTGACATCAGCGAACTGAACCGAATTTCATCTTGGTTGTTGGTCCGGTACGGAAAGTTTGAAATTCAGGAAAGTGACTTCGAAGCTCTATACCAACTCATGACTCATGATAAAAAGAATGAAGGCAAGCGCATTAATTTCACACTCATTCCTGAAATCGGGAACGTGGAAATAAACGTGGATTGTTCTAAGGAACTGATTTTTGAAGCACTAAAATACTATCAGGGTCTTGAATATTGAATAAAACGCAAAGACGCGAAGCCGCAAAAAAAAGGTAAAACAAAAGATTTGTGTATTCGTGTTGAAATAATTGAAAAATGAAATATCTCGTTTCAAAACCTAATAAAACCTTAGTTGGAAGCATCATTCTTCCTTCATCAAAGAGCATTGCCAACCGGGCGCTCATTATTCATGCACTGAGCAACAGTCCATTTCCGATCGGGAATTTGTCGGACAGCGATGATACCCGGGTGATGCAGCAGGTTTTTAACTCGAACAGCAATCATTTTGATATTGGTCATGCCGGAACTGCCATGCGTTTTCTTACAGCCTTTCTTTCGAAAATTGTGGGTGAGTGGATTATTACCGGTTCCGACCGGATGAAGCAGAGGCCGATTGGAATTTTGGTTGATGCGCTGAATAAATTGGGTGCCAAAATTGAGTACCTCGAAAATGATGGCTTCCCACCGCTAAAAATTTACGGATCGCACCTGAAAGGTTGTGTGCTCGAATTGGATGGAAGTGTGAGCAGCCAGTATATTTCTGCTTTACTGATGATTGCACCGACTCTCGAAGATGGGCTCACCTTGCGTCTGAAGAATAAAATCATGTCGCGCTCATACATCGAAATGACATTGAAACTGATGGAGCAATTCGGGGTGACACATGTTTGGAAAGGCAATGAAATACGAATTTCGGAACAAAAATACATCGCCCGTCAGTTTTCGGTTGAGGCTGACTGGTCAGGAGCATCATACTGGTATGAAATGGCTGTTTTGGCCGAAGAGGTGGATTTGGAATTAATCGGCTTGACTACTGATAGTTTGCAGGGCGACTCAGTTCTTGCCAGCTGGTTTGAAAAGCTGGGCATCCAAACTGAAAAAACCGAAAAAGGGTCACGACTTACTAAAAACGGGCAAGCTCTCCCCAAATTTCTTCAACTTGACTTTATTGAAAATCCGGATGTGGCGCAGACTTTCGCGGTTTTGTGTGTGATGAAACAAATTCCATTTCACTTTACCGGGCTCGAAACCCTGAAGATTAAGGAAACCAACCGGATTGCAGCCCTTCAGGATGAACTGGCCAAATTCGGAGCAAAGATCGATGAACCGACTCATGGCGAATTGAAATGGGACGGAACTTTTCCTGTGGAGAAGCAAACTGTTCCTGAAATTGAAACCTACCACGATCATCGGATGGCCATGGCATTTGCACCAGCCTGCCAGACGTTCGGATCATTGGCAATTCTTGACCCGATGGTAGTTACCAAATCTTATCCGGGCTTCTGGGACGATTTGAAAAAAGTTGGGTTTGTTGTGGAATCAAATGAGCAGTGAAATTTAGATTTTACTTTCCTTTCTTCTCATTTTCTTTTTGAAGATTTATCGCATCATTCTTGTAGATTTCATATTGCTCTTTAATGATATTCCGAACATCATAGTCGCTCCGCATCTGACTGAACAAATCCTTGCTGTTAATATAGAGCATCAGTAATTCGGCTTGT
>CAIPKZ010000201.1 GCA_903865775.1 uncultured Prolixibacteraceae bacterium | reverse complement strand
GTATTACCTTTTCCCTCTGATTCTTGGGATTATCGGTATCGTTTTCATGTACAACCGAGGGGTTGACGGGCGAAAAGATTTGTGGACCGTATTTCTCCTGTTTTTCATGACCGGACTTGCCATTGTGATTTATCTGAATCAGTCACCTCTGCAGCCACGGGAACGTGACTATGCCTATGCAGGATCGTTTTACGCATTCACCATCTGGATTGGAATTGGCGTCTTAGCACTTTATCATGCTGCGGTTTCTATGACATTCAGGCAATTAAGAACATTAGCCTCAATCACAATTGGTGGTTCTGCTTTAATCTTAATAATATTTTATGTATTGAACAAAGTTTTTGGTGGAGACTCGAATTTAGGTTATTTCTTGCTTTTTATAAGTGTCATATCCACTGCATTTTATACACTGATGACGCTCTTAAATAACAGCATCAAAGGAGATTCATGGATTAAGGGCATCGTTGCGATTCTAGTAACTCTTCCCATCCCGCTTATTATGGCTGCACAAAACTGGGACGACCATGACCGTTCGAACCGTTATACTGCCCGCGATTTTGGAGCCAATTATCTGAATACCTGTGCTCCAAATGCAATCATCTTTACGAACGGAGACAATGATACATTCCCGCTGTGGTATAATCAGGAAACAGAAGGCGTGCGGACAGACGTTCGTGTTTGTAACCTGAGCTATTTCCAGACCGACTGGTACGTCGATCAGATGAAAAGTAAAGCCTACAATTCGGACCCACTGCCAATCAGTTTTACCCATGACCTTTATGTTCAGGGAAAACGCGATGTGATTTACCTGATGGAAGATCCACGCTTGAAAGGATCGGTAGAACTCAAAAAAGCGCTCGATTTTGTAAGGGATGAGGATAAGCGAACGAAGCTTGAACAAGCGGATTACGCAGCATATATTCCATCCAAAAAACTCTATTTGGTGGTCGACAAGGCTGCGGTTATCCGGAATAAAGCAGTTGATCCGGCAGACTACGATAAAATTGTGGATACCCTGATAATTGATCTCAGCAGCAAGCATTACATCACCAAAGACGAACTGATGACTTTGGATATGATCGCAAATAATAATTGGGAGCGTCCGATCTATTTTGCCATTACCATTGGCCGCGACAAATACATGAACCTTCAGGATTATTTCCAGCACGAAGGATTTGCCGACCGGCTGGTGCCTATCAAAACTCCATCAGACGGAGGAATAAATTTTGGCAGGGTGAACACACGATTGATGTATAAAAACGTGATGGAGAACTTCAAGTGGGGAAACATGAACGATCCGAAGGTTTACATCGACGAAAACAATGCCCGGATGATGATGAACATCCGCAGCACTTTTAACCGTCTGGCCGAAGCACTTGTCGCTGAAGGGCAGAATGAAAAGGCAATCAAGGTCCTTGATCGTTGCGTTGAACTGATTCCTCACAAGATTGTACCATACAACTATTTCTCGATGCTGATGGCTGAAACCTATTTTAAAGCCGGACAACCTGAAAAAGGAAAGGATATTGTAAATACCATCATGACCGATTACAAGGAACAACTCGACTATTTCTTCAAATTGGACAAGCCAAAGCGGAGTTCGGTTGACGATGATATTCAGCGCTGTTTATATTTCATGCGCGAAATTACCATGATCTGTACCCGGAACAAACAACCTGAATTGTTAAAAGACGTGTCAACTTCGTTTAACAGTTATCTTGAAAGATACAGTTCCTTGAAATAATGAAGCGATTTGACCCCAGGGTTCGTTTACCCGGATTCATCACATCGCTTTATAAAGGTGCAGTTTGGAGATTTCATGAAACAGAACCGACTGTTTACCTGACATTTGATGACGGGCCAATTCCTGAAATGACACCCTGGGTGCTCGATCTTCTCAGGGATGAAGAGATTCGGGGAACGTTTTTCTGTGTAGGTGAAAATGTGATGAAATATCCTGAAGTTTACCAGCGAATTCTGAATGAAGGTCATTCAGTTGGAAACCATACGTTCAGCCATTGTCAGGGCTTAAAGACTAATGATCAGGAATATTTCAATGATATTGAACGGGCTGCCGGATATGTTGATTCAGACCTTTTCAGGCCACCGCATGGATGGATGAGATTTTCGCAGTATCTCTACCTGAAAACACAATTCAGAATTATGATGTGGGATGTCATTTCCTGCGATTATGATGCGAGGATGAGTCCTGAAAAGGTATTCAGTAACATCACTGAATTTGTTCGTCCCGGTTCAATTATAACATTTCATGATTCAATAAAGGCCAAACGAAACCTAACCGAAACCTTGTTGCCAGCCATTCGCTGGATGAAAGAGAATGGATACCAATTCGAAGCCATTCCATATAATAAACGAATGAATAACGAGTTGCCTTAAAAATCAAAATACTCGATTTACCTGTCACCCCGAATTTATTTCGGGGGCTGACATAAATTGAGATCCTGAAACCCCGCCTGCCAAACGAGCTAGCAGGAAGTTCAGGATGACAAAGCAAATGACCTCATAGATAAGCCTGTCAAAATTTAATGACGATGATAAATATTTTAATTGTTGGATCGGGAGGAAGAGAACATGCCATGGCATGGAAAATAAAACAATCGCCAAAAGTTAATCAGTTGTATATTGCCCCAGGGAATGCCGGAACTTCGCTTCTCGGGACTAATCTTCCCGTAGCTGTTTCCGACTTTGAAGGACTAAAAAATGCAGTCATAAACAATCAAATTGACCTTGTACTTGTTGGACCCGAAGTTCCTTTATGCGAAGGCTTGCACGATTTTTTCAATGCTGACGAACAATTAAAAGACATCCTGTTTGTTGGTCCCTACCAACATGGAGCGCAATTGGAAGGAAGCAAGGATTTCGCCAAGGAATTCATGATGCGCCACCAGATACCTACCGCAAAATACCTTTCCGTAACTTCCGGAAACCTGAAGGAAGGACTTGCTTTCCTGAAAACCATGAATTCGCCTTACGTTTTGAAAGCAGATGGATTGGCAGCCGGAAAAGGTGTTTTGATAATAAATGATTTGCTTGAAGCCGAAAGCTCGCTGAAAGAAATGCTTAACGGACAATTTGGTGAAGCCAGCAGCAAAGTGGTTATTGAAGAGTTTTTAAGCGGCATTGAATGTTCGGTATTCGCTATTACCGATGGAAAAGATTACCGTATCCTGCCGGTCGCCAAAGATTACAAACGAATTGGTGAAGGCGATACCGGACTGAACACCGGAGGAATGGGTGCCATCTCTCCTGTTCCGTTTGCAAATGAAGTTTTCATGAAAAAAGTTGAAGACCGGATTATCCGTCCAACAGTTCAGGGATTACAAAAGGATCAGATTCCATACAATGGGTTTCTCTTCTTTGGGCTGATCAGTTGCGGGGACGAGCCGATGGTCATTGAATACAATGTCCGGATGGGCGATCCTGAAACGGAAGCCGTCATGCTTCGTATAAAATCTGATTTTGTTGATTTGCTGATTGGTGCAGCTGACGGGACTTTGGCAGAAACTTCCATAGAAATCGACGAACGCACTGCCGTTGCCGTAATGTTGGTTGCCGGTGGCTATCCTGGCCCCTATGAAAAAGGCAAAGTCATCAGCGGACTCGATCGGATTGAAAACAGTTTGGTTTTCCATGCCGGCACCACACTGATCGAAGGAAATGTTTGTTCCGATGGCGGACGGGTTCTGGCGGTCAGTTCCTACGGAGAAAACATGCGTGAGGCACTCTCCTTTTCATACCGAAGTGCTGAACTCATTCATTTCGAAGGCCATTATTACCGAAAAGATTTGGGATTTGATATCTAACTCTTCAGGCAAAATACTGAAGTAAACTTCCGGAAATGTTACTTAAAGCACTAAAGTCAAATCAGCCATATTATATCATACTAATTCCATTGATTGCGATTGGTCTTTGGTTCAAATCATTCCTGAATCCGGAAAGTTACCCCTTTTATCCGGGCGAAAATGCAATGCTCCTTTATCAACCGATTGAATTCCTGCTTGGTAAAAATGCAGTGGCAAGTAACCTGATCGCTTTGGTATTCATTATCCTTCTTGCGTTCCTGATATTAAAGCTTAATGTTCAATATGCCTTTATACCTGCACGGACGTTTTTGCCATCATTCCTGTTCGTTTTGATTACCAGCGGAATGCACGAATTACATTCCATGCATCCGGTTTACCCTGCAGCATTATTTCTGATTCTGACAATCGACCGCATTTTTAATACCTACGATAAGGAAGTCATTCATTCGAATGCCTTTGATGCAGGTATTTTTCTGGCGCTTGGTTCGCTGTTTTACCTGAACCTTGTTTTCTTCTTTCCCCTGATATGGGCTGGATTCATCATCTTAAAACCTAATGTAAACTGGCGCGAATATGTTTTATCTATTTTAGGTCTCATTCTTCCCTGGACGGCAGCTACGGCCTACTATTTAGTCAGCGACCGCTCAGATGAATTACTTCAGATTCTTACATCGAATTTTACCATACACCAGACTTTCCTGAGATCAAATCTTCCGGTTCAGATATACATCGGGTTTTTGGTATTATTGATTGTTTTTGGAAGTTTTTTCCTGTTGTCACATTTCGACGGAAAAAAAATCAGTTCGCGCAGGTACTTTAAAGTATTCTTCTGGATTTTCCTTATCTCTGGTATTCTTATTGTTGCCATTCCTACAGTGTCTCAGGAAATCATCCTTATTCTGGCAATACCTGTAACCTTCCTTATTTCCAATTATCTGTTATACATGAAACGGTCCTTTTGGGGCGAAGTTTTCGTTTACCTTTTGGCTGCAGGCGTAATTTTTCTTCAGTTTATTTAGCCAGAAGCGGGAGCTCTCTTTCTTCCAACGCCCTTTCCCGTTTACTTGAATAAGGGCAATACAAGGAGCAGCAGCGATAACCCAATAAGTATGGCAATTGCGCTCCAGCCAATGATGTTATTAATCGGTTTATTCACATATTTTCCCATGATTTTTTTGTTGTTTACCAACAGAATCATACATACCAGAACAACTGGCAAAAGCATTCCGTTGATGACCTGTGTCCACAATGAAATCAGGATTAAAGGAGCATTTGGAATTAAAATAATTGCAGCACCAATGATGAGGATGCCAGTATAAAGAACATAAAACTCTTTGGCATCATCCCACTTTTTATCAATCCCGGCCTCGAATCCGAAGGCTTCACAAACATAAAAGGCTGTTGCAAGCGGGAGAATCGTAGCTGAAAATATTGACGCAATAAATAAACCAAAAGCAAACGCCTGGGAAGCAAGTGCCCCGGCAAGTGGTTTTAAAGCTAATGCGGCATCTTTTGCTTCATTAATCTGAATGCCGTTTTCGTGTAAAGTTGAAGCACAGGCAACCATGATGAAAAATGCAACGACAACAGTTGCCACACAACCTACGACAATATCAATCAGGGTATATCTGTACTGTTTCATTTTTAAACCCTTTTCGATGACTGATGATTGCATATAAAACTGCATCCATGGGGCAATCGTTGTACCAATTATTCCGATAATCATAGAAACACTCTGGGTATTCACTTCTAACTGAGGGTGAATAATCGATTGGCCAATTTCGCCCCAATGCGGTTTTCCCATAATAGCCGAAACGACATACATTAATAAGGAGACACTGAAAAGGAGAAAAATACGTTCCGCTATTTTATAAGTTCCCTTGACCACCAGAAACCATATCAGAAAGCCAACAACAGGCACCGAAATATATTTACTGACCCCAAAAACTTCCATACTACCCGCGATTCCGGCAAATTCGGTAGTCGTGTTTCCAATGTCGGCAATTAGCAAGCCGATAAATATGAAAAAAGTGACTTTTACCCCAGCATTCTCCCGGATCAGATCTGCAAGACCTTTCCCGGTAACAATACCCATGCGGGCGTTCATTTCCTGAATGACGACAAGGACAATGAAGGAAGGAAAGAGTGTCCAGATTAGATTATACCCATAAACAGCAGCAGCAACCGAATAAGTGGTGATACCACCGGCATCGTTGTCAACGCTTCCGGTGATAATTCCCGGACCAAGAATGGCCAGAAAAATTCCTATTTTCTGGAAAAGTGATTTTCTATTCTTGAACATGACTCTTTGCTTCTATTTATTCGTTCTGCGTTTCCGGATCAAATCTTCTATAACATCATCAATAACAACCATTCCTTTCAGAACATTCTTATTGTCAACAACTGGTATGGCTAAAAGGTTATATTTCGAAACGATTTCAGCCACTTCATTAATCTTCTGATAGTCGCGAAGATGAACAGGCGAAGGTCTCATGATTTGATTAATCTTTATGTCAGGTGGCGAGATTACAACATCCCTGATTGAAAAGGTTGCCAACAATACTTCATTTTCATCGGTGACAAAGAGATTATATAAAGTTTCAGATTCAGGTTTCGTTCTCCGCAATTCTGCCAATACTTCCTCGATCGTCATATTCAGGTTGAAGGACATAAATTCAGACGACATGATACTTCCCACCGTATGATCAGGATAAACAAGCAGTTCCCTGACATCCTGTGAAGCTTCTTCCTCCATCTCGTTCAGCAGAAGTTCGATTTTTTCGTCTTCCAGTCCTTCGAAAATGTCAGCAACCTCATCGGCAGGCATTTTATCCAAAACATCTGCCGCTTTTTCGATCGAGAGACTTTCCAAAATCTGAACCTGAGTTTCAGGTTCGAGTTCCTCCATTACGTCGGCAGCCTGTTCATCGTTGAGAGAAGAGAATATATCGGCACTTGCCTTTTTTCCCAGTTCTTCAATAATGTCAGCCAAATCGGATGGGTGGAGGGTTTGAAGTTTCTTATATGTTTTCGAGAGCTTGATATTTAAATTAGAGAAATCAATGGCCTCAAAATCTTCCCAGTTAATAAATTTACCGGGGATGTCCGAACCTACCAGTGATAACCCAAATTTTAGTGGTTTTGCGATTCCTATCCTTCTCAACAATCCTTCCGTTCCAATATCAACAGCAACTGCAAAGGTTCCATTGACTAATGAAACCAGACGAACATCATTAACCCGGACAAGTTTGCGTCCGTTCAGATCAACAATCTGTTTGTCAAGCACCGACTCAACCAATGACAAGTCGTTATTAATATTTTCTTCAGGTAAATCGTTTAATTGAGATGCAATAATCTTGATTTTTCCATTGTTCTTCTCGACCTGGAATTGCTGGAAAGAATAGTATGAAATCTGATTGTTCTGTTTGATCTTGATACCTGTAACTGCCGGATGCCCCGAAGTAAGGTTTGATGATTCGGATTCAACCAATAAATCCTTAACGATTCCGATGTATTTCCCATTGGAATCATAAGCCTTTATACCTACAATCCTGCTTAAATAAAATGTGGTGATAGTGGTCATATGCACCTCCTTGTTTTAGGACACAACAGGAGGAGCTCAAAAATGAATGGCTCTCCTGTTACATCAGGTTAATGAATAATATACTCGCGGGCCCTTCGTCCATTTTTGAATTCATATTGGTTTGCGCGCAAAAGTAGTTCTTTTGTTTTAAGAAAAAAACAATCCTCAATTCTTAATTTGAATTTTTTAAGGAATGGTGACTTTATCGAAGGAATCTGTTGAATAGTAATTTGTAAATGCAAGTTTTTTATGCAATTCTAAAGTTCAACTTTAAAATTGCATAAAAAAACCCGTCGATTTGCACCGGCGGGTTTTTAAACTTTCAACTTTTCAATTACAATTGAATCGGTATTCCATTATAGAAATCCAGAATTTTTGTTCTGAAAATATATTCATACTTGGCCTGAAGCAAATCGCTTTGTGCTGAGGTAAGATTATTTTTACTTTGGTTATATTCAACCGAATTAATCATACCAACATTGAATTTCTCTTCGGTATAGCGGAATGCTTCTCTCGACGAAATAACTGTCTTTTGGTTGGCGACATATCTTTTGAAAGCTGCCAGCGCATTGGTGTAAGCTTGTTCAATCTCTTTACGGAGCAGATTTTTAGTGCTTTGCAGTTGAAGTTCCGAATTCTCAAGTTGTATCTGAGAATTACTAACTCCTGTTCTTGCCTGGTAGTGATTAAAAATCGGAATACTCAGGTTGAGACCAAAACCGTAACGTTCGTTGCTTTTAATCTGTTCTCCAAATGGAATATTATTTCCTAACCGATCGGTATATTTGTTGTTATACAGGTTGTAGTAGTTTCCACCAAAAGTAAGTGAAGGCAACAGATTTCCTTTAGCAATCAGCAGTTGGTTGCGTGCACTTTCCAGTTTAAATTCAGCACTTTTCACTGCCGGCCTTAGTTGAACTGCATTTTTGAAAACATCCATTGAATTCAGCAAACTAACATTGGCACCGATTTCGGGTAATGTCGGTTTTTCTATTTTGAAGCTTTCGGTCGATGGAACTTCAAGCAGTTGATAGATTCCCAAATAAGCCAGCTGCAAGCGGTTTTGAGCATTCACAACATTTAATTCTTCGCGGGCATACTGAGCTTCAATTTCGAATAGACTACCTTTTGCCAGGCTTCCGGCTTCTACCAATTTATTGGTTCGATCGATCTGTAGCTGTGTTATTTTAAGCAGTTCTTCAGAAACGCCAACCAATTCATCGGCAAAAAGTATTTCAAGATACGATGCAGCAACATTGAGCATCATATCATCTTTCGTTTTCAAAGTTTCCTGAAGACTGGCTTGTAAATCCATGTCTGCCATCTTTATGGAGTTGCTCAGTGTAAATCCGTTCCAGATGGTAACATTTGCACTCAAATTACCTCCGGATTGGTTTGAATTGACATTCTGATAGGTATTGTCATAAGCAAGCGACCTTCCAAAACTTATGTTGTTCGATAATCCTGCATTCAGGTTCGGCAAACGGTTATACTTTGCCTGGTTGAGCTGATTGTTGTAATAGTCAGAATTCAGGGATTGTTGCTTGATCTGAATGTTGTTCTGAAGGGCATAATCTATGCATTTCTGCAACGACCATGTTTCCTGTGCCCGTGCGCTTGTAAAAACAACAAGCAGGATAGCTGCGGCAATTAAGTTGTACATTCGTTTCATTCGTATATTTTTAAATTTATTTTATTGAAATGGTCTCAGGCATAAAGGCCAAAGATAACTCATAACTTATAACTCATAACTGCGTTACGCTTTCTTCTTTTCTTCTTCCTTTACTTTTTTCGGATCAATCTTTTCTCCTTTTACCTTTTCGGTTTTCTTCAATCCTTCAGTAACTTCGATGTTTATTCCGTCGGAAATTCCGGTTTTCACCTTCCGTTTTTCGAATACCTGTGGTGTGGCAGTTTCAACCTCAACATACGAAGAGTCTTTTTCAAACTTTAGGTATCCTTCTGGAATAACCAGAACACTGTCTTTCTTTTCGAGAACAATATTGGCATTGGCACTATATCCGGCACGAATAAACTGATTGTCTTTCAGTACCACATTGGCTTTAATCTCAAACTGAATGGCTCCGTTCTCTTCCTTTCCTTTCGGAGCAATGTATTCGAGAATAGCCCCAAATTTATCCTTTTCAATGGCACCAATTTCGAGTTCGATATTCATCCCTTCCTTAATCTTGCCAACTTCGGTTTCATCAACTTTGCCTTTGAAAATCATATCCTTCATATCGGCTACCGTTGCAATGGTTGTCCCGTTGTTAAAAGTATTCGATTGAATCACCGAGTTTCCTTCTTTAATGGGTACATCCAGAACCATTCCGTTAACGGTGGAACGAACCAGCGTATTAGTAGCAGATTGTGCCTTTTTTGTTACACCGTTTTTAATTAATTCCATATTATTTTCAGCCGCCGACAATTCTTCCTTGGAAGCATCGTAGCTCACTTTGGCACGTTTGTATTCTTCATAAGAAATTACCTTCTGATCGAACAGCTTTTGCTGACGGTCAAAATCAATCTTGGAATCATCAAAACTCAGTTTTGCTCTGTTCTGGCGGGTTTCAGCATTGTTCAGATTCACCATATCCGGAATGATCTTGATTTTGGCAATCACCTGATCTTTTTTAACAAAATCACCGGCAACGATATACAATTCATCAATAATTCCTGAAACCTGAGGTACAATCTCGATCTCCTTGCGTGGCACAACCGATCCGGTCGCCACTGTTTTGCGGACGACGTTGGTTACAAATGGATTCTTAGTCTCAAATACTTCAGGTACAGTCTTTGATTTGGTATAGAGGAAGTAGATTGTTCCTCCGAAAATTCCTACCAGGATTACAATTCCCAGGATTTTAAAAATTTTTCTCATGATTCGGTTTTTTTGTTTCTATTTTATGATTCCATTTTATTTTCCATTCGAATTTCGTCCGAAAAAAGGCAAATGCCTTGATTATCATTTTCTCGCGGACGACTCTCTCTTTTTCTTCCATCCCCGGGGTTTCGCCCCGGGTTATTCACATTTAGCCCTTTCAGGGCTGAAATCACTCAATTTGCGATGTTCCAAAGCTTTCCCCCTTCGGGGGAACGGGAAGGGGGCTTCTTTTTTATGTCTCGTCCCTTATCGCATCAATTGGTTTGATACTGATCGCCCGTTGGGCAGGAATCAATCCTGCAACTATTCCGGCGAGCACCAGAACCGCCAGAGATGAAAGTCCCATAGCCAGGCTCACATGCGGATTACGGAAGAACAATTTGTCTCCGCCAGATTCCAGAACCCGGTTCAGAATTTCGAGAACGCCAACTCCCAGCGACAAGCCAATATAACCAGCCATCACAGTCAGAAATACACTCTCAGCAACAATATGCTTGATGATTACTGCAGGTGTGGCACCAATAGCACGCTGAATCCCAATTTCCTGGGTACGTTCCTTGATAATTACCAGCATGATATTGCTCACACCAATTACTCCTGCCAACAAAGTTCCGATACCGACAATCCAGGTCAAAGCCTGAATCCCTAAAAACAGGGAGGAGAATTTGACAAATTCCTTTTCAATGTTGAACGAGCCAATGGCCTGAAGATCTTCCTGAGCAATTTTATGGCGATCCTTCAGAATTCTTTTTAATTTGTCTTCCAGATCACTTACCTTGGTTCCTTTTTGAGAAGTGACTGAGAAAAAATGAACCACATTGCCATAATTATAGGCCCGCTGCATAGTCGAGAACGGAATGATTATGGTTTCTTCTTTTTTCCCATCTCCAATGTTGATCTGCGTTTCGGCATGAATCACACCGACCACCTGGAAATAAACTCCACTTATTTTGAGATACTGCCCGATCGGATCTTCATCTTTGGCAAACATCACTTCAACAACGCGTTCGCCGATATTGCAAACCTTCCGATTCCCCAGGATATCAATTTCATTGATTAAACGGCCTTTGATCGGAGTCCAGCGGTCAATTTTAAAGTAATCGGGATAATCGCCATACATCTGGAATGAACCGGATCGTTCTCCCCGGACAGTGTTATTTCCACTCTGTTGCCAGCCAAACAGTCGTGGAGAAAGGTATTCAACATCTTTCACATTTTCTCGGATGTATTGAATATCGGTATTGTCATATTCCCAGCGACGTCCTCGCTGAAAACCAGCATAGGCTACACTCGTCCGTTCTGTCCAGAAAAAAGCGGAGTTGGTGGCAAAAGCCTTGACTCCTTCAAGCACACCATTTTCAAGCGCTTTCCCGGCTCCCGACATGATGATCAGCATAAAGATTCCCCAAAAGACTCCGAATGCAGTCATGAAGCTCCTCATGCGGTTTTTCTTCAGGGCGCTGATTATTTCTCTCCAAAGGTCGATGTCAAACATGGCAGCCTCCCCAACCCCTCCGTAGGAGGAATAGCCTCCCCCAGCCCCTCCGAAGGAGGGGCGCAGAAGAAGAATCGTTATTCATTAAATCTTTCATATCAGTTAAAAATTAACTATTGTCTTATTCAACGCATTTTTTAAGTCCTCCCCCACGGGGAGGGTTTGGGTGGGGCTTCTATTCGTCTCTTAGTGCGGCAATCGGCCGGATACTTGCGGCCCGTTTGGCAGGAATATATCCGGCAATAGCACCTGCCACAATGAGCAGTAAAGTTGAATAGATTGCAATAGTAATGTCAACGGTTGGATTCAGAAACATGGTATTATTGCCCCCCTGGTCACTGACTGCTGCACCAGCAGCCGCAGCCGCTGCGGCAGACTGTACCATAAAATAGTTAATCAGCTCCATCAGTCCTGTTCCTAAAACCAAACCGATGTAACCAGCAATGGTTGTAATCATGATTGATTCGAGCAAAATCAAACCTATAACTGATGACGGACTGGCACCTATTGCCTTCCGGATTCCAATTTCCTTGGTCCGTTCCTTGACGACAATCAGCATGATATTGCTGACTCCTACGATTCCAGCAATCAGGGTTCCAATCCCGATGATCCAGATAAATATTTTTATAGCCTGAAAAATTTTCATGGTCTGGATGTAGGCTTCCAGCTTGTTAAACAAACCCAGTGCGCCTTCATCTTTGGGATCAAATTTATGCTTCCTGGCCAGTACATTCCTGACCTGCTCCTCAATGGCCTTGCTTTCTTCAAGCGTGGTTGCATTGATCGTGACAGCCAGATTATGAAGTCGGTTATTGCCTCCAAAAATCATTTGGGCGGTCGAAACCGGCATATAGGCATTCCGGTTCCTGGTCGACCCTGGTTCAGCGGAAATTCCAACCACCTTAAACGGTACTTTGTTAATATTGACATACTCGCCTATTGCGGTTGTGTCTTTGAAAAGTGCTGTTTTAATATCCGTACCGAGTACAATTACCTTCCGTTTTTCGACAATATCTATCTCATTAATAAACCGGCCTTCTTTCAGAATAATATTTTCAACCTGGATCAATTCCGGTTGGCAGGTAATGGTGGTATATTCTCCGGATTCCTTACCATAGGAATACCTGGTATTTCCCATAAAATAACGTCCTGAAGAAACCCCAATCCCGGCAACCTTTCGAACAAGGTCCTGGTCCTCGTTATGAAACTGAATGGATCGCCCGGCTTTCATTCCCTGGTATGGGATCGTTGTTTCGCCCGTCCATATCCACATGGCATTTACCGCATCGTTCATGAAATTTGAGGCCACACCATTGCTCAACCCATTTCCGGAACCGAGCAAAATCATCAGCATGAAAATCCCCCAGGCTACTGAGAACCCGGTGAGAAATGTCCGCATCTTATTTTTCTTGATGGTGGCAAGAATTTCCTGCCATTTGTCAATGTCAAACATAGTTCAGGTTTTAAGCGGGTTCCAATCCATGGATGTATTCTTTCTGGAACTTTTTCAGTTCACCGTTACGGATAATTTCGTGAATCAGCCCATCATTCAGGCGAATGATCTGACTGGTCATGGCTGCAATATCGTGTTCGTGGGTAACGATGATTACCGTGATTCCTTCTTGGTTAATCTCCTTGAGGATATTCATCACTTCATACGAGGTTGCTGAATCGAGTGCTCCGGTTGGTTCATCGGCCAGAATAATTTTTGGTTTCGAAATCAAGGCCCGGGCAATTGCTACCCGTTGTTTCTGTCCACCCGACATTTCGTTCGGCATATGGCTGGCCCATTCCTTCAATCCCAGTTTTTCAAGATATTCCATGGCAATCTGGTTCCGTTTTTTACGCGGAACTCCCTTGTAATATAACGGTAGTGCCACGTTTTCCATGGCATTTTTAAAAGATATCAGGTTGAACGACTGAAATACAAAACCAACCATTTCGTTGCGTAACTGGGCCGATTTTTTTTCGCTCATGTTTGCAATCAGGTTACCCGCCAGATGGTAAGTTCCAGTGTCATAGTTGTCGAGCATCCCCAAAATATTTAATAATGTTGATTTTCCTGAACCGGAAGAACCCATGATGGAAACAAAGTCTCCCTGTTCAATGTGAAGGTCAATGCCCTTCAGAACATGGAGACTGTTGTTTCCCATCTCATAGGATTTGTGAATGTTGTTTAATCTGATCATGGCTTTGTTTTCTGCTGTTTTCAATTCAAAACTCGTAATAATTCTATGCCCCTGGCTGATTTTTTCGATGAATGACTGTTTTTATCCTGTAAAACGATTATAAATTCAGTTTTATTTCATTTAAACCTAATTCGAAACCCTTTGATAATCTGATCTGGTATTTCGTTACAACGGAATAGGACGATTAACAATGCGAATCGTTACACCTGTTAACATTCTTTAGCAAATAAAAGATCCGGAAATATGAATTTGCCTGGAATAGTGACAAGTCAACTCAAATAAACCATTACTATAATTTATTTTGACCGGAAATTTTCTTAAACGAATTTGATGACTATGGAAAGAATTTTAAAAAATATGTATCCTGAAGTAAAGATGATTTTTACAATTTGTTGATTAGCGAAGCCTGGCAAGCAGCACCAAAGCCATTGTCGATATTGACAACCGAGACCCCGGCGGCACAACTGTTCAGCATCGAAAGCAAGGCAGATAATCCCTGAAAATTAGCGCCATAACCAATACTTGTTGGCACGCCAATCACGGGTTTGTCGACTAATCCGCCTACAACACTGGCCAGCGCACCTTCCATTCCGGCAACAACAATAATGACCCTGGCATTCCGGATCAGATCCCATTTGTTGAAAAGACGGTGAATTCCGGCAACTCCAACATCATAAATGGCTTCAACCTGGTTATTCAGAAACCGGGCGGTTTCAACTGCCTCTTCGGCCACAGGCAGGTCGGATGTTCCGGCTGAAACCACTGCAATATATCCTTTTCCAGAAAGCTCCTCTTTATGCTTGAATACTATTGTTTTAGCAAGCGAATTATAAACCGCTCCGGGTACAACACTTTTTACGGCTAAAAACATTTCCTCGTTCGCACGGGTTGCCAGAATATCCATTCCTTTCAAGTACATTCGTTCAGCAATTAGCCTGACTTGTTCAGTAGTTTTTCCGGAAGAATAAATCATCTCCGGTAATCCGGTCCGATGCAGACGATCGGTATCCAGGTGGGCGAAACCCATATCTTCACCGCGATGTGACAAATGTGACAGTGCTTCCACCAACTCTAATTCACCAGCTTTATATTTTTCAAGGATTTCACGGATATCCATATCAAATGTTTTTATTAATGATTTTTTCAACTTCGTTCAGACTCATTCCATGCTGGTTTGCCAGCCTTTTCAGTTCTTCAGATTCAGGCTTGAAGCGAATTTCTTTGCCTTCAAAACAGCTGTATTTTACGGTTATTTTTCCAAGCTCCGTTTCGATTTCACGTTCCTGTCGTTCCAAAACGGTTTTGGTGACGACATATTCCCGCACCCCAATGGTTGTGCTGTTCCTGAAAATAATGGATTTGATTTTGGGCTTGATTTTGCTGTTACAAAGAACCGACAGCTTATTCGCAGGTCTTGATTTTTTCATGATAATCGGAGTTAGAAACACATCACTGGCTCCGGCCTCAAACAGTTTGCCGAAAAGGTGATCGTACCATTCCGGATTCATGTCGTCGATATTGCATTCCACAATCCAGGCTTCTTCCTGAGTGGTATTGTCCGCTGTTTTGTTGTCGTCCGAAAGATAAACCCGCAGCACATTGGGAACTTCCGAAACATCGCGATGTCCGATTCCATAGGCGGTCCTCTGTATCTGGAAATCGATCTGATCGGTAAATTCGTCAACCGTGGCAACTAAAATCGCCGCGCCTGTGGGTGTGGTAGCTTCGTGCTGTACCATGCCGGTTTTAACCGGTATATTCTGTACAATTAAAGCAGTAGCAGGAGCCGGCACCGGCATGAGGCCATGCGCACATTTCACCATTCCTCCACCCAACTGGATGGACGATGACAACACTTTCTCCACTTTCAGAAAATCGAGGCAAATGGCTGCTCCAACAATATCGGCAATGGAATCGAGCGCGCCAACTTCATGAAAATGAACACGCTCTTTGCTGATATTGTGAACTTTTGCTTCGGCAATGGCAATCAGGTCGAAAATCTGAAGTGATTTGGTTTTAACCGCATCCGAAAGAGAGCTCTGATTGACCAATTCTTCGACATGTCGCAAATGGCGGTG
>CAIPKZ010000200.1 GCA_903865775.1 uncultured Prolixibacteraceae bacterium | reverse complement strand
GTTTTGTGGGCGCATATTTCAAAAGCCCGGATTATTGTCGAAATGGGTCTGGAAGATTTTCCTCTTGATGGTTCACTGGGTTCACACTTCTTTCACAATGTGACCTCCATGAATGTGGGCTATTTTACCATTCCTCACAATTCGCAGGATGCAACCATCAACATGGATCTGCTGATGAAAATGCCTTGTATTGAAGAAGGGAAATACATCAAACATGTCTCCTTTACCAATGAACTCAATATTGTGATGGATGGAAAAAACAGGCAGGCGTTGATTTCGTTTGAGGAATGAAATACAAAAACATCATCTTTAAAAATAGAACTTTCCGCAAAGTTTAATCGTTTAATTTGAAACTAATAATTCAAATATGAGAACAACAGAAATAAGAAAAGAAATACATGAGTATATCGACCAGGCTGATGAACGATTTTTAAAATTGGTATATGCGATGAGCAAGAAGTACGAAAATTCATTGATTGTTGGTTATACCTCAAAGGGAGAGCCAATAACCAAAATTGAGTTACAGGAACGTGTAAAGGCGGCTTCGAAAAGAGTGAATTCCGGAGATTTTATTTCGCACGAGGAATTGGAAAAAGAAGTCGAAAATTGGTAGCCAGAAGGAAGCTACCCATACGTTGGGATAGGTTGGCAAAAGAAAGCCTGGATAATATTTACGAATACATTCTTCAAGACTCACCTCAAAATGCAAGAAAAGTAAAGAAATAACTTATAAAATTAGTCAGTACGCTGAATGATTTTCCTGAGAAATACTCAAGAGAAGAGTTTTTATTAGAACTGTCAGAAAATTACCGCTCGGTAAGCAAATGGAACTTTAAAGTTATATATGAAGTTGCAGATGATGCCATTAGAATAGTTGATATTTTTCAAACACGTCAGCATCCTTCAAAAATCAGTAAACGCATAAAACCCCCGACAAAATAAAAAAGTTCCAAATTTCAGGCATTCTACCTAAAATTTGGAACTTGGAATTTGGAATTTGGAATTCTCCTACAGCAACTTCGCTTTCAGTTTCATCAGCTCTAATTTCATATTCTCCAAATCGTGCATCAGGTTATTTTTCGAAGTAGAATCTTCCAGTTGGGTTTTGCATTTCTGGAACAAGTCTTTGTAATACTCAACGCCCTTATTCAGGTTTTCCTGAAAGGTATCAAAATGCTTTTTCTGCTTATCCGAAATAGGTTTGAGGGTTTCCTCAATTTTTCCACCCAGATATTCGATGTACATACCCAGTTCCTTCACGAATAAATTGGGGCGATCGGTACGCTCCATCACATTGGTGCGGCCATAAATATGGTCAACCATCTTTTTCAGAGAATAGGTATGCGAAAAGTAAGCCAGATTCGGTCCCGGACAAATGCTCACAGCAGTACCTTCCATTTTGGTATCCAAACCATTTACCATCAATACAGAGGCAGTCAGTCCATTGCAAAGACAAGCTTTATCAGTTATTTTACCCAATTGTTTTTCAAAATCCATATCACTCAGGTTCTGTTCCTTCAGCTCCTGAATCTTCATTTTTTGATATTCTTTCGATGCTGTGCAGGTACCTTCATCTGTAAAAACCGGCGTCAGGGCCAGATATTTTTTTGTACAGGGAAATCCATAATTTCCGGCTTTATTCTGAGCTTCCTTTTTCAGGTCCATGCCGGTGCCGCGTACATTATTGAAAATAACTCCCAGAGGTGAAACTTCGCTCATGTAAAGATCATCTTCTTTGGCATTGCAAAGTACTTCCAATGTTTGCTCATCAATTGATACGGCTTCAGGAACCAATAAAAATGGTGTACCCCACCCGATCGAATCCAGCTGGTAATAATTGAGCAAAAAATCATGTTCGGCATTTGAACCGACACCACCCTGTGCAGTAATTTTTACCAGAAATGGTTTCTCCGGAACGGGTTTCCCTTTATCGGTCAAAGCCTTGATATATATTTCGTGAACTGCCTCGATCAGTTGTTCTTTATTGTTTTTAAACTCCTCAAGTACCGGTCCCATCAGGAAACCATCGGTAGCAAAGGCGTGTCCGCCGCAGTTTAAGCCAGATTCCACGCGATATTCCGAAACCCAGATTCCTTTTTTAGCCAGAAACCTTCCCTGTATTAATGCCGAACGATAATCACTAACCTTCAAAATCACCTTCTTCTTCAGTTCCAGCGCAGCAGTCGGGTAAAAGTCTTCAAACTCTTCGAGATAGCTGTACAAACGCGGGTTCATTCCGGCAGAAAGCACAATGGATGAACTTAAACCGCTCAAGGCAAAGCCACGCAGAGCCGACTGTGCATCGCTCATTATGGATGGTAATTTTTCGCCATTTTCGTAACGGTCACGATCCAGTTTCGACATGATATTCACATCGATTTCGCCCGCAACCAGATTTTCTTTCAGCCAGTC
>CAIPKZ010000199.1 GCA_903865775.1 uncultured Prolixibacteraceae bacterium | reverse complement strand
TTCAAAGTTCAGCAATAATTGAATTATCATATTCAAGTATTGTAACAAACAGTATAAATATTGTATCAGTAGATATTTACATAGCGTATTATTCAAAAACCAATATTTTTGAATTAATCTTCCGACTACCAACGCGAGTTGAAAGAATGTATATACCATTCTGTAAATCAAGATGATAGACACCATGAGCAGGAACCTGACAGTTTGATTTTATAAGTTGCCCCACAGAATTATACACAGTTACCGAGACTGACCGTTCACCCGGAAAATCAGAATGCAGAATTCCTCCGGAGTAATAGATATTTCCGTCTTTATTCTCGACTTCACTTACTGAAGTTGAAGTTTGGTTAACCGGGATTACAAATGTGGTTACCGACTCTGGCAGCGCATCGTAGGTGAACGAATTGCCACTCAAATTGAATGTTGTTAATGAGTTTTTCACTCCCAATGACTCCTGGACACGGGTACGAACTTGATTTACTTTCCCGAAATTTGAAAACTTTGAAAGATTGACAGAATATTTCCGGGTGTAGTTTTCCTGATTACTTAAAACCAAAACGAGTTCCTTTTCATCAGGACTAATGGCTGAAATTGAATTGCCAATCGAGCTGTTGATAATCGTATATCCTGATTTTAGGTAGCGGCTAAATTGTGCCCGAATATAGAAATTGATGTTTCGCGTAATTGGATCAAAAGGGTCGTTAAACTCGCCGATGATTAGTCCCCACGGATTGTTGGTCGGGCTGCCGGTTCCTCCTATCTGCCAGTCGCACCATACCGTACATTTCATATCCCGTAAATCTGTAATAAGCCGGTCGGACATGACCATGATCTGGTGCTCGTTTGTTCCGCCAACACTAATTGGGCCCGACTCAGACTGCCAAAGTTTCTTTTGATTGTTTTTTGACCAGTTTGCAAGTAACGCGCGGTTGTTTCCGCCATAAGTATGAACAGAAACCAGATCAATTTTTGAAATAATATCGCCAGCCGATTGGTAGGTAAGCAGTGAATTGTAGCCATTATCCAAATTATTTGCATCGTTGGCTGTAATCCGGGAATATGAAATCATGTCTTTAGCTTCCAATTTACTGTAGAGTTCACGAATCATAGTAATCTGATCTGCATTTGAAAAATAGCAACCCTCCTGTCCTCCAAGCGCTTTCCACCATCCACCATCTGGCTCATTAAATGGTTCAATATAATTAAATGTGATGCCCAGATTATCGTGATAATAACGCGTGACTTCGGTCAGATAATCCGCAAAATCATCGAACATATCCGACTTCAAGTTGCCAACATTACCCTCGACACTTCCGGCAGAACAGTCGCTTCGAGTCATCCAGTAGGGTGGAGAATTTGAGAAAGCAACAATTTGAATGTCGTTGACACCGGCTTTTGCAATTCGCGAAGCAATCAATTGCTGCATGATTTTCCGCTGATTGGCATCCTGAGACCAGTCGTATTCCGCAGTTAATGAAGCCTTATAACCCGGCATATCTCCGCCGTCGGTCCGCATGTGATTGTGTGCAGGATTATCTCCCCCACCAATATTAAACCGAAAAATATTCATATTCATGCCATTCACCGGATCGGTAATCCAGTCGCAGATCGTCTTAATTTTTGCATCCGAAAATCCGCCCATAATGTTGGCCCACCAGCAAAGTGAAGCCCCCCACCCTTCGATTACCTGACTTTTCAGCGTTGGATCAATGGTAATGTCAGTTCTCGAAAGTGAAGTTCCAACATCGGAAAGCACGATTTGATCGAAGTAGTAAGTTCCAGGGTCATCAGCGATCTTGATAGCAAGAGTTTTGAATTTTGTTCCAACGGGAATTGTCAACACATAATCAATCCATGAACCCGTAGTATTACTTATTTGCCAGACGTCACTACTTTGGTTTCCTCCTTCAGGTGTATAAGTTAAAGCAATCCGTGAAGTCGTATTCTTGTATGCAAAAACGTGCAAATACTGATTGGCTGAAGTTATTGTAATCGCACTGGCCAATGTAATTTCAAGACCTGTCCAGTATGGATCTTCGCTCTTTTTAACTATTTTATAGCAGTTTGCGGTGCTGTTTAAGGCATCCGACTTAGGATTCGCAATTGACCATGTGCTGGCCGCTGTCCCCGATTTGGAGTAATTTTGCCACGAGCTCACTGTTAAAGGAACTGTTGCTGATTCAAAATTGAGGAGCACCGTATCCACAGCAAAAAGAGGGAAAGTTATCAGAGCAAAAAGGACTATTAAAAAGGATTGTTTCATTTTGTTTTCATCGTTTCCGACTTTATTAGTTTTGAGTCTTTATATATTTATATGGAATAAAGTTGAACCCACTTCGGGGTTCAAAAATTCAGTCATTCCAATGCCTCCGGTTTCACCGGAGGTTATTCATATTCAAGTCCTTCGGACTTGTGCTTCTTAGAACCCTGAAAGGGTTTAATTTGAATAACCGTGGGTGATAACCCACGGAAGATCAGATAAATGATGTCCTAACCCTGAAAGGGTTGAACTTAAAACAGTGTCTAAATTTATTCTACCACTTCCAGTACTAATTTGGCATCTTTCAGCCACGGTGCCGAAAACTTCAGATTGATCTTTCCTGAAATCTCTTTTGCCTGAATATAGGCAATCAGCCGTCCGTGATAAACCCTTTGTACATTATCAGAATAGTCGCCCATATCTGAATTATTGCTGGCTTCGAGTCCCAGCAATTTGCCCGGACCTTCAATTGTGCAAGTCACTTCATCTTCCGAAAGCATAACAGGCAGTCCTTTTTCGTCAACGACCTGAACAACCACCTGCGCCACTCCTTTGCCTTTTTTCAGGATACTTAGATCTGATTTGGCTGTAATTGCAAATGGTCGCGATGTTGATTCCAGCAAAAAATTGCAGGTTTGCTTTCCATCTTTATCCATGCCCACTACTTCAAGCTTCCCGGCCTGAAATGGAATATCCCAGTATATTACACCACTTTTATCATCCAATCCTTTTACTTCACCAACCGGCTTGCCATTCAGGATTAATTTGGATTGAGGGGTATTGGTGTAACACACCACTCTAATCATTTGTTCCGAATCGTAATTCCAGATTGGCCAGGCATCAGTAGAAAGGTAGTTTTTACGGGATGGAACCGGATAAGTACCAATATAAGTTACCGGTTTAGTATCCCACAAAGCTTGGCGGAAATGTCCGCGAGGCTTCAGGAATCCGCCAAAATCCAGAAATCCGGAATAAAAGCCGCGCGATGGCCATTCTCCTGATTCGCCCAAATAATCGATACCGGTCCATAAAAACTGTCCAAAGATATAATCATTATCGCGAACGGCTTTCCACGATTCCATGCTGTGTCCGTTTTCGCTGCCATAAATCACGCGTGTTGGGTATTTGGCATGATCTTCAGCATATCGGTCTTCGGTGTAATTATATCCGGCAACATCCAGTAAATAAGGATATTCAGTTTCGTTCGACATCACCACTCCGGCCAAGGCTGCTGTCACAGGGCGTGAAGTATCAAGGCCACGAACAATGGATGTCAGGCGTTTGGCAATACCACCCAGGCGTTCAGCTTTCGGACTATCAGGTTTGTAGCCGCCATGCATGGGCTGATTGATTTTTGCTCCATCCAAAATAGGATGTGTATACGGATCATTCGGATAATCGACTTCATTGCCAATGCTCCACATGATAATTGAAGCATGGTTCCGATCGCGTAAAATCATATCGGCTAAATCTTTATCGCTCCATTCGTTGAAAAACGATGCAGCACCTTCAAATCCCGGAGTTCCATTGTTCCAGCCGGTAATCCATTTGCGTTTAGGGAATTCCCATTCATCAAATGCTTCGTCCATGACCAACATGCCAATTTCGTCGCACAATTCATAAACATCAGGCGCTTGTGGATTATGGCTCATCCGGACTGCATTACAACCCATTTCTTTCAGGGTAAGCAAACGCCGTTTCCAAACTTCGCGCGGGACAGCAGACCCCAGAACTCCAGCATCGTGATGGATACAAACACCTTTAACTTTGGTCCACATATCGTTGAGGGCAAATCCTTTGTTCGGATCAAAAGTCAGGGTACGAATACCGATTTGCTGTTCATTCTGATCGATGATTTTGCCATTTTGTTTAACGATGGTTTTGAGGTTGTACAAATTGGGTTGCTCCAGCGACCAGCGTTTCGGATTGGGAATGGATAAATTTTGTGATAGAGTAGCTTTTGCCTTTGATTCAAGCTTTTGCTTTTTTGAGCCTGATGCAATCACTTTCCCGGATGCCGGATCTGTAATTTCATGCGATACCAGAACTTCGGCACCAATCGCTAATTCATTGTTCAGGGTAGTTGCAACTGAAACATCCGCTTTTTTAGCGGTAATCGCAGTGGCTTTAAAATACACACCCCACAAATCGAGGTGAACGGGCGGAGCATAAACCAGGTACACATCGCGGTAAATTCCTGAACCTGAATACCAGCGGGAATCCCGTTCCAGCGAATGGTCGACCCGAACCGACAGTACATTTTCCTGACCGGATTTGATGTACGGAGTCAGATCATACATAAACGAAATGTAGCCATTCGGGCGTTTACCAACCGAAGTTCCATTGATGAAAACCTCGCTTTGGTTGTAAACTCCTTCAAAATAGATAAACACCTTGTTCCCTTTTTCTGAATCGGGAACAGTGAACGATTTCCGGTACCAACCAATGCCTCCGGGAAGATATCCGGTGCAACTTGCCCTATCCGGACTTAAAGTTCCTTTAACACTCCAGTCGTGAGGAAGGTCGAGAACACTCCATTTAGAATCATCGAAGGTTGGAGTTGCTGCCTCTTTCACATCGGCGAGCTGGAATTTCCAGCTTTTGTTGAATAATTCGGCTTTCCCGAATTGTGGTTTTGCCTGAATAGTGGTTGCCATCAGCAAAAAAGCGACAGCACCCCAGATTGTTTTTAGTCTCATAGGTCTATTTTTTAGAATTTTACCCCAACGTAAGTCACAATTGACCGGCCGGGAATCTGTACTTGTTTACCTGATTTCATGGATTTGAGCGGCTCTAAATCCGAGCCCTGCTGGTCGCTGGTGAGATAAGGAATCCATGCTTTTGGAGTTTGACCTTTCCATTCCAGATCAAAGACACTTTCTTTTTCATTGTAATTAATTACCACAATCACAGGTGTTCCATCTGTATTTTGGTAAGCCGAAATCATTAAAGCGTAAGGATCTGTATCCCCTTCAGTTACTAATTCTCCTTTTGTATTGTATGCCGAAACTCCAAGTCTTTTGGCTTCCGGACGAATGAATCGGCTGTAATTCCCCAAAGCCCACATGAGTTTCGAATCAGAAAATGTTCCATCCAGATTGTTTTGATCTGGTTGGGTATAAATTAAACCATCTTTATAGTCGCTTGTTGCTACTGAGCGCCACCATTGCCATGCCGAAGCGTTGGCATACACCAGATCGTAATGAATGACACGGGCCACATATAAGGCGGTTTTCATCGTCAAATCTATTCCGCCTCCATAACCAATTTCTTTGTCGTTACTCATGATGCAGAGTTCTGTTTGCCAGAAGCCAACCTTATTTTTTTCCAGTTCGTTGCCCATCTCCATACGAATTGTGCGCAAATCTTCGAGTGGGGTAGTAGTCCAATAACTGTGCGCAGCCATTACCCGTGGCACATTGGGCACATTTCCCAGGTAAGTTGCTGTGCTATCGGGCCCGAAAAAAGATTGAATCTGGTAGCCGCGATCGGGTTTTACATACGGATGGACACGATACATGCAATTGTAGTCGAATGATTCAGTGACCAGAATTTTAGTGTCTATTTTTCGCGATTGAAATTCATTGCTAAACTGGCGCACCGTTTTAGCGATTTCGCGGTTGGTTGCTGCAGTTCCTTCCTGTTTCGGGCCTACCCAATTCCAATGTCCATCAGGTTCGTTGAACGGACAGATGTAATCCAGTTTAATGCCCTCATGTTTTTCCAGACCGTGAATCACATCTGCCGAAAACCGGGCAAAATCATCGTACCTGTCTTCTTTCAGATTAAAAGTTGCACCACGACCGGTGTTTGTCGCCAAACCGTTTTGAGTCCAGTAAACCGGTGCCGAAAGCATAAATCCAAGAAACTGATCCACCCCACGTTGTTTGGCCAGTTGCAAAAAATTTCGCTGACCCTTCTGCTTGTTCCAGTTATAAGTTCCATCAGGAAGCAGGAAGCATTCCGTGCGATTCCACTCACTGCCAATACCGCTTGCTTCGCCTTGTTCAGCGCTTCCGGCACCAATGTTGAAACGCCAG
>CAIPKZ010000198.1 GCA_903865775.1 uncultured Prolixibacteraceae bacterium | reverse complement strand
GAATCCAGTTTTTGTTTCATGAACGACAACGCATCCTTTTGGTCTTTCGAAGCCATGGATTTGTTCCCCGAATAGGATTTCATCAGGTTCAGGTATGTACCGTTGAGCTGAAGGTCAGGAGCATTTTTCTGATTCAGGCTAAGCTGGAGCTCACCTTCCAGGTTATCGAGCAGAAAATCAGGAACAATCACCTGATTCGACTTACTCATCGGATTGCTGTACGAACTGCCGGGCTTGGGGTTTAGTTTCAAAATCTCGTCGATCGCTTCTTTCAGTTCTTCTTCGGAAATGTCATATTTCCGGATGATTTTGTCGTAGTGCTTTTTGGTAAACTCTTCGAAATTATCCTGAATGATTTTTAAGGCCAGGGAAGTTGAGCCTTTTCCTTTTTTTCGAAGAATCTGTAACTTCAGGCATTCCTGAAGGTCGCGCGCTCCTATGCCGGGAGGATCAAAATCCTGAATGACTTCGAGCAAACGCTGCAGGTCTTTAAGGTTAACTTCCATGTTGAGGTGGAAAGCCAAATCGTCGCAAATAGATGCCAGATCGCGGCGCAGATAACCGTCTTCATCAATGTTGCCGATAATGTATTCCGCGATTAATTCTTCTTCCTCGGTCAGGTTCGAAAGGCCAATCTGCTCAATCAGTGAATCGTGGAAACTAACTCCTGAAGAGTATGGCATGTCAACCGGTTTGTCGTCTTTCGAATAATTGTTGGTTGACAGGCGGTAATTGGGGACATCTTCTTCGTTGATGTAATCTTCAAGCGTAAACTCGTCATCCGATTGTGAATCATCCTGTTGATCGTCGAAGTTTTCATCCAGATCGTCTCCTTCAATCAGTTCCAGAATGGGATTCTCTTCCAGTTCGCTTTTTATACGTTGCTCCAGCTGCATGGTAGGTATCTCCAGCAACTTAATAACCTGTATTTGTTGCGGCGAAAGTTTCTGCAGTAACCTTTGCTGTAAGCTTAATCTCTGATCTGCCATTCGGGTTTAAGTTTCCCCAAAATTAAGATTTTAAATCGAAAGGTGTAACTTCCGGCTGTAAAAAGAGGGATTCAATGTTAGCGTAACATATTATACCCGTTGAAAAATAGAATTATTAAGGCTGAGGGTAATAGATTTCATCATATTCCTGCATGATGCGCCCGCTGTTTTTCACCTTTTTCACCTTTTTTGGCCGGTGGTAGGGAAAGGCATCCGTTGGCGGGTCATACAGGTCTCTTTTCCTGAAAAGGTAAAAACACATACCAAAAGATAAGCCTGAATATTCGGAAATTGATGGTTTGAGGAAGGACAGGAAATTGTCAGTTCCAAGGTATATCTGTCCGAAATCAGGATTATATAAGATGGCTAAAGGCATGTTATCATACAAGTTTCCAATTGCAGAATAGCCTGTACTGATGGTAAACCTCTTATTGAGTTCGAAATTTGCTGTCAGTGAAAAACTGTTGTGATTCATGGTTTTCAACCGGATAAATCGTTCCGTCAGGTTAATTTTTATTACCGGATTCAGCTGATAACTTAATCCGGCATAAAAAGTTGTTGGCATTCGGGTTGAAAACGATGATTTATTTGGAACTACCGTGAAAAGGGTGGATATTTTTTCATCAAATTTGATGCTGTCTATCGTACTTTTGGTAAACCTTTCCACTCCATTTTTAGTAATTAAAAAAAGTTTTGAACTTGATAAGGAGTATTGTCCATTAAAATTTTTTGATGCTAAGTTTTTTTTCCAATTTATTTTCCCAAAATCAATAATGCTCATCGTAAACGAAAATTTGGGTGTAATTTTATATTTGATTCCCAGATCAATTCCTATTCCTGGATTTCCTGAATTCATGAGGTATCTTGATAACGATGTTCCGGAAAGACTTGGAATACTAGTTATTGATTCATCAGGATTTTGATAGGTTTCTTCCGGAACGGACATTTTACCTAATCCTTTCATTTTTAAATATGGATGTCCTCCAAGTCCATCAATATACCCTGAAATTCCGGAGGAAAAAGCAGCCTTTCCAAAGTAGAGTTTTGCCCTGATTCCAGCCGATAGCTTCTTGTGATTGGCTGGCATTGAATATCCAATACTGTACTCACGATAATGTAAAATTAATGCAGGCACACTTTGAACCTGTCCGACAACAACACTTTCAACTTCAGGTTTTATCATGAACAAGCTTACAGGTCCTCTAACAGAAGCAGAGAATGACGCATTCTCAGCAACTCGAAAATTGAAAAAACCTTCCTTCGACCGATATGTAAAACTTAACAAATCAGTTTCCAGTTTTTGATTATAACTTGGTCGATCCACCATGATTTTTACAAGATCGATGTATTCAGTGTCCTCATTTATTCCGGTAAGCAATTTGCTTACCAGATTTTGAATTTCCTTCTGGTTATTATATCCGGCATTCGTTCCGGCAAAAGGGAAAATACTAAATGTAAATTGTCCATCTGAAGTTAAAAAGGCGGGATTGAATCCTGAAGAATTAAATTGATTTTCAATGGGATAAAAAGCCATACCGGTTTGTGCCTTCCCCTGAAACAGAAAGACTGAAATCATGAACATGGTCAGTAATAAATGTGTATTTTTTGGTCCGAACTTCATACAACTAAGTTTTCTTTACTGATAGATCTTTACCTTTTATTTTACTGTACTATGCTTCTTTTCTTTATAAAATGGCAAATATTCTGACTGCTTGTATTTTAATTTTGGCCTGAACAGGTAAAAGCAAGTTCCGAAGGATATTCCGGCATAATCAGATTTTTGCGGCATTAAAAACAACAAGAGGTTATCGGTTCCCATAAACGACTGGCCGCCGCTCCAGTTGTAGATAACGGCAAACGGAATATTATAGTATGCTTTTCCAATGGAGGAGTAACCTGAAATGACGGTGAATTTCTTGTTTATCTCATAATTTGCTGTTAGCGAGATGCTGTTCTGGCTCATCCCTTTTGACCAAATAAACCGGTCAACCACACCAATCCGGAGCGAAGAATCGATTTGGTATTGCAGTCCGGCATAAAATGATGTGGGCATTTTTGTTGAATACCTGGTTGTTGAATCGATTCTGCTTTTAAATAATTGGTTAAAATCGCCATCATTGATTAAAAATGAATCAGATTTAGCAATGAAATTGTTTCCGGGTTTTGGTGGTAAGGTGTACACAGGAAGAATTTCATATTGGCCTTTCAAATTTATCGTGTTTAGATTACTGTTCCAGTTTATTTTTCCCAGGTCAACAACACTGGCGGAAAGGTTAATTTCAGAATTGATTTGATAGGAAAAACCAAGATCAATACCTGCTCCCATATTTTGCTTGTTAAACAGGTAGTTCAGTGCCGAAAAGTTTTTGGAAGCAGTTGCTCCGGTGATGATTGTATCTTCATCGAGTACAAAATTAACGGGTAGTGACGATTTTATCGGTCCGGAGGTTCCAAAAAAATATTTATTGTCTTTCCCGCTGATCTCAATCGGAACTTCCGGAACTAAGGAAGCTTTTCCAAAATAGATTTTTGCTCTTAAGCCGACCGACAATTTGTGCTGAATAAGCTCGCGGGCATATCCCAGACTATATTCCCGGTAGTGAACCATATCGGCAGATAAAATTTGTGGATGATTCAGTGCGACAGTTTGAATTGCGGGCACAGTCAGAAATTCAGTAATATCGCCTTTAAGACTGCTCCGGATTTGCTCAATTTCGTTTATTCGGAAGCTAAACGAACCGATACCTGAATTGTATCCGAAACTGATCAGGGAAGTTTCGAATCTTTGGAAAAACAGATCCTCTTTTATCAGGCTGTTAAATACAGATTTCAAAGCGGCAGTGTCGAGTGCTCCGGAAAGAAAATCTTTCAGCATACTTTTTACAGCATGCTGATCATTATAACCTACACTCATTCCGGACAAAGGAAAAATACTGAATGTGAATTTCTTCTGATCAGTCAGAAATGCAGGATTAACACCCGACGAACTCATTTGGTCTTTGGAATGGTATAAGGCAAGATTGGTCTGCGCCCTTCCGAATAAAGCCAGAATTGACAGATAAATCAATAAGATGAATTTTCGTTTTGCGCTCAATCCTGTCTTCATATCTTCAGGTTATGCTTATCTGACTGTCCTTAACTTTTAGGATTAAAAATTTTTCCATTTGATCAGGATTAATATAACGATAAATCTTGGTATTTTCTTTTTTGTTTATAAACAAATAATTGGGGTATCAGGTTTCAGGATAGAAAAAAAAACATGAAGTAAATAGATTATGCTTTCCAATCTCCTCTTTTGCAATTTCTGAAAGGACTATTCGGAGTATTCTTTCACGATTAGCCCTGAATGCTGATTGCGGCGGGTGCTTTTTTGCCTGAAGAAAGGGTAATCGTCAGAAAGCGATTTGGATAAATTCTTATTTTTGAAAAGATAAAAACAAGTTCCGAAACTAACCCCGGCAAAATCAGAATGAGAAGGAATGATAAATGCCAATAAGTTCTCCGTTCCGAGAAACATCTGACCCCAATCTCCTTGGAACAAAAGGGCAAGGGAAACATTGGTGTATGAATTGCTGATGGTTGTGTAACCGGTACTTACAGAAAGCTGTTTATTCAATTCGAAACTGGCCATCATCGCAAAACTATTGTAATTCAAATTTTTAAGAAGCATATACCGGTCAACCAGACTAATTGTAATTTTAGGATTAATCCGGTATTTTATGCCTGCATAAATATTCACTGGCAATGAAGTGGTAAATGTGGTCGTGTCGTATGTTTGGTTGAAAATATTAGGAATTGAATCTGCAAAAGAAGAGTTTCTAAAGTTCTTGGTGAGGATCTCAGTTCCATTCGCTGAAATATCTGATGAAATATTTCCAATGAAAATCGGATATTCCCCATCAAAAACCTTGGAATTCAGGTTTTTTTTCCAGTCAATCCGGCCAAGATCGATAACACTTAATGAAAATCCCAGCTTGGGAGTTATATTGTATTTGATTCCCAGATCGGCTCCAAAACCTGTATTGCCCGAATTCATGAGGTATTCCATTGCATTTGATCCGCTTAATGAAAGAGTGGTGGAAGATTCACCATTCTGCGGCGTTTGTACCAATGGAATCGATAAGTTGATTTTTCCGCCAGTCTGTAAAATGTAATCGTTTGAAATGTTGTGAATTGAACCTGAAAGTCCGGACACAATAGCCGCTTTGCCAAAGTAGATTTTGGCACGGATTCCGGCTGAAAATTTATGGTTCCGGAAAGGCAGCGAATAGCCCAAACTATATTCACGGTAATGCATGGCCTGAGCTGGCAAATCCTGGATTTGTCCGACAACTGCACTTTGAATATCATTATTAAAAATAAAGCGGGTAATCTGTCCCTTCAATGAGGTTGAGAAATTCTGGATTTCCTTGATCCGGAAATTGAAATTTCCCGGCTTTAACCGTGCGGTGAAGGTGAGAAGCGTACTTTCCAAATCCTGGGTAAAAGCGGAACGATCGGTTAAACTTTGCAGCACTTTTTTGTAATCGTCATCGCTTGAAATTCCTGAAAGAGTTTGTTTTACCAGACTTTTGATTATTTGCTGATTATTGTATCCGATGCTTGTTCCTCCAAAAGGGAAAACACTGAACGTGAATTTCTCCTTTGGATGCAGAAATGCCGGATTATAACTGGAAGCGTTGAATTGTTGTTCTAAGGGATAGAAAGCTAAGTTGGGTTGTGCCTTGCTTCCTAATACCGCCAAAACTAACCATACCAGAAGAATATATATTCGTTTGTTCCTTTGAAATCGCTTCATGAATCAGGATTAGGCCTACCGAACTCAAATCTCCTGAGAGATTAAACCTGAGTCAATTGGTACGGCTCAAATATTTCCGGCAAATATCACAATTTTCTTTGGTACTAAATACAGCTTGAAATTCAATTTACGGAAACAAAATAGGGTTTAACTTTTCAGTAAATGATCGAAATAATCTTTGAATATTTTGAGGATCAAGCTTTAGATTAAACCTTGATCTCCAAAATACTTCAAACTTTCTAAAAACACTTTTCCCTTAATTCATTGCATATTCATATTCCCCAATACGTAATTTCCGACCCCTAAAATCAATTAAAATCGAAAAATGGAGTAAAAATCAAAAAGTGGGGGTAGTAAATTACCTATTGACTCATGCCATTTATTAGTCGAAATTTAACTATGAACATCATTCCTTTCTGCAGGCATAGACTAAAATCAAAATATTCACATATAAAAACAAAACATCATGAAAAAATTCTTCCTATTCATTTTAAGCTTGTGTTTTACGGTGATGCTAAATGCACAAGTTTCCAGAACTGTCAATATCACCACCGCAGGTACATTATCTTCAAGTTCGATTGCCGGAGAACTGGCAATAGTGACCAACCTTACCATTACCGGCACCATTGATGCGCGCGATTTTAAAACCATGCGCGATAACATGCCTGTATTGGCTGTAATAGATATCAGTGGGGTTTCGATTGCTGCTTATAGTGGTACTGAGGGAACTGTTTCTTCTGGTACGTATCCATTTAACGAAGTTCCTAGCAATGCTTTTACAAGTAAAACAAGTCTGAAATCTGTAATTATTCCTTCATCGGCAACATCCCTTGGAATAAGTGTCTTTGCCTACTGTTCCGGTTTAACCTCGGTTAACTTTCCTGCAACTTCATCGTTAACATCCATTGGAAATTCGGCTTTTTATCAATGTTCCAGTTTGACCTCGGTTACCATTCCGTCATTGGTTACGTTTATAGGAACTTATGCATTTATTTACTGTACTAGTTTAACATCGGTTAATTTCGCTGCACCTTCATCGTTAACATCCATTGGAGATGGGGCTTTTTATCAATGTCAAGGATTGACCTCGGTTACCATTCCGTCATCGGTTACGACTGTAGGAGCCTCTGTTTTTTATGCCTGCTCCAAATTAAAATCGGTTAATTTTTCTGCACCTTCATCGTTAACAACCATTGAAAATAATGCATTTATTGCCTGTATTGCTTTAAAATCGGTTGACTTTTCTGCGACATCATTGTTAACATCCATTGGATATTCGGCTTTTAGTGGCTGTGCCAGCTTGACCTCGATAAATATCCCTTCTTCGGTAACTTCAATTGGTTATAATTCTTTTATAAATTGTACCGGGTTGGAATCGGTTAACTTTTCGGAACCTTCATCGTTAACATCCATTGAATCTTCTGTCTTTCAGAGCTGTACCAGCTTGACATCGATTAATATCCCTTCTTCGGTAACTTCAATTGAAGGTTATTCTTTTTATGGCTGTACCATGTTGACTTCGATTACTATTCCGCCAGCGGTTACATCTATAAAAACTTATGCTTTTGGTAACTGTACCGGTTTAAATTCCTTCTATGCACAGTTGGAGCCACCTGTCAATTTAAGTTCTTCCCCAAATGTTTTTAGTGGTGTACACACAAATACCTGTGTTTTGCATGTTCCTTATGGGATATCGGCTCTTTATGCTGCTGCCGACCAGTGGGAAGATTTTACCAATCGAGAAGAAATGGCGGAATTTAAGGTTTCAGCAACTCAGGCAAGGATTGAAAGTGCCGGCGGCAGTTCTGCCAGCATAGGACTTACCACGGCGCTCCCCTGGACTGCCCTTTCCAACCAGAGCTGGTTAACAGTAAGCCCTGCAAGCGGGAGCACAAATGCCACGCTTGTTTTAACTGCCGAAGAAAATACCTCTTATTCACCACGATTTGCAAAAGTTACGGTTTCTGCAGCAGGTGTACCAACTCAAACCATATCTATAACCCAGTTGGGAGTTTTAGTGACAGTCAATAATACAGCAGGAGGTTTGTTTGCGGCATTAAACGCCGCACAACGAAGCCAGATAACCAGGCTTACTATTACCGGCAACATTGATGCGCGCGATTTTAAGACGATGCGCGATGATATGCCGATGCTGGCAGAAATAGATATCAGTAATGCAACAATTGCTGATTATACCGGAACAAGTGGAACTACTACTGGTTCTGTAACATATCCGGCAAATACAGTTCCTCAGTATGCTTTTAATAGTAAAGCAAGTTTAACATCCATAATATTACCATCAACCGCCACGTCAATTGATATCCACGCTTTTCATCGTTGCAGTGGATTATCCGATATTACTATTCCATCATCGGTAACATCCATTGGATATCAGGCTTTTTATCAATGTACCAAATTGACCTCGGTTACTATTCCGACATCGGTTACGTCTATAGAACATTATGCTTTTCAAGAATGTACCGGTTTAACATCGGTTAACTTTTCTGCACCTTCATCATTAACATCCATGGGAACAGGGGCTTTTATTTATTGTTCCGGTTTAACCTCGGTTACCATTCCTTCATCGCTTACCTCTATTCCAATTCATGCTTTTTATCAATGTACCGGATTGACCTCGGTTATTATCCCTTCATCGGTAACATCCATTGAAGAAGCTGCTTTTTATCAATGTTACGGATTGACCTCTGTTAATATTCCTTCTTCGGTGACATCCATTGGACAATCGGCTTTTTCTTCTTGTACCGGATTGACCTCTGTTAATATCCCTTCGTCAGTAAAATCTCTGGGAGCAAATGCTTTTGCCTACTGTTCCGGTTTAACATCGGTTACCTTTTCTACACCTTCATCGTTAACATCCGTTGGAGCAGCGGCTTTTTACTATTGTACCAAATTGGCATCGGTTATCCTTCCGGAATCGGTTACATCTATTGGGAGTAGTGCTTTTTCCTACTGTACGGTCTTATCAAAAGTTTCCATTCCATCAACCGTCACCTTTATTGGTGAATATAGTTTTAATAACTCTACTGGTTTGACATCCATCTTTGCATATCCGGCAACTCCTGTCAATTTAATTCCTTCCGTGGGTGTTTTTCTAAATGTCAATAAAACTACCTGTAAATTGTTTGTTCCTTATGGCACTAAAGTTCTTTATGCCGCAGCCAACCAATGGAAAGATTTTACAACTATTTTAGAGATACCCACAGCAGGTTCCATTGCTGCCAGTCAGACCATTTGTTATAACACAACGCCTTCAACGATTACATCCACAAGTCCTGGTTTAGTTATGACGGGTGCAACAGTCAGTTACCGCTGGGAGTATTCAACTGATGGTATAGTTTGGTCATCAACCGGTGCTACCAATGCAACATTTGCTCCGGAAGCTTTGACTCAAACGACTAATTTTCACCGGATAACTGTTTCTACTTTAGATGGATTTAGCTGGGAGTCGGTCCCAACCGAACCAGTAACAATTACTGTACAGACCTCAGTTACGGTAGGAGCGATTGCAGCAAATCAAACTATTTGCTTTGGAACTGTTCCGTCTCCACTCACCTCAACGGAAGCAGGCACCGGTTCAGGTACAATCAGTTATGAATGGCAGAACAATGCCAGCGGGAGTTATGTTACGATTGCAGATGCTACTTCAGCAGGCTATTCACCTCCATCACTGACAGCAACAAAGAGCTACCAAAGAAGGACGGTATCTGTATTAAACGGGATAAACTGTTTTTCATCGTACACCACACCGGTAACAATTACTGTACAGGCATTAGTTACGGCAGGAACGATTGCAACAAATCAAACAATTTGCATTGGAACTGTTCCGTCTCCGCTCACCTCAATGGAAGCAGGCACTGGTTCAGGTACAATCAGTTATGAATGGCAGACTAATGCCAGCGGAAGTTATGTTACGATTGCCGATGCTACTTCAGCAGGATATTCACCACCATCACTGACAGCAACAACGAGCTACCAAAGAAGGACGGTATCTGCATTAAACGGGGTAAACTGTTTTTCATCGTACACCACTCCGGTAACAATTACTGTACAGACCTCAGTTATGGCGGGAACGATTGCAACAAATCAAACGATATGCTATGGAACTGTTCCGTCTCCACTCAGCTCAACAGCAGCGGGCACCGGTTCAGGTACAATCAGTTATGAATGGCAGACCAATGCTAGCGGAAGTTATGTTACGATTGCCGAAGCTACTTCAGCAGGATATTCACCACCATCACTGACAGCAACAACGAGTTACCAGAGAAGGACAGTATCTGCATTAAATGGAGTAAAGTGTTATTCATCTTACACCGAACCGGTAACAATAACTGTAACCCCAACGGTAACCATAGCAGCGTTTTCACCCGCAACTTCAATCCGTTGTCAGGGTGAAGGTACTGTAACCACCACGACAACAGCAAGCCATAATTCAGCAGCTATTGTTTATAGTCTGGATGGTGCAAGTTTAACAGGTGGCAATACGATCAATTCATCAACTGGTGCGGTAACCTACGCTGCAGGCTGGAGTGGAGCAACCACCATAACAGCCAGTGCTGAAGGGTGCAATGGTCCTGCAACAACTACACATGTTGTCACAACCAATGCCCTTCCAACAGCTTTTGACGTAACCGGTGGCGGTACTTATTGCTCTGTTTCTGAAGGATATCCGGTTGGTCTGGCAGGTTCTGAGGTTGGGGTTAACTATACTCTGTATATGGATAATATTGCAATAGACCCTCCAGGTACAGTTGCAGGTACAGGCGCTGCCATTGATTTTGGAAATCAACCAACTGGAACATTTACTGTTAAGGGAACCAATGCTTGTGGTACAACTAACATGACTGGACCTGCTGTTATTATCGAAAAACCTTCACCGACACTGAATATGCCAATAGTTAATTCAACCTGTTCCGGTGAAGATATATATTTCAGTGCATTCGGTCTCTTAATAGAGGTAACGAACATTATCCACTTTAAAATAACAAAAGACGGTGTGACAACTACAGGTTCAAAGGAAGTAGAATCTAATGTTGACGGAGTTGCAACTTTCATTGGGGAAGCTTATGAACCGGGAAGCTATACCTATGAGATTACATCTATCGAAGTTAATGGTTGTACCTCTAACTTTGAAGACAAAATCACCAACTTTGATGTCAATTCTAATCTGCCTGCCAGTGTGAGTATTGCAGCAGTTCCTTCAGGAGCGATCTGTTCAGGAACTCCCGTTACTTATACCGCTACACCAATAAATGGAGGAACTCCGGAGTACCAATGGTATAAAGGCTCAACACCAGTTGGTTTGAATAGTGAAACATACACTGATAATGGAACAATTGCCGGAAGCATTACTGTTATAATGACTTCAACCCTTGGTTGTGTTAATAGCCCAACTGCTACTTCGAATGCAATTAGCTTAACCATAGCATCACCCGGTCAATGGTTGGGTATTACAAGTGACTGGAATACTGAATCAAACTGGTGCGGTGGTGTGCCTAGTTCAGCCACCAATATTAAGATTCCTTCTGGAGTTACCCAACCGATTATTGGAGTATTAACGAATGCATCGTGCAATAACATTGATATTGCAGGTGGTACAAGCTTTACCATAGCATCCAATGCAACGGGTACAGGTTCATTGATCATTTCCGGCATAGTTTCCGGGGCAGGTTCTGCTTCGGTTCAGCGCTATATGACGACTGATCGGTGGCACATTGTTTCATCACCGGTTGCAGGACAGAGTATTGCGAATTTCCTGACTTCGAATGGGAATGTTGCAACGGATGATGTTGGGGCAAGAGGTATGATGGATTATGATCCGGATCTCAACGACTGGAACAATTATTTTACCAATTCAACTCTTGGTAATCTGGAAACGGGCAAAGGATTCTCAATGCGAACCAATGCCAACAGTGCGGTTACTTTTTCCGGCACATTGAATGCAGGAACCTTATCTACAACAGGAATGGCTTCCGGACTTTGGAATTGTGTTGGGAACCCCTATACTTCGGCCATCGGAATCAATACAGGCAGCAGCAGTTCCTCCAATTTTTTGGCAACCAATGCATCGAATCTGGATCCTTCCTATGGTGCCATCTATATTTGGGACCAACCTGATGAAAACAATGGTACTTGGGGAATTTACACCATCATTTCAAATACTCCCGGTTTTGGTTCAGACGCTGCATTTGATGTTCAGCAAGGACAGGCATTTATGGTAAAAATGAATTCCGCTTTGACTGCGACCTCTGTAGGTTATACTCAGGCCATGCAGCTTCACAATCCTGGCTTGGCATTAAAATCAGGCAACAGTGTATGGCCAGCTATAAAGCTGGAAGCTTCAGTTAGCGGGCAAACAAGCTCAACCCTTATCGCCTTTAACAACCGGATGACCAAAGGATTGGACGTTACTTATGACGCAGGTTTGCTTCGCGGAAGTGCCGATCTGGTCATTTATTCGCGTTTGGTCGAAGACAATGGAATCCCGTTTACCATTCAGGCTTTACCAGCCAATGAATTCAGCACCATGATTATACCTATAGGTGTCGAAAGCAAAACTGGCGGCGAATTGGTATTTTCATCCAAATTCATTGACTTACCTGCTGATTGTCAGGTCATTCTGGAGGATAAGCTGAGTGGTACATTTACCGATCTTTCCATCAGTGATTATCGGACTGAGATTGAAGCCAATTCAAGCAGTTCAGACCGGTTCCTGCTTCATACTTCGAGCCTGAGTACAGGATTGATAGATAACAATGCTGATAACCTGAGTGCCTATGCATTCCGGAATATTGAAATCCGGATCAATGGCCAAGTGAGCAATCAGGCCATCGCAACACTTTACGATGTTCAGGGAAGAGTGATTCTGGTTAAAACACTGGAAGAAGTAAACTTAAATGTTGTTCGTACCCCGAATATAAAAACTGCCATCTATATGTTATCAGTGAATGATAAAGGGAAGTTGCAACGATTCAAAATACCAGTAAAAGAGTAGATTAAGCATACAAACCATTAAATATAAATTGATATGGAAAATAAACTAGTAGAAATCGCGAAGAAGGAAATTGAGAATTTCGATACGAAAAAGATTTCCCGGAAAGATGCCATTAAACGAACTGGTTACATTGCAGCCTCAGCGGCAACTATGATGATTCTGTTGAGTAAATCAAGTCAGGCGAACACATCGCGCTGTGCCCCTCCACCTGAAAAGAAAGACGGAGATCGTGGCGGTAGTGGTATCTGGAAATAATAGAGATTCAGAATATAATAGAAAGCCTGAAGCGAAATGCTTTACGTATTTGGCAAGCAGTCAGGTCGTAGTCGAACATTTAACTACCGGAGAAAAAACTCAGTTAGGAAAAATGATTTGTTTATAAGGAAGAAAATAAGTTAGTATTTAAGGGTGGAAAACCAGTGCCGGAATCAACTCCTGTGCTGTTGTAAAACGGGTATCCTGCGGGCTGCCCGTTTTTTTTGCTTCAATTATTTTTGAAATTCAATTGTGTTTTTGGGTGAAGAATCCTTTATACCAATCCAGATGGGTCTTGTACCAATGGCGGTTACCTATACGCCTGAACAGTGATTGCCTGATTTTTTTTGAATAGAAAGCTTCTGTAATTTGTCCAAAGTACTTGGAAACTATTTGCCAGCGCAAAAAAATAAATGACCGGTGGAGACGATAGAACTTACCTGAATTCAGGTTAAAGGTGTGCTTTTTCAAAAGAAACCAGGAGGAAAGGTTGCCTGAAGGATAGAAGTTTCCGGATAGCCCGAATACGGTATCTGCAAAAGCAAAATAGGCAATAGCCATTTGTTTGTTTTGAATATGCGGCAGAGTTTCTTTTAGCTCAAATCGTTTTGAAAAAAGGTACAAATCATAGATATCCCGAAAAGATACTATTCCGTATTCATGACTTTTATTACTTAACTGACTGTGTATGAAGTTGTGAATGATTTTGTGTTTCCCGGAGAGAACAAAGCATCCCGGAAGCGATTCAACGGCCATTTTCTCCTGATCAATTATTGTGGAATTATATCTTTTCAGGTAATTTTCGGGTACTGGTATCCGGTGAATTTCAATCGTAGCAACAAATTCAGGATGCATTAAACGCGGATAATGCTTCATAGTGGCAATATCGATACCGATCTGAATAGTACCGGTCTTTAAATAACCGGCATCTTCCATAAGTTTTGCAGAGAGCAGATAATCTTTTTCGGGCACGAGAAAATCGATATCTCCCAAAATCCGTTCCCCAATTTCCGAATAAACCCCATCCAGCAAATTGCCTGAACCTTTCAAAAATACAGGATGGATATTGCTCTCGTTCAAAACCTTGACAATTTGCTGAATCTGTTTTAGAATCAGATCGTTTCGGGTGACATTTAATTCATAAATGTCTTTTAAATGTTCCGACAAATCCTCAGGCAAATATTCGAGGATTTGATGGGTTTTGAATTTCAGGTAAATTGCAGGAAGGATAAGATGGTTGCTGCACAGAAACACAAATTGCTCCCAATCGATCCGGTCTGCCTGGCAGCTTTCAATTATTTCGTGCCTGAAGCCGGGATGTTCGTCGAGTGTCAGGCATTTTCCTGTAAAATAAAAGAGTTCCTTGTTAGTCATTTTCGAACAGATTGGTTATCGCATCCAGCGCTTTCTTATTGTTGGAGTAGCTCAGCTGATAAAATGATTTCTGTAAAATCAGATCAAACAGGATGGCCGGATTGCCTCTTGAAGGTGTTACCCAGGTCTGGTCGAGCAGCAATCTGATCGCTTGTAACGGATCCAATTTTTCCATGACAAAATCAATCGATTGGTCGTATTTTACAAAAATGAATTCCTGAGCCGGAAATATATTTTTCGTAAAGTCAGGATTTTCACTGGAAGCCAAATATCGAACGCTTTTCTCTGGCGAAATATAGTTCAGTGGTTTTTGTCCCAATTCCGGAAAAAGTGATACCAGCACATCCATCGAACCTTCTTTGACCGACATGGCAATTGGAAAAGGATATGCCTTCAACAATTTGCGGTCGATTGGAACAAAATCATCAGAAATCAGCTGGTACCCTTTGGCCTGAAGGAGTGCTGCAATAGTTGTTTTACCATTTCCGGGAGCAGCAGAGAAAAGGATGGTTTTCTTTCCGTTGGTGATCGCCGATGCATGAACTGTCATTAGCCAATCATCATCGGTTTTCTGGTACATCACATTAATCAGTGACATAAAAATTGATCCTTTTACAAAATTGGTTTCGTCAGGATTCCAGACACCCTTCACATCGCCGTTGAACCGGAATACGATGGAATCCTGCCAGGCAAACAATTCAAAAAGAGGCAATCCTACCTGTTCATCAGTTACTTCAAGGTGACAGATTAACGGGTGAATGTAATATTCGAAAGTTGGGGTTTCGTATGAAAATGAAATCAACCGATCGCCCAACTGGTAGTGGTGAATGGCATAAGGAGTAAATGAACGGTTATTCAGATCAGCCGGGATTTCAGAAGCTTTGTTTTGAACAGAGGTCGGCTGATTCATTTCTTTACTTTTCAGACGAATATCTTCAACAAACCGGAGGCTATCTTCTGAAGTTGCTCCGTACCGGACGGCGAATTCTTTGGCAATTGTTTCACATTTATATCGCTGTCTGGTTCGCCGGAGAACGAACCAGGCCGGCTCTTCCAGCTGAAGGTATAAATTGCTGTTTTGAAACCAGACCAAATAAGACTGGCCTATTTTCTTTGTTAGAATTGGAATGGATGGCATTTTCTATTCGTTTGGTTCAAAAGTAGAAACTATGGTTAAGTGATGGTCTAAAGATAGGACTATTTGTAAAAAATCTTCATTCATAATCGATGAAAATCCTCTTTCAATGTTCTTTCCATGGTACGGAAATTACCTATTGATAGTCTTATTTCACAACGCTTACTTTATCAAAACATTCAGCTTCTTCTGATGGCTTAAATACTGAGGGGAAAAAATTGAAAAATTACGGGTGAATTTCAGACATAAAAGTGGGACATTCTTTGCCACTATTAATGTTTTACTCTTCAGAATTAGCTGTTTAATCATCAGAAAGCATGGTTTGGTAATTGCTTTTTTTTAGAACCTGTTCGGTTGCAGTTATCTGAACAAATGTTAACATCTTTGGGTACGAATAGAATCAAAATCTAATTCTTTTGATTCATTCGCCGCTCATTATTAAACTGGAGAAAGTTATATAACACTTTGATATACATCAAATAACAGAATATTTAAATTTTTTATCAATAAATAGAAACAAAATGAACAACAAGATGGAAGAAATCGCAAAGAAGGAAATTGTCAGTTTTGGAGAGAAGAAGATTTCACGCAAAGATGCAATCAGAAGAACCGGGTATATTGCAGCTTCAGCAGCAACTATGATGATTTTATTAAGTAATCCAGCTAAGGCAGACAGGCCGGAATCCTCAAGCGTACATGGAGAACATCATGGAGAACATCATAGAGAACATCATGATGACAATGGCAATGGCAACGGTAATAGCAATGGTAATGGAAACGGCAATGGCAACAGTCCATGGAAGTAAGATTAGGATAAATTAATCAAGAAGGCCTGAAATCAGCAATTGATTTTCAGGCCTTCCTGGTTATTGTTCAGATCTCAATTAAAATTTGATTTTCTAAAACTCTGCATTTTTTGGAGTTCGTGGAAAAGCGATCACGTCGCGGATGTTGCCCATTCCGGTTACGAAAAGAAGCAATCGTTCGAAGCCAAGACCAAATCCTGCATGAGGAACCGTTCCGAAACGGCGGGTATCGAGGTACCAATCCATTTCATGAACCGGAACATTCATTTCTTCCATTCGCCGGACCAGTTTGTCGTAATCTTCTTCGCGTTGCGAACCACCAATGATTTCACCGATTCCCGGAAACAAAACATCCATAGCAGCAACTGTTTTGCCATCGGCATTCTGTTTCATGTAAAACGCCTTGATGTCTTTCGGGTAGTTGATTAGGATAACCGGCTTTTTGAAATGCTTTTCAACCAGATAACGTTCGTGTTCGCTCTGTAAATCAGTGCCCCAGTCTACCGGGTATTGGAATTTTTTCTTTTTATAGTGATTCGAGTTCAACAGAATTTCGATTGCCTCGGTATAAGGCAAACGGATAAAGTCGTTCTCCTGAACAAAACGAAGTTTTTCAATCAACTCCATTGAACGTTCGTCCATTGGTTTGTTTTTTTCTTCTTCCTGAAGTCGTTTGCTCAGGAATTCGAGGTCGTCCATGCAATTATCCAGTGCATCTTTTATCAGGCTTTTCAGGAAATCTTCAGCGAGATCCATGTTGTCCTGAAGTTCGTAAAACGCCATTTCAGGCTCAATCATCCAGAACTCGGCCAGATGACGGGCAGTATTCGAATTTTCAGCCCGGAATGTAGGTCCGAAAGTATAAACTTCACCCAAAGCAGTTGCTCCAAGTTCGCCTTCGAGCTGACCTGAAACCGTCAGGTTGGTTGCTTTTCCGAAGAAATCCTGTGAATAATCGATTGTTCCGTCTTCCAACAGCGGTGGATTTTTGGCATCGAGCGTGGTCACACGGAACATTTGTCCGGCACCTTCGGCATCCGATCCGGTAACAATCGGTGTATGCAGATAAATAAATCCTTTGTTGTTGAAATAGTTGTGAATAGCAAATGCCATGGCATGACGAATCCGGAAAATTGCACTGAACGTTGCCGTACGGAATCGCAGATGAGCATTCTCGCGTAAAAATTCGAGGCTGTGTTTTTTGGGCTGGATGGGGTATTTATCCGGATCAGATTTTCCGTAGATTACAATTTCGGTCGCATTTAACTCAACAACCTGACCGCTACCCTGCGAAGCAACCAGCTCGCCGGTAATTCCCAGTGCAGCACTGGTATTAATATCTTTCAATAATTCTTCACCAAATCGTTCAACATCGGCAACAACCTGAAGGTTATGGATGGTCGATCCGTCATTTAAGGCAATAAAATTGACGTTTTTACTGCCCCGTTTGGTCCGTACCCAACCTTTGACAACAACCTGTTGGCCTATTAATTCTCCTTTTAGTATTTCCTTAATTTTGAGTCGTTTCATTCTATGTGTTGTTTGCAGATTTTTAACCGAGACAAAAATATGTTTTTATACCTGATATCGCCTGCGTGATTATCAAATTGCAATTCAGGTTATGAAAATTTAAGATTCTGATCTGATTCTTTTATTTCGTTTTCAGGTTCTCAATCAATGGAAGTAAGCTGTCCCAGGTTTCTTCCGGAATTTTGGCACCAACCACTTCCACCACATTTCCGGCCAAAAGAGAACCTATTTTTCCGGCCACTTCAAGGTCGAGGTTTTCGGCAAGTGCATATAAAAATCCGGAAGCATAAATATCTCCAGCACCGGTTGTGTCAACGCTTTTCGCAGGAATGGCTTCGATCCGGATTATCCGGTTGCCTGATTTAATTAATGAACCATGGGCTCCGAGTTTTACCACCGCGATGCTGCACATTTCAGCGATTTCAGACAATGCTTTCTCCGGCTGCTTGCCGGTAAATGACATAGCTTCTTCTTCGTTGGCAAACACAATATCAACATATTCCCTGACGATATGCTGCAAAAAATCAAGATTGGCAGCCACGATATTAAAACTTGCCATATCGATCGAAATCAGAAGTCCGTTTTCATGGGCCGTTTTCATGGCCGCTTCGATGAGCGCATGGTTTTGCACCAGGTAACCTTCGATATGCATGATGCCATAGTTCCTGAAAATATCGGGTATCATTTCTTCAGCAGTCAATTCCATGGCAGCTCCAAGATAGGTGCCAAACGTACGTTCCGAATCAGGACTGATCAGGCCGGTAGCATGTCCGGTGCCCGTTTCGCTGAAAAAGAAATGGGTATTGATACGGTTCTTTTTGAAGTCTTCGAGATAAAAATTGCCCAGTTCATCGTCCGAAATTTTACCGATGTAACCGCACTGACCGCCCAACCTGGAGATTCCGTGTATGGTATTGGCCGCGGAACCACCTGTTTGAATGTTTCGGGTACTGCCTTTTGTCTCTTTCTTTATTTCTTCTGAAAGAGTTGCATCAACTAAAGTCATGCTTCCCTTGGGAAGGCCGAATTTTTTTAAAACTGCATCATCGGAGATATGAATTAATACATCGATGAGGGCATTCCCGATTCCGAGAATGGATTTTTGCTTGTTTGGCGCGCCAATAAATGGGTTCATAAAAATATATTTATGCAAAAATATTTTTTCTTTTCGGAAAAGCTACTATTTTTGCAACGCTTTTAAAGGAAACAATTTCTGCTAAAGGTGTAAGTATTGAATAAATTCCTCAGTAGCTCAGTTGGTTAGAGCGGCGGACTGTTAATCCGTAGGTCGTAGGTTCAAGTCCTACCTGAGGAGCCATACAGGACAAGAGTTCATTTTCGAGCTCTTGTCTTTTTTTTTGTCCCTCTGCAAACCTTGCCGGCATTGAGTAAAACTTGTATAGGTGTCGTGAATTCGTAGGTTGCAACTTTTGATTTCTCCAAAACGATTTTTTTCGAAAAGATGCAACTTAATATCTTCTTTTTGGTATTCCCGTCCGACTTCCTGTAATATGACACCAGGTTTTCCAGCATAGGAACCGTGTGTTTAATGTATTCCTTGAACGGAGACTTATCGTCTTTCAGGTCTTTCAATTTGCAACTTAATCCTACCAGGTCTTTTTCAACACGTTGTTTCATCAAATGATAATCTTGAGGGTCAATCTGTTTATCCATGAACTGATCTTGAAGTGACGTAATACGACTCTGAATCTTTTCAATTTCCCTTTCAGTCTTGGTAATTTCATCTTTTCTCATTGAGTCTTCCTTATCAAACAGTTTTTCTAACATCTTCCGATATAAATTGACCGTCTGTGCTGAGATTGAAATGGTTGATAGTATGTTTTCAATACTTTCATGTACATCATTTATCGGGTGACGTTGTCCACCCTTACACTTTGTACAGATGTAATAGTGGTATAGATTTCCCATGTGGTTCTTACTTTGGTTTTTGCTTTTACCTTTAAAATCAAACCTTCAAAAGCAACAAACAATCCCGAGGAATCGGAACAAGTTGTGTTGCCAGTGGGTTGATACAAAAACTGTGACAAAAAAATGAAACCAAAGGGTTGTCGTGGGTTGGGGAATCTTTCTATTTTTTGATTATGCGTTTAACAGGTCCTGTTGACTTGTTATCAAATCTTTAATAATCGCATTGATTGATCGTCCGGTCATTTGAGCTTTTAGCGCTAATTGACTGTGTACCTCTGATGGAATCCGGATATTTAATGATCCGCTGTATGGTTTTTGAGGTTGTACTCCTCGCTCTTTGCAACTTTCAAGGTATAAATCAATCCCGGCCTCAAAATCAGCCTTCAATTCCTCCACTGTTTTGCCTTCGTAGGAAATAAGGTTTTTATTCATACCGATTACCTTGCCGAACAGGCAGTTGTCTTCTTCGCTATATTCTACTGTTCCTGAATAGCCTTTATATTTTAATGTTCCCATAATGTGATCTATATTAACTTGTTCGAAGTTAGAAATTCCAAAACTTGCTTCATGATATAACTTTTTATTGCGCTGTCAAGGTGTGGTTTATGAGCACCGTAAGAGAGTTCCTTTTCACTGTTGACAAACTCAATTCGGGAGCCGGAAGTTTTCCCTTTTTGACTGACCTCAAACCCAAGTACATGAAATAAACGTGTTAGTTCATTAAAAGTAAAATCCTTGGGTTGCCTTTTAAACCGTTCAATCAGCTTTTCCTTTGTTCCCATTCATTCGTATTTGTGTTGCAAATGTAACTATTATTAGTTGCAAATATCAATTAATAGGAAAATAATTTGCTTGAATAACATGTTTTACAATTTGAGGAAAATACAAGAATCCTTGGTGCTGATGTTGAATTTTTCCGCCAGAGGGCGGACAGGCCCAGCACGGCGGATAAATTTGCACAAGCGTAACAGTGGAGGTGGTTCCCGAACTAAATTCGGGATAAATTCAGTTAAGCGTCATTTTGCTTTATAGGTTGGAATAGCTCTTTGGCTTTGAGGAACGAAAAGACAAAGAGCTATTGTCTCTTTAAGCGGGGACACTTGATATGTAAGGTTATAATTATTATAACATCAGAGTGGTATTCGTACAACGCTAAATTTACATTAATAATCGGTCAGTCGCACTATTAAATCAATTGATTTTTGCTTTTTGGACACCTAAAATAAAGTGCAGGCGATAATGTGAAATTACTGTGGTGAAATTAATGACTATCCATAAATTGATTTTGGAGGATTGTACTATGACTTTGAATCTTTTCAACATCATCCTCAAACTTGACAATTTCATCTTTTGTGAGTTTATCTTTCTTTTCTATAATTTTCAGGTACGGATAAATAGTTTGTACAGAAAGTGAAATAGTTTATCTCATATTCGAGACATCCAAAGCACAATAGTTGGTAATGATTGGCGGAAATAAATTTAACTTTGGCGCTAATAATCCCTGAGAAAGGCTGGAACGTCATCTTGTTAGTGCACATTGAAATGGTTGATTTAAAAAAAATAGTATTTGGTATTTTATTCTTCATTATTGGATTGATTGCTTCGGCTCAACTTGAAAAGTTGTCTTTCCGTCAACTAACCTTTGAAAATGGTCTGCCTTTTAACAAAACATGCAATGTATTATTACAGGATCAAAAAGGCTTTATTTGGATGGGATCGGATGTCGGATTGAATCGATTTGATGGAAATGATTACCTCAATTTCATTCATAATCCCGATGATAACAAAAGTATTCGACAAGGAAAGGTAAATGCAATTTTTCAGGATAATTCCGGAAAATTATGGATTGGAACTACTAAAGGACCTGATCTTTATGGAACCCATCAAAATGAATTTAAACATATTCCGTTGTATGCCGATACTACTTTATTTGCACTAAATGAATCAGTTTTAGGTTTTTTCAAAGACGAAAAAGGAGAATTGTTTTGCCATACTCATTTCTTCTTTTACAAATACCAAACAGATAATGAGTGTTTTCTGCGGATGAATACTGGAATAAAGGAAATTGACAAAGGAGGGTTTGTTCATTCAACTGTAATTTCCGATATGGAATACATTTTATCAGGAACTGACCGGAAAGGAATATTTATTTTTACTCTGTCAGGGCAAAATATTTGGAACATCAGCACTCAAATGCTTGGGGCAAATAAGGTTTACCATCTGTTTAAAAGCAGTGCTGGTCAAATCTGGATTGCAACCGATAAAGGAATAAAGTTTGCAAATAGTATTGATGAACTTGTCAACCGAAAGATTACAGATGTAGTTGAAACCAAAGGTAATTTGGTGACCAAAATAGCAGAAGATAAAAGTGGAAGAATTTGGGCATCAACTGATGGCGATGGAATTTATTGCATCAATCCTAAAACCCTCTCACTCCAAAAAATCAGGAAAAACGAAGATTTTCAAGGTTCGATCCTGAACAATAAAACATCGCAGATTTTTGTGGATGGACAAAATAATCTTTGGGCGTTTTTCAGTAGTCTGGGGTTCAGTGTCGCAAATTTGAATCAAGATGCCATATTCCAGACTTATACAAGTACTATTCGCACAGGAAATTGCCTTTCTGGCAATATTGTAACTGCATTTGCAGAGGATGAAAATAAGAAAATCTGGATTGGTACTGACGGTGACGGATTAAATTGTCTTGACAGATCCAAAGGAATTTTTACGCATTATTTTCTGAATGCTTCCAATAAAAACTCATTGAGCGCTGACGTCGTTTTAAGCTTATTTATTGACTCGGATAAACAACTTTGGATTGGTACCTATCAGGGTGGACTATGTAAGTTTAATAAAAAGGACAATCAGTTTATCCGATATAAAAGCAATGAAAACAATAATAATTCATTGAGTGGAAATGATGTCTCGGCCATAACAGAAGACAATAATGGGAACTTGTTTGTTTTGACGCTTTCAGACGGCTTAAATATCATCAATAAAGCAAGCGGTAAAATCCAACAAATACACGAAGAATTGAATAGTAAGTATCAGTTAAGTCATAATGGAGGAACCTCGCTTCTAAAAGATCATCTTGGGAATATTTGGATTGGTACTTTTTTTGGATTAAACTATCTGAATTCCGGCACAAGAGTCATTACCAAATTCTTCAATCAGGATAATGATACCCTTAGTTTAAGCTCAAATACCATTGATTGTCTGTTCAAGGATTCAAAAAACAGGTTATGGATTGGTACTCCAAACGGGTTGAATTTGCTTGATGAAAAAACTCAAATATTCAAACGGTACACAACAAAAAATGGATTACCCGATAATCAAATTTACAGTATTGCCGAAGATGATGAAGGAAACCTTTGGTTGGGTACAAACAGATGGTTATCGCGTTTTAATCCAACGACCTTGCAGGTTAAGAATTTCGGTGAGAATTACAATTTACCCAACAGAATTCTTTCTCCAAGATCAGCACTAAAGTCAACAAATGGTGAATTATTTTTTGGAGGTACCCAAGGTTTCACAGTTTTCACAGCCGACAAATTATCCTCCTCCACCTTTATTCCTCAATTGTTTATCACTGATTTAAAGGTTTTTGACAATTCTGTTTTGCCTGGGGAAAAGATCAATAATTATGTGATACTGGAGCGTGATATTTGCTGTTCCGATCTTGTAAAGTTCCATCACACTGAAAACAGCTTTTCGTTTACTTTCTCTGCATTAGATTACGCCAATACTTCGAAGGTAGATTATTACTATAAAATGGATGGATTTGATCAGAACTGGCGTAAGGCAGATTACCGAAATCGTTCAGCAAGTTATACGAATCTCGATGCCGGGAACTATACATTTAAGGTTAAACTCGTATCTGGATTAAACGATAAGGCAAGCTCTCCGGTTGAGTTACGCGTTGAAATATTACCCCCATGGTGGCGGACCTGGTGGGCATTTTTATTGTATTTTATTGTTATTGGAGGTTTGCTGACCTTTTACCTGAATATTACTATTAGCCGGATTAAGCTTCAGCGAAAGTTGTTTTTTGAAAAGCATGAACGCGAAAAAGAGTTGGAAATCAATCGGATTAAAGAAAATTTCTATACGAACATTACGCACGAATTCCGCACTCCTCTTACCTTAATTATTGGACCTTTGGAACACCTTACAGAGAAGTACAAGACTGACAATTTTTTCTCTGATCAGGTCCATGTCATAAAACGAAATGCAAACCGACTTTTGCTTTTAATTAATGAATTGCTCGATTTTAGGAAAATTGAAGCCCGAAGCATGCACCTAAACGTTTCCGAGGAAAACATCGTTGATTTCTTCGCTCAAATTGCCAGAAGTTTTGAAGCACATGCCGAAATTCATCATATTGAGTTCAGCATTGATCCACCGCAACACGAAATTAAAGTTTGGTTCGACAAAAATAAACTTGAAAAGGTCTTTTACAATATCCTTTCAAATGCATTTAAATATACTCCTGATGGCGGAAACATACAATGTCGAATCAGGCTATCCGGCCAACAACATGTTTCTATTGAGGTTGAAGACAGTGGGATCGGAATTCCTGAAAATGAGCTTATCCAGATTTTCAGGAAATATTTTACGGCTGAAAATGCAGTTGAGCAATACAGCACCGGAATAGGTCTGTATTTGACCAAAGAGATTGTTGAAATGCATAAAGGTGAAATTAGCGCACGAAATAATCCTGAACGAGGCACTTGTTTTGATGTTCGGTTAAAATTGGGGAATGGCCATTATGCTTTAACCGAATTGGAATATTCAAGTTCAGATTTTTTAATCCCCTCCAAAGATTCAATTGCTCCGACTGATGAAGAGCTTAAAGAGGAGGAAAATACTGCAATTCAATCTGACGATCAAGGAAACGACAAATCAATCATACTTGTGGTAGAAGACAACGACGAGGTAAGAGCTTTTATAAAAACTGAACTAAACTCAAAATACGAAGTCATTGAAGCTGCAAACGGGAAACGAGGTCTTGAAATGGCTTATGAATGCATTCCAGATTTGATTATTTCGGATGTGATGATGCCAGAACTTGATGGCATAAGCCTTTGCTTTCAGCTAAAAAACAATCCGCTGACCAGTCATATTCCGATCATATTATTGACAGCTTTATCGGATATTGAAAATAGAATTGAGGGACTTGACATGGGTGCCGACTCGTATATAACAAAACCTTTTCATCCAAGGCATTTATCAGTCAGAGTCAGTAAATTACTTGAATTAAGGAAGATACTTCAGGAGAAGTATAAAATCCAAGTTGGACAGGAACAAAAAGGCTTTGATTACCAGCCGCACGAGCTTGAAAAACTTTCGGTTGATGAGTTGTTTATGCAAAGAATAGTTGCCATTGTAGAAAATCATTTGTCGGATTCGGATTTTGAACTGGATGATTTTTGCAACCAAATGGGGATGAAATATCTGCAGTTATATCGAAAAGTAAAAGCCATCACAAATTTATCACTGAAACAATTTATTCTTACGCTACGGATGAAAACAGCAGAGAAGCTGCTTGAAACAGGAAAGTTTACCATTTCAGAAGTTGCTTTTGACGTAGGATTCTCATCACCCACCTATTTTTCAGAAACATTTAAAAAGTATTTTGGAATCACTCCTACTGAATATATGAAGAGGTTGAAATGATTCTTTGAATTCAAGGGAGAAACGGATATTAATTCCATTTCCCCTTGAAAATGATGCGTTTACCATTCTATTTCCACATTTTTTACTTCATCAATATTGCATTCAATGGCTAATTGAAACCAATTACTTTCGAATTTGAAGTTTGTAGTCGGTATATTATTAATCAGAACTTTAGTTGGTTTCTTATACAAATAGGCCGAAAATAAACCTCCTTCGTGAAGTTTGATTGAAACACCCTTTTCTGTAATTGTTTGTTCTTCGATTGTTTTTGGGGCATTGTATTTATTGGTAAGTCCAATAATTGCAACGCCTTTTTCAATAGGCACAATGTTGTAATATCTGTATCTTAAACGTTCCAGTTCGATAGCGATTGGCTCATTGATGCTGACAACCTTTTCATCTTTCGAAAAATGCTCGTAAACAACAAATTGTTCGCCTTTTATTCCCTGAATATCTGAAACCTTGAATGATCCCTTAACCAGATTGGTATCGGCTGCGTTCCAAATTGCCAATAAACCGGCCTTATTCGCCAACGAAAAGGCTTTCAATGGTTTGGCATCCTGCACCTGAAACAGACAGTCCGTTGTTAAACGACCAGGAACGTCAGCACGTATAATTCGGCCATCAGCATAAACCAGGGGACGAAGCACTTCGAAGTTCTGTTTGCCGGGAAAATCGGTTACATAAACTGGTCCGCCACTAATAGCTCTGGCAATGGCATGAAATGTTGCATTGGGGTTATAGCTTTCAAACATATCAAAATCGGGCCATACCATTTGCTGAAAATAGCTTGAATTATACAGCGCCTGAGTGACATGTGCAGCTGCATTGCCTTTTTGCATGTTATAATTTTCATTTTCTTCGTATGGAAAATAATCCTCTACCGCACGAGCAACTGCCGAAGTGCCAAAATTATAAAAGGCATCATTGGTCATATCCATACAATTGATGATGTCTCCTTTAAAATGCTTGTTTACCGAAGTATATAAGGCCTGATGCATTCTGTCAGCCACATCCCAAATCGGAAAGTTATTTTTTGCTATGCGTTCAACCGATAATTGGTTGTCAACCTTTACAAAATCAATTCCCTGTTCAACCATCCAGCTGTGCCAATTGTCATAGAAAGTCAACAGCGAATCGGAATAAGGGTTAATCATAAAACACTCTTTGCCTTTGTCGTTTGCTATCATTGGATTATAATCCATGTACTTATAAAGCAAATTTTTATATTGCTTCCCGAGTTCAGAATCTTTTTTGATACCTGACCAGTAACAGTTAAAAGCCTGCCAAGCTCCAACATATTTCACGCCATACTTCTTCTTAAGCGTTTCGATTACAGGTTTGAATCCACTGGGGAATTTTTCGGTAATTGGCTGGTAGGATGTTAGCTGTGAATTTGTATTTTGCGACCAACCGTCATCAATAATTATCCAGGGCAGCGGAAAGTTATTCGAAACAAACGAGTTGGCAGCATCGTCAAGTAACTTCTCGTTCAACTTTCCACCATTACCTGAACTGTTCCATGAACACCATCCAAAGTATTCGAGGATTTTAGGATAAGTTTTTTTTGCACGAAGATTTTCAGGTTTTCCCATCATTTTCATTCCGGCAGAATAAAGCTGCTCGAACAATTGGTAAGGATCGTTACCAAAACCAACAGCCATAAACGGCACTTCACCTTTAATTACTGAATTGGTATAGGTATAGGCTTTGGCTCCAAATGCTTTATCGTTTGAACCTAATGTAGTTCTGAAACCATTGCCAGACAGAGGCATTGCCGCGCCGTACGTACTGTCGTTGTATTGCCAGTAGAAAAACTGAACGTCCCATTCTTCGAGTTCCGACGGATCAGAAACCCTGATTGGTTTGGTCCATGAGTTCCACGGTTTGTAACGCCAAATCTGCACTCCCTGCTCAAATTCAGGCATTCGTTTAAAAAAAAGCCCGATGAATTGATTCCCATCGTGCATTTCGCTATCATTAGCTTTCAGATAAAAGCCAAGCACATTGTCTATTTCGCTCTTTTTTACTGCGAATTCAAGTTCTTTTTTCGAATTGGCAAATTTGAATCCATCAGTAGATTCGCTTTTAATAGCGAAACTGTCTTTCTTTTCATTCGCTTCATAGACAATGTTTCCTCCTGCCATTTTTTCTTTTCCATTGTATGTTATGGATAGTTTATTTCCTGAAATAATGGCTGTTACATTGTTAGTCTTTTCTTTTTTTTCAGGATTACTGCAAGCAATCAGAAAAACCATCGATACTAAAATGATTGTTTTCATGGTACTCTTGATCATTTATTTGTTGCTCTTGATTTCATTTCTGGTGTAACTAAAAAGTAGTCAAGTTTCAGGTTAATGTTTGATTTGCAGCTAAACCGAATGATGTTGTCACCTTCTTTTAGTTGCACGTCTCCTAAATCAACCAGCTCCCAACCATTCGTTTTCTTCATTGCCGATCCGTCCCATCCTGCCAGCATGGTTGCTCCGATCAGGATATCCGCTTTATAATCAGTTTCGGCTGATAGCCGGATCTTGAGGTTTGCCTTCATATCTTTGGCAACCTGAACCAAAACCGATACATAGTCGTGGGGAATATCAAAACCGGTAACATATCCTTTGCCTGAAAAGCCTGGAAAACTTGATTCAATAGATGTTCCACCCATATTTCCGCCAGCTGCTTTTCCACTTTCGGCTTCGAGCAAAATGGTGCATTTGGTTGGTTCTCCATTTGTAATGCTTTTATTATCAGGAATAATGGTTTTAATGGTTCCATCGGGATTGTAATACAGAAAATCAGCCATCAGGTTACGAACCTCGCTTTTCCCTCCTGAAACAATTGAAGCATGATGAAAGGCAATCCACTGGTTTTTAAATTTTACGATTGAACCATGGTTTGTTCCGGCCTGCCCTTTAAAAAAAGGAATAGAATTGCCTTTATAGGTAAATGGGCCAAGAGGTTTGTCAGCCACAGCATAGTACATTTGTTCAGGCCATTGTCCACCGGGAAGTGCAGGGTAGGACAAGTAATATTTCCCTTTGTATTTATGTGTCCACGGGCCTTCAAAAACTTCGAAAAGCTCGCTTTTCAAATCGCGTTTTGTTTCGGGTTTTATCGAAAGCAAATCATCGTTAAGTTCTGCGGCTGAGCACCCACCACCAGCGCCCCAATAGAGGTATGCGCGATTATCGTTGTCAACAAAAACACAAGGATCCTGGCCCCATTCAACACCTTTTATAAACCCTAAATCGGTAAACGGACCTTGTGGAACATCGCTTACGGATATTCCGGTTCGGAACATTCCGGTAGCTTTTTCAATCATGCAATAAATTAAATAGTATTTGTCGTGGCGGTAAACGGCATCGATGGCCCAAGCATGGCTTACCGCCCACGAAACATCGTCGAGTGACAGAACTCTGCCATGATCAGTCCAGTTCACCCTGTCTTTGGTCGAAAAAACATGGTAGTCGAACATGGTTGCATGATGATTGGTCCCCGGCACATCGTGCGATGTATAAAGCCACAAGGTTGTTGTGTCAGTTGGCCAAACATGACCAGAAGGATCGGCTGCATAGATATGCGAGATTAATGGACGCTGGGCATAGCTATTTAAGCATAAAATGCTGGCAAATAGTATAATGCTAATTTTTTTCATATGTTTTTATTTTATTATAAATGTTCTTGTAACCAATTGCTCTTTATTGCTGATTTTCAAGCAATAAATACCATTTGGCAGTGAAAGATCCAATCGTTTTTTCTGCTCAAAAACAACCTGCTTCGATTGAATCAACTTTCCGGTCATGTCAAATATTTCAATTCTATCATACTGAAATTCATTCGATTCGATGTAAAGTTCATTCTTTGCCGGATTTGGGTAAACCTTTAATTTCTGACTGTCAATTGTTTGAATCCCAACAGTACTGCTTTTACTAAAACTAATCCAATTGATGTTAAAGCCAGCCTGTGATATCGTAAGTTTGAGTTTTTTGTTCTTCCCGGCGGGCAGTTTTACTTTTTTCAGTGAAAATGTCTTCCAGGTCTGCCAGCCACCAGTTGCGGTAAAAGAAATTTCACCAATCAGGCGGTTATCGAGTTCGAGTTTTGCTTTGCCACCATACGACGAACCAACCCTGAAATCAATATCAACTATAGTATCGTTAACATCTACGGTGTAAATCAACCATTCACCTGCATTTGTCCAACCAATATCATATCCGGTTCCTGTATCGCTGCACGACTCAATATCCACATTGTCTGACCGGTATTTTCCACCGGAGTTGCCTGTATCGGAATCAGAAAATACAATACCAGCCGGCCCAATGTCATAATCTTCCACTTCCAATTTTCCCGGAATTTGAGTTGCCTTTCCACTGTATGGTCCCGGAGTGGGCAAAGTTAAGGCAGAGGATGTAACCGAGGGAAGCGATTTTCCAAGGTCATTCTTTCCTGAAATCCGGTAGATGTATAATGTACTGCCTGTTAATCCTTTGTCAGTAAATGTTGTAATGTTTGCATCGGTCGAACCTACTTCAACAAATTGGGAATTGTCGTATCGTTCAATGATATATCCGGTTTCATCCTGAATGTCATTCCATGTAATTTTTATTTGATCAAAAGCGCTGGAAACTGCAACTACATTCGAAGGGGTCTCCATATTATTTTGTGTGGGCGGAGTTCCTGTCGTCCAAGCGAAAGGCATTTGAGGGTTTTCTTCAAAATCGAACCAATCGAAATAAGCCGGATTGGTACTGTTTTTACCATTTCCGGAGGCGTACATGCCAATAAAAGTCCCGGTGAAACCACCAATAACTTCGGTTGACATATTTTTGGTTAGTGTTGTCCCTATCAACTCGGCAGTCTTCCCTTCCTGTTGAACCCAAAACTGGTATTCCAAATCGGTGGCGCTGATGCGCAAAATTATTTCACCATCCGGAATTTCCCTGTAATTAAGACCCACAGTTTTGCCCGATAAAAACTGACGGAGCATTACCATGCGTTTTCCGGCAAAAGTGGTAATCAAAAAATCAAAATGGTTGGCATCGTTTCCACGCACAACCAAACCAGCTTCCTCGTTTTCGGCAGTCGAAACAAAATCAATTTTTGTTGAAGCTAGCAAGTTGAATGCGGTTTGCCTTCGACCAACAAATGCCGGTGATTGCTTTTCCTTAAAACTTAATGAAGAACCTTTTAACTGAAGCGATCCGGCTTTGTCAGTCAATGACCAAAAATTACCCGGATTGCGGACAAAATTCCAATCCAACCTCAAGCTTGTTTTATCAAAACCGTCGCGAACAGGATCAGCTGGCCAAATGTATTGAGGCAAATTTGGGGCTGTCATTTCCTGTTTTACAATACCATCAGGCATTACCTTGGGCCATCCATCGGCATTCCAGGTTACAGGAGCTAAAAAAGTTTCGCGTCCAAGGTGATGGTAATTGCCTCCTTTTGTTCTGAAGCCCAGACAAACCAACCACCATCCATCAGGTGTTTCTACCAAATCGGCATGGCCAATGGCCTGAAACGGATTACCCGGGTCGTCTTTATGCGAAACAATCGGATTAATTGGACTTTTCACAAAAGGTCCCCAGGGCGAATCGCTGCGTTGCATGGTTTCCATGTGACCATAACCAGTACCACCTTCAGCCGCCATAAGATAATACTTGTCGTTTAGTTTGTACATGTGTGGACCTTCGGGACAAGCGCCGCCTGTTCCGTTTGCAAGTTTCCTCTCGGGTTTATTGAATTTGCCGGTTTTAAGATTGAGTGTGGCTTGCATAAAATAACCATCGCAGCCGGCCGGATGTGTGTAATAAATACTGTCATTTGCAAAAAGCAGCGAGGGGTCAACACCCCAGTTATCCGTCCAATGAGGTTCCGACCAGGGACCGGCCGGATTGGTTGCTGTTACATAAAAAGCACCCTTTGAACCTTGCCCTCCATAATTGGTACAAACCACATAGAAAATTCCATTGTTGTATCGAATGGTAGGTGCATACTGGCCACCGGTACCCGAATCGCAACCCATCAGTGGATTTTGACTTGCTTTGTGCAAAGCATATCCTATTATTTTCCAGTGAACCAGATCTTTGCTTTGGTAAATTGGTAAACCGGGGAAATACTCGAAAGTGGATGTTACCAGGTAATAATCGTCACCAACACGACAAATACTTGGGTCGGAAGCCAATCCGGATATGATTGGATTTCGAAATGTAATTTGAGAAATTCCCGCAAACCAAAAATTCAGTACCAGAAAAAATAGCAGGACAGATTTCCTATAGGTTGAATTCATTTTGATAAGTATTATTTGATGATAAAATTCCGAGTATAGAAATCTTTTTTATTACTGATTTTCAAACAATAAATGCCGTCTGGGAGCGAAATTGGCAGACGTGTTTTTGGTTCAAAAGAAACCTGTTTTGATTGGATCAATTTTCCATTCATATCAATAATTTCAATCTTATCATATTGAAAATCTCCTGATTCGATGTACAATTCATTTTTTGCCGGATTTGGATAAATCTTGAACGAATTTCCATTTTTTAGGCTTGGGCTCGAAACAGTGTTGTCATAGGCTCCTTTTAGTATTAGGGTTGTTATGGATAAAGGAGCTAAGGTAATATCAACAGAATTTTCTGTTTTAGTGACAGTTGATTTAATCAAAGCATTTTTAGTATGCGAAAAGTAAGTTTCCGTTTTAGGTAGGTTTTTAAGCGTCAAACTGGTAAAGCCTTCTTCGTTCAACCTGAAATTTGGAAAATTGACCTTAGTGGTTTTTGCAATGGTCGTTGAGCGATTGATCAATGTAACAACCAGCGAATCGGATGTGCTGTTTATACTTGAATAGGCATTCACAAACTCTTCCTGACTGGAAGGTGACTGTATACAAATTGATTTATTGTACCGTGCGAAAAGGTGTAAAGCCTCCCACATTCCCACATTCCAGCTCCATGGGGTAAACAACTCGCCACCATTCTTCATGAATTCGCCCATCACCGATGCATAAAAAATAGCCTGCACATTCGGATTTTTTGAGTTAATACCGGTCTCGGTCACTCCCAGTCCAATGTTATGGTTCGGACCAAAATATTTGGTTAACCATGCTCTGCTGCGTTCCAGGATATATTCTTTTTTGATGCTTGTATCCCAGCCACCATTGGCCATTGAAGCGCCACTTGCTTCAGGAAAATTGTATGTTTTGTCGAAATAAACGCGATGCATTTGCATTAGTTTTGTTGAATCGGAGGTCCCCGGATAGTAGTGAAGATCCAATACATCCAATAATTTTACGCCACTTGCTTTTTCTTCATCAGCAATTCGTTTGATAAAATATTCGAGCCAGATTTTGGGTGTATGCTTGCCCCAGGAGGCCCACCAAAACCATTCGTTACAAGTTGCCGGGCCAACCAATTTTATGTCCGGATATTTTGCACGGGCAAGTTTAGCCGTTTTAATATAGTTCTCAATGAATTGGTCAGCTGTTAAAGCTGGTTTAACATCATTATGGGTTCCACTCCAGATTTCAACTTCATTGTCCATGCACCAGTATTGGGCTTTTTCTTTTTTAAAGTTTAGGCCTTTATCGCCAAACCAGTGATCGAGGATGCCAACAGTTGAATCTGCCGGCCAGTCCATCAGGTACAAATCGGAGTTTCCTTCTTTTAATGCATTTTTTGCGCCCGGAGTCAAATCAGGTTCACCACCACCCGCAAGATTTTGGTCGGAGGAAACCGGTGGCCATGCCTTTTGACCTGTTTTTATATATAAATCCCATACATCGTAGTTGTAGGCTGTACTTTTTGTTGCTTTGCCCGAAAGTTGAAATCCCCACATGCCCTGTATTTCAGGCGCTTTTTCCTGAAGAGTTTTCACTGCATAATCCCAGTCTTCCTTAAAACACATATTGAACCAATCAGGTGCGCTCGACATTTTTAAGCGCCAATTGTATTTTGTGCCATTATTGCCATGGTATTCGCGCAAGATCTTAACTCCGGAATCCTTTATTCTTGTCCAGTCGGCAGTTGTTAAAGGTTTAGCTTTATCGTAGCTCAGTGTATTGTTACGGCCATAAATATAGGGCGAAATAGGTTTGTTATTGGCCTTAACATCAACTGTGATGGTAACTTCTTCTTGAGAGGCTGCGACTATTGGCATACATATGACCACAGCAAATACAAATGATTTAAAGATCGAATTCATTGTTTATTGTTTTTTGAAATTGAACGACTTAAGGTCGCAAATGATACCATTTTCGTTTTCTGAAACGAATTTAAAATACAGCCCATGAACGCCGGTTACTTGATCCACTTGGGTAGATATCTCGCGCCAGGTTGTTTCTTCAACTCCTTGGTTTTCGATATTTACGGTCCCGATCTTTGTTCCGCGGGTTGGGTCTGTGGAGTCAATCCAAATCTCCATTTTTCCTGAAGCCACATTGCCCTTAATTGAGGCCGAAAATTTGGTTTGCCCGCTTTTTGACTTGGTGGTGAAATCGAAATATTTAAAGCCGATTACGCAATTGTTTTTGTTTTTAATTACCGGATGTGTCAGGCTATCAACCTCTGTAATGTAATTTCCACCCGTTAAAACACAGGCGATGTAGGTTGAATTTTCCTTGTAAGGGTCGAGTTTATCGGCAAATCCCATCGAGGTCATATCTACTTCTTTGATGCTTCCGTCGGGTTCGAAATGAACTTTCTCGACACAGGCTTTGCGCGACATGATGGTGTTGTTGGTCATTCGGTGGTAGAAAATGTACCATTGACCGTTTATTTCCATCAACGAACCATGAATATTGCCACCCGGATAATCGCGCCCGTTCCGGATAATCACGCCGCCATATTTAAAAGGACCTCTGGGTGAATAACTTGTGGCATAAACCATAAGTCCGCCGTCGGCATAAATCATGTAATATTTTCCGTTAATTTTCCTGGGCGAAGCAGCTTCAAAGAAATTGAAAGGTTGCGTTATCGGGATAATATCGCGCTGATAAGTATTTGGTAAAACCTCGTACATGTTGTCGGGGTTCAGTTCGGCCATATACGACCATTTGTAACCGCAATAAATATACACCCGGCCATCGTCGTCGACCAATACACCCGGATCGATAAACTGTTTCCAGTTGGTGAGCGAATCGTGCATAGCGGCTGGCGTTTTATACTGCGACACCAATTTAAACGGGCCGCCCGGTTTATCGCTCACAGCCACACCACCCGGCGCTCCAACAACATAAAAATAGAGGTAATATTTTCCGCCTTTCTCCACCACATCAGGAGCATACAAATCGTTGTCGCTCCAGGGCACATCGTCAATTCCTTTTGCGTCAGCTTTCGAAAAGAATGATTCGCTTTCCATTTTCCAGTTGGTCAAATCGTTCAATGCTGCCGACCAAACCACATGTTTAGTGTCGCAAAAGGTATTGGAACCCGCTTTGTCGTGCGAACCATAAATATAAACACGGTCGCCAAAAACGCGCGGTTCACCATCGGGGATATGCTCCCATGCCGGAAGAAATGGATTTTGGGCTGGTACATTTATACTAAAGAAAATGCCAGTCAGTATGAAGTAAAGTGCAACTATTTTACTTGTCAAATTTCTCATTTATAAATATTTATTTGTTTACAAATATTTTTCTTATCCGTATATCTTTTGAATTACTCAATGCAATCAAATAATAGCCATTGGCCAAATTGATTGGAATACTTTTTTCTGATTCGAAATTACTTTCCATTGAATACAATACTTTTCCATTGATATCGCATATTTCAGTTTTAGTGTATTCAAATCCGTCACTCCTGATTTTCAATTCTTTGCTTGCCGGATTTGGAAAAACCTCAAAACCGGTATCGTTCATTGTTTTTATGCCGGTATTGGTGTCTTTTACAAAATTAATCCAATTGATGTTGGTCTGTCCGTTAGCGAAAAACACGCGAAGAATTTGTTTACCTTTTTTTAGAGAAACAGTGGCTTTAACTGTTGTCCAGGTTTGCCAAGCTCCAGTTGCGGAGAAAGTGGTAGTTGCCAAAGTTTTGGAATCGGCCACACCGGGGGTTTGGAGCAATATTTTGCCTGCTCCCTGGCCTGCTACTCGATATTCCACTGAATAAATCCCATCTTCCACTATATCCACAGAAAAATCAAGCCAATCGCCGGCATCAATGTACCCCACATTTTTTCCACCTCCGACATCAGATGTATTTTCAGTCTGAACACCATTCATAAATAAGTAATTTTCCGCTTCAATTTTTCCAGGGATCTTCATGATAAACTTTAGCTCGTTTAGAATATTGAATACGTCTTCATTTGTAATTGCCTCAAGAACACCCTTATCCATAGCTGTATATGTGCCTGGTAAATACGAAAATGTTACCGCATCATCTGCTTTAACTGGATTCTTAATGATTAACTGAATAGTATTTGTATCTGAATTCTTTAAAACAGCTTTCACCACAGGATTAAGCACATTGTTTACCCTAACTTGAAAACTTTCAACATGCAATGACGGATCGGCCATTGGTTTGGTAAAAGAAATTTCAATGCTATCGCCACCTGAAGTGGTTACAGCAGAGAAAAACCGGGGCGTTGAACCTAAAGGAGCATCAGAGAGCGAAGTAATTCCAAAATTGTAAGCAAAGAGCGGATTGTAATTTGGATCGCCCACATTGATAGGTATTTGTTTCATGCTACGGGGCCATGAATGTCCTAAACGGCCAACAGGCTGATAATCGCCAAAAAGCACATCGGCAACGCCATCACCTTCAGTTCCGGGCAACCACGCAGCAATCACAGCATCGCAATAGGGTAAAATAGAATTAATGATTAATGGGCGACCTGAAACTATAATTACCACTACCGGAACACCTGTTGATTTGAGCCTTCGAACAACTTCTACATCTTGAGCATCGAGCGATAAATCTGCTTTGTCTCCGGTGCCTTCGGCATAAGGAGTTTCACCAATGACAGCTATTGCCACATCAGCTCCCGATGCATTGGATCCATCAGCGGCAAAACTCACATTAGCAGCCGGTAATTTGTTTTTAATCCCTTGCAATATGGTTGTACCAGTTGTTTTTTTACCTTCAAAATTCTGCCAACCAAGCGTCCAACCCCCACATTGATTTTCCAGATTATTTGCGCTTTTCCCGGAAACATGGATTTTCAGGCCTGTTTTTGTTAATGGTAAAATACCATCTTTCTTTTTCAAAACCACCAACGACTGTCGGACACATTCGCGGGCAACCTCCCTGTGTTTTGCAGAACCAACAAGTGGGGTTAATGAACGATT
>CAIPKZ010000197.1 GCA_903865775.1 uncultured Prolixibacteraceae bacterium | reverse complement strand
TTTTCTCAATATAATGACTTTAGAAGTATGAATAAAGTATTCTTTGTTGTACTGGCTTTTACCATCATCGCTTGTTCAAAAGAAATCAAATTCAATGAATCGGAAATTGAAAAAAAGTTGGTTGTAAACGGATTGATTTGTCCTGATAGCCTGATATCTGTCAACGTTCGGAAAACTACGTCTATACTTTCTACTGAAAATTCGATAGTGGAGGATGCTGTTGTAATTCTATTTAAGAATAACCTGGAAATTGATACCCTCGAATACTTTGGTCAAGGGAACTATAAATCATTAGAACACCGGGCATTCTCCGGAAACACCTATTCCATTTTAGTTAATTCCATTGGATATCCATCTGCTTCCGCAACTGATACTGTGCCTGAAGCAACTTCAATAATTGATGGAACAAGAGTTTCAGGAAATTCATTTGATGCGTATGGAGATCCTCATATAGATTACGAAATCCGGATTAACGATTCACCCGAAAAAAACTTATACGAGTTGTTTTTTATCCAACAACAATTCCCGAATAAATATACATCTTCTTATAGTATTTCATTTCAGATAGAACTGGTAATAGCCGATCCTGTTCTTCGGGCAGAGAGCGACCTTGACTATTCACCTTTCACCTACCTGTTTTCAGATAAGCTTTTCAATGGGCAGCAATATTTGATGAAAAATAAATTTATGTCGGCAGTAACGGGAGGATACTTTACAACAAGCTTTGCCCCTGAACCAAAAGTTCATTATGCTATTCTTCGAACAGTGAGCCGAAACTATTTTAATTACCGAAAATTATGGTTGCGTCATTATCGTAACCAACAAATAGGGAATAAAGTTGAAGAGCCAATATCAACAACTCTATTGAGTAGTCCGATTCCCATGTATAGTAATATTAAGGGTGGATATGGAATTTTTGCTGCCTACAATCAAACCAACTACAAACTGAAAGAATAATGAGGAAAGCGAAATATTTTTTCAGTTTAATCGCCATCTCAATTTCCTCCATTTGCTACTCGCAACATATAACCTTAAGTGGATTTATTGAAGATTGTGCCAGCAAAGAAAGATTGGTTGGCGTAAATGTTTTTGATGCAAAAAATAAAGTTGGAACAAGCTCAAATTCTTTTGGCTTTTACAGCCTCTCATTGCCAAAGAACGATACAATAAAAATAGTTTTCAGCTATATCGGGTATAACAAACAAGTTACTGAAATTAAAACTATTGCAAATAAAGAACTAAACATTCAGCTAATAAGTGGATTAGAGCTAAATGAAATTGTCGTTACTGGAGAAAGGAATTCAGTCTCCCAACAGATAGGAGTTTTGCAAGTGCCTGTAAAACAGCTGCAACTAGTACCTTCACTTATGGGCGAGACTGATTTAATGAGGGCATTTCAATTGTTGCCTGGTGTGCAAGGAGGAAAAGAAGGGACTAGCGGAATATATGTGCGGGGAGGAAGTCCGGATCAAAATTTAATGCTTCTTGATGATATGCCCGTCTATTATGTGAATCATATCGCCGGTTTTATATCTGTGTTTAATTCAGATGCAATAAAAAATATTGATTTTTATAAAGGTGGTTTCCCCGCCCGATATGGTGGCCGACTTTCATCAATCATGGATATTCGGATGAAAGAAGGAAATATGACTGGTTTTGCTGGCAGTATTTCTATTGGACTTTTAACCAGCAGCTTTACGCTTGAAGGCCCAATAAAGAAAGACAAAACATCCTTTATTTTATCGGCACGGCGAAGCTTTTTTGATCTATTCACACGAAGTTTCCAATATTTAAATAACAAAGGAAAATACTCGGCAGATTATACACTTTATGACCTTAACTTTAAAATAAACCATATCGTTGACACTAAAAATCGTCTTTATCTAAGTTTATATTCAGGTCGTGACCGTATCTTGATCAAGCAAAACGATAATAGTGCGAAGCCTGAATATCCCTACTCTTTTAAAAGTAAAAACGATTTAAACTGGGGCAATAGCTGCTTATCATTTCGATGGAACCATGCCTTTACCCCAAATTTATTTGGGAACTTCACAGCCGGATTAACAAAGTTTTATTACAACTCAGAGGCGGATATCTATAAAACCGAAAAGAATTCAGGGAAAAATATGGGAACGACATTTAATCATTTAAATTCCTCAGTTAATGATGTTACTGCAAAATTTGATTTTGATTATTATCGGTCAAAACATCAGGTCAAGTTTGGATTTGGGGCTATCGCTCACAAATTTTTGCCTTCGATAAACAATATTTCCAAAATTGGTGAGGGAGATAGTAACATTGCAATGACTTTGGGTTCACCAAAACTTGAACCCTGGGAAATCTATTCTTACATAGAGGATAAATATTTTTTAACCCGAAAACTTTCATTTAATACAGGTCTTCATTTTTCATGTTTTACAGAAAGTAAAAAATCATACTTTTCCATTCAACCTAGAGTCACAGGTAATTATCAACTATCCGAAAATTTAGCAGTGAAGTCATCCTATTCACAAATGGTACAGGCACTCCATTTATTATCGAACAATGATGCAGGTTTACCAACCGACTTATGGGTTCCGGCAACAAAGAATTTACCACCCCAGAAATCCAACCTATTTGCAATCGGTATTTCAGGGAAATTAACGCAAAAAAAATATATTGATTGGAGTATTGAAGCATTTTATAAAACTATGAGCAATTTGATCGAATTTAGTGAAGGAGCAACTTTTTTCTCGGGTGAAACCGACTGGCAACAAAAAGTTGAAAAGGGAGGAAAAGGCAAAGTATATGGAATAGAATTACTTATCCTGAAAAAAATAGGCAAAACTACCGGTTGGATTTCATATACCTTGTCAAAGAATATGCGCGAATTTGCGAATCTGAATTTTGGACAACCATTCCCTTATAAGTATGACCGTCGAAATGATTTCGCCATAACTTTTAATCATAAATTCAATGAAAAAATAGATTTGTCCGCTTCCTGGGTATTTGAAAGTGGCAATGCAATCACCTTGCCTTCAACTAAATATGACCTTCTAATTTTAGAGGAGAAGAACAAAGAGCAAGGAATCGTTGGATATTTTTATACTGAAGCGCATATCTATGGCAAACGCAATAACTACCGAACTCCAGCCTACCATCGTTTAGATGCAAGTATTAACTTTCATAAGGAGCTTAAGAAAGGAATGAGAACATGGACTCTCGGTGTATATAATGCGTATAGCCGGTTAAATCCATACTACCTATACTTTGACTATGATAAAAGCAGGAACATAAAATTGTATTCGTTCAGTCTATTCCCAATAATACCATCAATAAGTTACAATTATCGATTCTAAGTAGATTACAATGACTGCTTACTTCAACCCTGCAATCTGTTCTTCCAATACCTTAATTTTTGCTTCGGCGTCAGCTTGTTTGGCACGTTCAACAGCGACAACGGCTTCTGGAGCGCTGCTCACAAAACGCTCGTTACTCAGCTTTTTAATGACTGAATTCAGGAAGCCTTTGGTATAATCCAGTTCAGTCTGAAGTTTTTTCAGCTCTTCTTTTACGTCGATGGTTCCGCCCATTGGAACAAAGAAAGTAGTTGATTTTACCAAAAATGAAGCGGCAGCTTTTACTTCTTCGGTAACCAGATTTAAGGTTGAAAGGTTGCCCATCTTCACCAACACGCTGTTGAATTCCGGAGCAAAACCTTTGTCGCCAGCCAAAATAGCCAGTTCAAGCTGATCTTTCTGCGGAATATTATTCTTCGTCCGAATGGTGCGTAATCCGGCGATGGCTTCTTTCACATCTTCAAACTGTGCGATCAATGTTTCGTCGTAGCCAGTTGATTTTGGCCATGAGCTAATGGTGATGCTGTCGCCATGCTTGCGTTCTTTCAGCAATTGCCAGATTTCTTCGCTCACAAACGGCATAAACGGATGCAAAAAGCGTAATACTTCGTCAAAAATATCAATCAGTTCCTCATACGTTTTTCCATCAATAGGCTGCTGATAGGCAGGTTTTACCATTTCGAGCAACCATCCGGAGAACTCGTCGCGAACAGTGGTATACACATTCATCAAGGCATCCGAAATGCGGAATTTATCGAAATGATCGTCGGTTTGCTCCACAATCTGGCTGAATTTTTCGTGGAACCAGCTAATCGCTAATTTCGAATGTTCAGGTTGTGGAATTTTAGTATCCACTTCCCAGCCATTCACCAAACGGAAAGAGTTCCAGATTTTAGTCACAAAACCGGCTCCTTGCTGTGGTAAACTTTCGTCGAACATCAAATCACCACCGGCTGGTGAGCAAAGCAACATACCTACGCGAACGCCATCGGCTCCGTAAGTATCAATCAGGTCAAGCGGATCGGGCGAGTTGCCCAGCGATTTCGACATTTTGCGACGCTGTTTGTCGCGCACCATTCCGGTAAAATATACATTTTTGAACGGAAACTGATCGCGGTATTCGTATCCGGAAATGATCATGCGGGCCACCCAGAAGAAAATAATATCCGGACCCGTTACCAAATCGTTGGTTGGATAATAGTAATTGATTTCCTTGTTATCAGGATTACTGATTCCGTCGAAAACCGAAATCGGCCACAACCAACTGGAGAACCAGGTGTCGAGTACGTCTTCATCCTGATGCAGAGAAAAGGAGCCTCCCCTAACCCCTCCCAAGGAGGGGTGTTTGGCGATTGCAAGCTCGCGGGCTTTTTCCTCATTTTCGGCGACCACAAAAGAGCCTCCCCTAACCCCTCCGAGGGAGGGGGACAGTCCTCCCCCTTCGGGGGAGTCAGAGGGGGCCTCTATATACCACACCGGTATCCGGTGTCCCCACCACAACTGACGGCTGATGCACCAGTCTTTGATGTTTTCCATCCAGTGGCGGTAGGTATTTTTAAATTTCGGCGGATAAAACTGAATGGTATCGTCCAATACATTGTCAATGGCGGGTTGAATGATCGATCCCATTTTCAGGAACCACTGGGCCGACAATTTGGGTTCGATTGGAACGTGAGTACGTTCCGAGAAACCAACTTTATTGGTATAATCTTCTACTTTGGCAACATTTCCGGCGGCTTCCAGATCAATCATGATCTTCTCGCGAACGGCAAAACGATCTTCGCCGACAAACATTCCGGCAGCTTCGCTCATGGTGCCATCTTCGTTGAAAATATCGATGCTTGGCAAATTGAAGCGCAGACCAATTTCATAGTCGTTCACATCGTGCGATGGTGTAATTTTCAGGCAGCCTGTACCGAATTCCATATCCACATATTCGTCTTCAATAATCGGAATGGAGCGGTTGAGCAGTGGAACTAAAACACGTTTACCCTTCAGGTGAGTAAAACGTGGATCGTTTGGATTCACACAGACAGCGGTATCGCCTAAAATCGTTTCGGGACGAGTAGTTGCAATGGTGATATAAAGCCCCCCATCCCCCGAAGGGGGAGTTTGGATTGCAGACAATAGACTTTCGAGTACTAAGTCGATATTGCCTGACACATCTTCGTTGGTATACCGAATTACCCTATAACCTAAACTTTCTAAAATTTCAGTTCGTAGTTTGTCTGCTTCCTGTATCTCAGGTCTATTATGATACTCACCATCAATTTCTACAATAAGATTTTCTTTCAGACAAACAAAATCAACAATAAATTCATCTATGATATGTTGCCTTCTAAATTTAAATCCTTCTAATTTTTTACCGCTTAAACATTCCCAAAGAATAATTTCAGTATCTGTTGATTGTTTTTTCCTTTCTTCTGCCAATTCTTTCAATAAATGATAAGAAGAATTCCTTGCTGTCTGATATTTGGGGTTCAGTTTCCCCCCTTGGGGGGGACTAAGGGGGGCTTGGCCTTCTTCTACTTTATATTTCAGGTAATACAATTTCGATTGCATTTCGCGGAAAATCACTTCTTCGTCTGACAAAGCGGTTTTCGCGGCCGGGTCCCAGTTGACCATACGAACGCCACGATAAATCAGACCTTTGTCGTACAAGTCGACAAAAGTTTTAATGACCGATTCGCTGCGCACTTCGTCCATCGTAAAAGCAGTGCGGTCCCAGTCACAGGAACATCCCAGTTTTTTCAACTGTTCCAGAATGATTCCGCCGTGTTTGTTGGTCCATTCCCAGGCATGACCAAGAAATTCATCACGACTCAAATCAAATTTCGAAATTCCTTCGTTTTTCAATTTGTTCACGACGCGGGCCTCGGTAGCAATCGATGCATGGTCGGTTCCGGGAACCCAACAGGCATTTTTGCCAAGCATTCGGGCACGGCGGGTTAAAATATCCTGAATGGTATTGTTAAGCATGTGTCCCATGTGCAATACCCCCGTAACGTTTGGTGGAGGAATGACAATGGTGTAAGGTTCACGTTCGTCGGGTTCGGAATGGAAAAACTTATTTTCCATCCAGTATTTGTACCATTTGTCTTCAACTTCGGCCGGGTTGTATTTACTTGGGATTTCCATGATTTTTATTTATGCTTTTAAACGAAGCTGCAAAAATAGGAAAATTAGTTCGTTGGAGGAATAAAACCTTCCGGCTGAAATTAAAAAAGGCCGGAATAAAATATCCCGGCCTTCAGTATAAATATGAGGAATTGATTGATTGAATCTACAATACGGTTTGTACGTCCTGATAAGGAAGACCGAAAGCATCGGCAACTCCCTGGTAAACAACCTTTCCTTTTACAACATTCAAACCTTTTCGCAAAGGTTCGCTGTCGGTACAGGCTTTTTTCCAGCCTTTATTCGCGATATCCAATGCATAAGGAAGTGTGGCGTTGGTGAGTGCCAAAGTTGATGTGCGTGGAACAGCTCCCGGCATATTGGCAACACAATAATGAATCACATGATCGATTACAAATGTCGGATGATCGTGTGTTGTGGCCACAGTGGTTTCGAAACAACCACCCTGATCAACAGCAACATCAACCAATACGGTACCATGTTTCATGGTAGGAATCATGTCGCGGGTAATCAGTTTTGGAGCAACAGCACCGGGAATGAGTACCGCGCCAATAATCACATCAGCATTACGGACCATTTCGCGAATGTTGTATTCGTTGCTCATCATGGTTTTCACATTGGCAGGCATAATATCATCGAGATAACGCAGACGTTTCAGGCTCACATCAATAATAGTCACATCGGCGCCCAGACCACCGGCCATTTTAGCCGCTTCGGTTCCTACGATTCCACCGCCAATAATCAGCACTTTTGCTGGTGGCACTCCGGGAACTCCGCCCAATAATACACCATATCCTCCAAATGTTTTCTCCAGATATTTGGCACCTTCCTGAACTGACATACGTCCGGCGACTTCCGACATCGGAATAAGCAGTGGCAATGAACGGTCGGCCATTTCAACAGTTTCGTAGGCAAGACAAATCGATTTATTTCCGATCATGGCCATTGTTAATGGCTCACCTGATGCAAAATGAAAATAAGTAAACAGAATCTGATCTTCTTTAATCAGTTTATATTCTGATTCGATTGGCTCCTTTACCTTAATAATCATTTCAGCTACGGCATAAACTTCTTCAATAGCTGGAAGAATCTTTGCACCTGCATGAATGTAATCTTCATCTGTAAATCCGCTACCCATCCCGGCAGTTGCCTGTACATAAACAGAATGCCTGTTTTTCACCATTTCAGCTACACCGGCTGGTGTTAATGCAACCCGGTTTTCGTTATTTTTAATTTCTTTTGGAACTCCAATAATCATCTTCGTAGAATTTAAAGTTTTCAATGGCTCGAAATTAGCTTATCCGAACCATGCAAAACATGATAAAAAACAATGAATCGATTGCACTCCTGAACCCAGCCATACCCAATGAGAATCAATAATCTGAGATTCTGCTACCTGTCCTTATAAATTGAAAGTTATTGTGCCGTTAATATTTCATATTAAATAAAAACCTAAAATTTCGATTTAGAATTGATAATCGTATATTTGCCCGCTTCACTGATAATATTTTCAATAAAATGCCAAATACATCGGAACGCGGTAACTTGATGCCGGATTCACCTATCCGGAAACTGGTTCCTTTGGCTGACAAAGCCAAGGAAATGGGAAGAAAGGTGTATCACCTGAACATCGGGCAACCAGATGTGCCAACGCCTCAAAATGCAATTGATGCGATCCGGAACATCGACCGGAAAATTCTGGAGTATTCTCCCAGCGAAGGAATCAAATCATTCCGTGAAAAGCTGGCGGTATATTATCACAGTTTCAATATCGATGTGACCTCCGACGATATCATCATTACAACGGGAGGTTCAGAAGCAGTAACCTTTGCATTCCTTGCCTGTCTCGATCCTGGTGATGAAATCATCGTTCCAGAACCTGCCTATGCCAATTATACGGCTTTTGCAATTTTAGCCGGAGCGGTCATCAAATCAATTCCGGCAAAAATTGATGAAGGCTTTGCTTTGCCTCCGATTGAAGAATTTGAGAAACTGATTACTCCGCGCACCAAAGGAATTCTGATATGCAATCCGAACAACCCAACCGGATATTTGTATAACCGCACTGAGATGAACCAGATTCGCGACATGGTTAAAAAATACGATTTGTATTTGTTTTCCGACGAAGTTTACCGCGAGTTCTGTTATACCGGAGCCCCGTATATTTCAGCTTTCCATCTGGAAGGAATAGAACAAAACGTGGTGCTTATCGATTCTGTCTCGAAACGATACAGCGAATGCGGCCTGCGTGTTGGCGCCCTGATCACCAAAAATAAAGCGCTGAAGAAAAATGTGATGAAGTTCTGTCAGGCACGGCTGAGCCCGCCACTGATCGGACAAATTGCTGCCGAAGCTTCGCTTGAAAATAACCAGGCCTATTTGCATGATGTTTATGAAGAGTATGTTGGCCGTCGCAAGTTTCTTATCGATGGACTGAACCGCATCAACGGAGTTTATTCGCCTATTCCAATGGGCGCATTTTATACCGTTGCCCGCATTCCGGTTGACGATGCCGACGTTTTTTGCGCCTGGTTGCTGAGCGATTTCGAATACGAGAACCAAACCATCTTTATGGCACCTGCCTCCGGGTTTTACACCACTCCCGGTTACGGGAAAGATGAAGTTCGGATTGCCTATGTGTTGAAAAAGGAAGATTTGGCCATTTCCCTGAAAATTCTGGAAGAAGCTCTAAAAGTTTATCCTGGAAGTAAAGTTAGGCAAACAGCCATTGCGATTGAAGGATAAAGAAAAAAGGAAAATAGGAAAAGAGAAAAGCGTTCGGAAGATTATTCCAGACGCTTTTTTTATGCAGGATGCTCTTGTGTGTTGCGATTTTTAATCAGATTCTCATTTTAAGGTAAATAAAATCGGAAGTTAAAAACTTCCGCACCCACCGCAAAATAGCTATAAAGTCCGGGCGCGACTTAAAGTCGCATCCGGACTATAAAGTCTTTCTATAATTCGAAGTTAAATCCTCTTTTTAATAAATCTTCATATTTATTCTGATCGAACCGGTAGTACCAGGCACCCTTTCGTGAGGATTCCTTTTCTTTCTCTTCAAGTTTCTCAAGCAAATCCATGGAGAGCAATTTGCGTCTGAAATTACGTTTGTCGATCACCTTGTTGTAAATGGCTTCGTACAATCCCTGCAGTTGAGGAATTGTAAATTTATCAGGCAAAAGTTCAAATCCAATCGGTTGTGTCCTTGCCCTGATCTGAAGTTTTTTCAAAGCGCGCTCAATCATGGCAGAATGATCGAAGATCAATTTCGGCATCGAAGAGATAGGAACCCAGGTAGCTCCATGATTTCTCACCAGTTCAAGATCGGACCCATTAATTTTGATGAGTGCAAAGTACGAAACCGATATAATCCGGGCACCCGGATCGCGCTCCAATTCGCCAAAAGTATATAATTGCTCCATGTACACTCCTGAAAGTCCGGTGAGAAGGTTCAAAATACGTTTGGCCGCTTCATCCACCGATTCATCGTTTTTCAGAAAGCCTCCCATTAAAGACCATTCACCTTTTGCAGGCTGGAAATTTCGTTTCAGTAGCAGTACTTTTAATTCCCGCCCACCTTCATCATATCCAAAAATGATAGAGTCAACAGCAACATGGAATTTTTGGTGTTCTTGATAGTATGACATGGCTGAGTTATTCTGGCAATGGCCAGTCCTGTGTGTCTTTGGTGCGCAAATAAGTTTCGATGTGCCGATCGGTTTTGGCTTCGTAAATATCCGAGATGGTCAGGATGATTCCGGTTTCTTCCACATTGCCAAAATGATCGTTAATTACCGTTCCGAAAGTCTTCATGGATGGACTCAGATTCATGTATGAATTGATGAGTGGAGGAATATTTTCACCAAATTCGCGCACCTTTTGTGAAAGTATTTTGTAATCTTCCTTATAGGAGCCACCATTAAATACATTCTCCATTTCATCCATATCGATTTCCAAATCCAAAGGATGTATCGGGGTCACCAGGTCCTCGTGGTCTTTGAAATATTTCAGAAAAAAGTACATGATCAGGTTACGTGCCTTCAGGTGAAAATGGGTGTACATGGTCACCTTCCCGAAGAAATATTTAATTTCCGGATGGTCAACAATCAATGCACCAAGGCCGTCCCATAAGTTATCGAGTGCAAAAAGGGCTTTGGCTCCGGCTTTGCTCGATTGATAATGTGGCTGAACAAAAGAGCGACCTAACTCGAGCGTAAATGGAAGATATTCCCGGATAAATTTTTCAGAAAAATTAAAAAGGTGCGTGGTTGCAAGAGGCACAACTCCATCTTCGCCAATTGTAAGATCGTTGCATAAAATATACCTGTATCCGCCAATAATCTCATAAGCCTGCGGATCCCAAACGATTAATTGCTTGTATGGATCGCTGCAGGTATCGTATTCATCAATGTCAACTTCCTCTCCAATTCCACCGCCGGCATCCCGAAAAGTAATTTCCCTAACCCGACCAATTTCCCTCATCACATTGGGCGAATCATGATAGGTAATGACATAGATTTCGTTATCGCCCTTGTTCGTCTTCCTCATCAACTTGTCCGGTGTCAGCTCAGCAAGCAATGCTGCTTTTGGCACCGGTGCAATAATATCCTTCATACTAATCTTTCTGATTTATAGAGATACAAAACTAAAAAAAATCTATAAGAAATGGTTTTTAAAGTCATTTTATCTTATGCACAGATTGTTTTGGTAACTGATATACAATGTCTCGTACTTCAGTGGCCCATTGGTCAAGTGATTTGCTTTTGTTAAAATGCGTATAGGATATCGGCTTGCCAAAAGTGATCGTAAATTTCTGATTTTTGTGTCTGAAGGTTTCGTCAGCCAGATAAAACATTTCAAGGTTCCATTTCATCCTGAAAAAAGTCCGAAAATTGGCCAGCCGGTAAAAAAAAGATGAATTTCTTCCACTTACATGGATAGGAATAACATCGCGTTTATACTCAATTGATTTGGCAATGAAGTGTTTTTTCCATTCATAATCCTGAATCTGACCCTTGATCTTTCGGGATGCGAATCCGGAAGGAAATATTAAAATTTGTTTATTCGATAAGTAAGCTTCATTAATTTTTTGTACCACTTCCTTGCTATGACCACCATGCTTATTTAGCGGGACAAAAATAGGATGTAACTGGGGAATATTCATCAGGATGTCGTTTACCAAGGTGACCACATTACCTAGTATCCTATCAAGATTGCTCATGATTAACAGAGAATCGAATCCTCCAAGCGGATGGTTGGATGCAAAAATAAAACGCCCTGAAGCCGGTATGTTTTCAACACCAACGATCGTCTCATGAACATTAAATTGTTTCACCATGCTCCGGGCAAATTCAATCCCCCGTTCGTTTCCATGATTAATCAGAAGCTCGTTAATTTCATCGATATGCATGATGCGGGTGATATACCGGTAAACAAATCCGGGAAGCCTTTTGGCCAGTTTGGGATTCTTATTCAGGAACATTTCCCTGATATTTATTAGTGCGACGGGCTCTTGATTCGCGATATTCATTGAAAGGTGTTTAATTGGTGCCGAAAATATAAAATAAATACAACAAACACATTGTTGTTCTGCTGAAGTATCAGAGAACAAAAAATCTGGGTATTTCAAAGTTTTATCAACGCAACTGCAACCAAAACAGCAAAACATTAATAAATTGAATTTCTGGCAATTGCGGAGCAAATGCTTCGGTTACGCACAGGTTGTGAACAATTTACTAACATTAATCCTAAAACAAAAGTGCCTTATTGGGGCATAAAGTGGAATACTGTGCCTGAAATTAACTGTTTTTTATTACTTTTGAAATTGAAATTTTGACACTGGAATAATGAACTTCTCAGCACTGAAAGAAGCGACCTTGGATGAAAAAGGAAGGGTTGTGCTGCCAGCAGATTACAAAAATGAAATGGGCGGCAGTATTCCCGGTGGCCAATTGGCTATCGAGATAGATCCGTATGAGAAGTGTCTGAATATTTATCCAATGGCAGAGTGGGAAGCGCGCATCAGCCAAATCAGGTCGAAACTCAACCGTGACAACAAGCAACACAGCCGGGTTCTCGATGTATTTTACCGCAATTTCAAAATCATTCAGGTACCCGAAAGTTGCCGGATGAATATCCCGAACAACTTTCTCGAAAAGGCCGGGATAACTAAAGAAGTTGTGTTTACCGGTCAGGGAGACCGTATCAGGCTATGGAATGCCACAGAATATGACCAGTATATTGAGTCATGCGAAGATTACGAAAGCACTTTTGCCCGAATTGTAGGTAATGAAGAAAACTAAAAGTGGAAAGAGAATATCACATCCCGGTTTTGTTGAACGAAAGTGTCAACGGGCTGGAAATTAAGGCGGATGGCGATTATGTTGACGTTACTTTTGGTGGCGGTGGTCATTCGCGCGAAATTTTCAGCCGTTTAAAATCGGGTCGTCTCTTTGCCTTCGATCAGGACGAAGATGCCGCAGCGAATGTCATACACGACGATCGCTTTTTTTTTATCCGGCACAATTTCAAATACATCCGAAATTTTTTAAAGTATTACGGAGTCGAACAGGTTGATGGAATTCTGGCCGATCTGGGTGTTTCGTCGCACGATTTTGATGTCGCGGAACGTGGTTTTTCATTTCGGTTCGATGGCGATCTGGATATGCGCATGAACCGCGATTCCGCTCAAACCGCTGCTGATCTGGTAAATACCTATTCTGAGGATCAGCTACGTACCGTTTTCCGCGAATTTGGCGAAATCGACAATGCCGGTCGATTGGCAAAACAACTGGTTTCTGCCCGGAATATCAATCCCGTAAAAACCATTGAGCAGTTCAGACAAGCCATCGCTCCCTGCGTTCCCCGCCTTCAGGAATCCAAATATCTGGCTAAGGTTTTTCAGGCATTACGCATCGAAACCAATAGAGAAATGGATGTTTTACACGAATTTCTGGAACAAAGCATCGAATTATTGAAACCAGGCGGTCGATTGGTGGTCATAACCTATCATTCGCTGGAAGATCGGATGGTGAAAAATTTCATCCGTTCAGGTGACTTATCAGGAAAACAGGAAAAAGATTTTTTTGGAAATGTTGAATCGCCTTTGATGGCTATAAACCGCAAGGTGATTGTCCCAACTGATGAAGAAATTGAGCGCAATCCAAGAGCAAGAAGTGGTAAACTAAGAATTGCAGAAAAGAACGCATGACAGAGCTAAAAGAAAAAAAGAAAAAAAGCCTTTCGTCCCGGAACCTTAAAAGTATCCTGGGAGGAACCATTTTGGCCAGCGAGTCGGTCACAAAGCAGCTTCCATTTGTTTTTTTTCTGGCATTTCTGGGTATCGGACTGATTACCAACCGGTACTGGACCGAAAAAACCATTCGAAAAATGGAAGCCGTGCGGGATTCACTGAAGGAATACAAAACAGAATCGGTTATTCACGAAACACAGCTCATGTACATCAACCGTCCTTCGGAAGTTACCCGAAGAGTGACTGAACGTAAAATTGACCTGATAGAGCCTGTTGAGCCTGCAAAAAAAATTAAAGTAAAAACCCAGGAGAAAAAATAATGGAAATCAGGAAAGCCATAACCTTACGATTTGGTGTCGTCTATTTTGCGATCGCCATATTCGGACTTGTTATCATAGGCCGTATTCTCCTGATTCAGAATGTAGATACCGAAAAATGGCAAGAGATTGCCAAAGACCTCAAAAGCAATACAACAGAAATCTGGGCCAAACGCGGTAATATCTGCGCCGACGACGGAAGTGTTTTATCAACCTCGGTTCCTTATTATGAGTTGCGTCTCGATATGCAGGCTCCAAAAATTCAGGGAATATTCTTAAAAGAATCAGATGCGCTGGCAACAGAACTGGCCGCTTTTTTCGGATTTTCAGCAAGCGATTTTCGTACCCGGATGAAAATAGCTTTTGACAAAAAGAACCGCTGGTTTCTGATTAATCCGGAACAAATCGATCACAATAAATATCAGGAATTCAAGCAATTAAAATCCATGACGCGAAGCCATTTTGGCTCGGGACTAATCGCCATCACCGAAAACAGACGCATTTTGCCTCACGGCGATCTGGCCAGCCGGACCATTGGTGTTCTGAATAAAGGTGTATTTGGCGGTGTTCACGGAAATGTTGGTTATACAGGTGTAGAAGGTTTGTCGGAAAATTATCTGGCCGGAGTCAACGGCCTCGCACTCAAGCGAAACTTCTCCGGAAGCTGGATCAATACTCCCCTGATTGAACCTCAGGAAGGTAAAGATGTGATTACAACCATCAATGTAAATCTTCAGGATTATGCCCAGACTGCATTGGGCAAACAAATGGAAATCAGTCAGGCCGAATGGGGAACAGCCATTGTAATGGAAGTTAAAACCGGGAACATCAAAGCCGTTGCCAACATGGGGCGCAAAAAAGACGGCACCTACGGCGAAACCTACAATTTTGCCTTCGGTCATGCAGGTTGCAGCGAACCTGGATCAACCTTTAAACTCATGTCTCTGATTGCGGCGATGGACGCGGGCTATGCTGACACCTCCGATTTGGTCGACACTGGTCGTGGTATTTGGGAATATAAAGGTCAAAAGATGAAAGACAGCGATTACGATCATGGAGGCCACGGTTTAATCAGCTTGAAAAAAACATTTGAACTCTCTTCAAATATTGGTACGGCAAAAATCGTAACCAAAAATTACGAGGGCAAAGAAAAAGAATTCATCGACCGCATATACAGTTTCGGTTTGAATAAGCAGCTGGGACTTGGATTCCTTGGTGAAGCTGAGCCACGGATCAAATATCCGACCGATCCTGACTGGTGGGGACCTTCGCTGGCCTGGATTGCACATGGTTACGAAATAAAAATCGCACCTATCCAGACACTCACATTTTACAATGCCGTTGCAAACAATGGCGAGATGGTGAAGCCTAAATTTATTGAAGAAATCAGGGAAAACGGTATTCCAATACGGAAGTTTAAAACAGAAGTGATCAATCCGTCAATTTGTTCAAAATCTACGCTGGTAAAAGCCCAGGATATGCTCAAGGGTGTCGTGATAAGAGGTACTGGTAAATCGTTGAAGAATAAGTACTATACCCTTTCCGGGAAAACCGGAACAGCTGTAATTGCTGATGACAACAAAGGTTATGGAGTCGGTGGAACTAAAAAATACCAGGCTTCGTTTTGCGGCTATTTTCCGGCTGACAATCCAAAATACAGTATCATCGTCGTTATCGTTGGCCCCAAGGGAGCATATTACGGAGGTTCAGTTGCGGGTCCGGTGTTCAAGGGAATTGCAGATAAAGTTTATGCGGCATACCTCGAACCTGCTGCCGATTCAATTCCTCCGAATAATGAGATACCCGCAGTAAAACCCGGACTGAAAGAGGATGTGATGCTTTTCGCACGTGATCTGGGAATTAAAACTCAGTCGCAAAATATGACTGCCGAACGGGTAGCCATTGCATATGATACCACAACTGTATATATCAGCGGAGTGAATGATGTCCCAGGTATTCTGCCGGATGTTATTGGGATGGGTGCCGGTGATGCAGTTTATCTATTGGAAAAAGCGGGCTTCAAAACAAAGACCATTGGCTTCGGACGGGTTTTTCGCCAGTCTCCAAATCCCGGAATGCCTTGCAGCAAAGGAGAATTGATTTCGCTTGACCTTGGTTTTGACGAACTTGAAATCATAAAAAACGACAGTATCGCCAAAGCTGATTCTATTCAGGGACCAATTCTGTCAGCAGTGCCAATTCTGTCGGCAGTGCCAATTGAAAAACCAAAACCGGAGATCAAAGCAGCAGCGCCTGTGGTGATTCCAAAAATTGAACAGAATCCTCCGGTTAAAACAAAGACCAGTCAGACTCCTGCTGTTAAACCAAAACCAACTCAGGCAGCTATAAATAAGTGGAAAGCAAAGGTTGCTGCCCAGAAAGCTCTGGACAAAAAGAAAAAGGGTGCAAAGAAAAGCAATGGAACAACTAAAAAACCACAGCAATGAAATCATTAAATGATCTTTTAGCTGGAATTGAACTGCTCGAAACCCGTGGCGATTTATCGGTATCGGTCGGCGGGATTCAGTTTGATTCGCGGAAAGTGGAAAAGGGAGGCTTGTTTGTTGCTGTGAAAGGTACGCATGTCGATGGGCATCTATATATCGCAAAAGCTATTGAACTTGGAGCTGTTGCCATTGTATGTGAAAATGTACCTGACCATTTTCCTTCGACTGTTGTATTGGTGAAAATTGCAGACACGCAGGCCGTGCTGGGTAAAATAGCTGCTGCTTTTTATGATTTTCCTTCATCAGACCTGAAGGTCGTAGGCGTAACCGGAACCAACGGAAAAACAACAATCGCCTCACTTCTTTATAATACATTCACCCTTTTGGGCTATCAGGTCGGATTAATTTCGACCATCAAATATTACGTTGGCGTGGAAGAATTCCCTGCCACACATACCACTCCGGATGCATTGCAGATTCAGGAACTGATGGCCAAAATGGTAAAAGCCGGATGTGAATATTGCTTCATGGAAGTAAGTTCACACGCCATTGATCAGGACCGGATTACCGGCGTTGACTTTGATGGCGGCATTTTCACCAACCTGACACACGACCATCTGGACTACCATATCACTTTTGCCGAATACCTGAAGGCCAAGAAGAAATTTTTCGATCTGCTTCCGGAAACAGCTTTTGCACTGACCAACACCGACGACAAAAACGGCATGGTTATGCTTCAAAATACCCGGGCATCCAAACAAACTTATTCACTGCGGTCATTGGCCAATTTCCATTGCAAAGTGCTTGAAAAGCATTTTGACGGCATGTTGCTAAGTATTGATGGCAATGAAGTCTGGACACATTTCACAGGAGTTTTCAATGCCAGCAATCTGATGGCCGTGATGGGAGCAACCATTTTACTGGGTGTTAGCCAGGATGATATACTCCGGATATTAAGTGAACTGCGTCCGGTTTCAGGCCGGTTCGAAATCATCCGTTCACCGGATGGAAAGTATGCAGTGGTCGATTATGCCCACACGCCAGATGCCATTCAGAATGTATTGTCAGGAATTGCCGAAATAAGAACCGGTAACGAGCAAATAATCACCGTGGTGGGTGCAGGAGGCGACCGCGACAAAACCAAACGCCCTGAAATGGCGCGCGAAGCAGTAAAACAAAGCGACAAAGTGATACTGACTTCTGATAATCCACGGTCTGAAGAGCCTGAACAAATTCTGGCTGACATGGAAGCTGGCATTGAGATCAATCAAAAGCACAAGGTGTTGTCGATCGTGAACCGCAGGGAGGCGATTAAAACAGCCATCATGCTCGCCAAATCAGGAGACATCATTTTGGTTGCCGGAAAAGGCCACGAAGATTATCAGGAAATTAAAGGGGTGAAATACCATTTTGATGACAAGGAAGTGATTAATGAACTATTTGGGAACAACTAAAATACGACACTATGTTTTACCATTTGTATCAGCTTTTAAAAAATTGGGACATTCCGGGATTGGGAATGTTTCAGTATATCTCCTTCCGGTCGGGTGCAGCAATCATTTTATCGCTGCTGATTACCATTGGATTCGGGAAAAGCCTGATTCGCTTTTTACAGCGCAAGCAAATTGGTGAAGATGTGCGCGATTTAGGCCTTGAAGGGCAAATGCAAAAAAAAGGAACGCCAACGATGGGCGGACTCATCATTTTGGCCTCAATCATTATTCCAACCATTTTACTGGCAAGGCTTGACAACATTTACATTCTGCTGATGCTGATTACGACCATCTGGTTAGGTCTGATTGGTTTTGCCGACGACTACATCAAGGTATTCCTGAAAGATAAAAAAGGTCTGGCCGGAAAGTTTAAAATTTTAGGGCAGGTTTCTCTAGGAATCATCGTAGCTGCCACTTTGTATTTCTCGGATGATGTCGTTGTTCGCCAACGTGTGGTTGATGCCAACGGAATGTTTGTAAAAGAACTGGTGACTGACAGCCTTACCGGTCAGAAACGTTTGCAGCATGTAACCAAATCGGTGAAATCGACCCGTACTACGATTCCGTTTATGAAAAACCATGAGTTTAGCTATGGAATGTTGGTTTCATTTATGGGCGAAAGTGCAAAAACATGGCGTTGGATAGTTTATGCCTTGGCCATCATTCTGATTATCACAGCCGTTTCGAACGCCGCCAATCTGACCGATGGAATAGACGGCCTGGCGACCGGGACCTCGGCCATCAGCGGGGCAACATTGGGAATCCTGGCTTATGTTAGTGGTAACGTCATTTATGCCGAATACCTGAACATCATGTATATCCCGAATCTGGGTGAGCTGACTGTTTTCATTTCCGCTTTTATCGGGGCGACGGTGGGATTTCTTTGGTACAATTCATATCCGGCGCAGGTATTTATGGGCGATACCGGAAGTCTGGCCCTCGGAGGTATCCTGGCTGTTTTTGCCATCATCATCCGGAAGGAAATCCTGATCCCGATTTTGTGCGGAATCTTCGTCATCGAAAATCTTTCTGTAATAATTCAGGTGGGCTATTTTAAATATACAAGAAAAAAATATGGTGAAGGCCGAAGGGTTTTCCTGATGAGCCCCATCCATCATCATTTTCAGAAACAGGGAATTCCGGAACCAAAAATCGTGACACGCTTCTGGATCATCGGAATTATTCTGGCGGTGTTAACCATTGTAACCTTGAAGATGAGATAGAGGCCCCCTTCATTTCCCCCGAAGAGGGAAGGTTTTGGGTAATGGAACCAAGGCGTTTCAAGCTCCGTAGGAGCGAACTATTTGTAGCCCCGGGTTTCAACCCGGGGGAAAAAGATGAGAAGAGCAAACCGTCCGAACGAAAAGGATATAAAGGCGAAAACAAGGTTTCGAACGGAATAGGTTGGATGATTAAAATATAGAAACAATAAACGAAGTGAAATCTAAATAATGAACAAATGTGCCGTCATATTGGGAGCCGCCGAAAGCGGAGTTGGTGCAGCCATCCTGGCCCGCAAGCAGGGTTATGACGTGTTCGTTTCTGATCTGGGGATGATCAAAGAAAAATACAAAGCGGAGTTAATCCGGCGTGAATTTGACTTTGAAGAAGGCAGGCATTCCGAAGATAAAATTATCAATGCTGATCTGGTGATAAAAAGTCCGGGCATTCCGGATAAAGCGCCAATCATAGTCAAGCTGAAAGAAAAAGGTATTCCGGTAATTTCTGAAATTGAGTTTGCAGGAAGGTACACTTCGGCAAAAAAGGTTTGTATCACCGGAAGCAACGGAAAAACAACAACCACCTTGCTGATCTACCATATTTTTCAGAAAGCTGGTTTGAACGTCGGTTTGGCAGGAAACGTTGGTCAAAGTATGGCCTGGCAGGTTGCAGAAAACGATTTCGATTATTATGTGATTGAGCTAAGCAGTTTTCAGCTTGATGGAATGATTGATTTTAAAGCCGATATCGCCATCATGCTGAACATCACTCCTGATCATCTGGACCGATACGATTACAAAATGCAGAATTACGTGGATTCGAAATTCAGGATCGCACAAAACCAGACTGCTGACGATGTTTTCATTTACTGCACCGACGATCCGGTGGTCAGTGACGAAATGTCGAAACGGAAGCTGGCAGCCAAATGTGTTCCGTTCGGACTGGGCGCACCGCCTGATGAAGGAGCCGGAATCACCGATAAAAAACTGATTATTAACTGGGAACAAAATATATTCACTATGTCAATTTTAGATATCGCATTACAGGGAAATCACAATACCTACAACTCAATGGCTGCAGGTATTTCAGGAATGGTAGTCAATATCAGGAGCGAAAAAATTCGTGAGAGCCTGGCCGACTTTAAAGGTGTTGAACACCGGCTCGAACGTTTTTTGAAAGTTCATGGTATCGAGTTCATCAACGATTCAAAAGCGACCAACATCAACTCAACCTGGTATGCGCTTGAAAGTATGACCCAGAAAACGGTTTGGATAGTAGGCGGAATCGACAAAGGAAACGACTATTCCCAATTGTTCGATCTGGTAAAGGCCAAAGTGAAAGCCATTGTATGCCTGGGAACCGACAATTCCAAAATTTTGCAGGCATTCAAGCATTTAGGCATCGATATGGTCGAGACCCAATCGATGGAAGATGCCGTACGCTCGTCCTATTATCTGGCCAAAAAAGGCGAAACCGTGCTGCTTTCGCCGGCATGTGCAAGTTTCGATTTATTCGAGAATTACGAAGACCGCGGTCATCAGTTTAAACATTCGGTAAGAGAATTGTAAAAATGGCAGTAAAACTGGCTAAAATATTTAAAGGAGACCTGACGCTTTGGGTCATACTGATATTCTTATCACTGATTTCACTGGTAATTGTATACAGTGCCACTGGTAAACTCGCCTATCGCGAAGCCGGCGGGGACACCTTGCATTACCTGGTCCGTCAAATTGGATTCATATTGCTCGGCTTTGTCATTATGCTCCTGGCAGTCAATGTTGTTCCGGTTGTTGTATATTTCAAACTGTCTCCCATCTTGATTGGAATCACCATATTGACGTTGATTTTAGCAATTATTCAATATAATATGACTGGTAATGCCGACAAGGAAACTTCACGCTCGCTGACTATGCCATTTTTCAGCTTTCAGCCGGCCGAGCTGGCCAAAATATCGCTGATCATGTATGCCTCGCGCCTGTTATCGAAAGCGCAACGAACTGAGGAAGAGCTTAAAGTTGCGTTTTATTGGATTACCGGGGTTTCCGGAGTCGTTTGCTTTCTGGTTTTCATGAGCAATTTTTCAACGGCCGCGCTCATCTTTTTCACCATCATGATTTTGATGCTGATTGCCCGTGTAAGCTACAAATACATTTTATCATTGGTTGGAATTGGTATTCTTGCAGTGCTTTTAATTTATACCGCTGCGACTATTTTCCCGGGTAGTATTGGAAAGATAGGACGTGTTGCCACCGTAAAAGGAAGAATCGATGACTTTGTTCATGGCGACAACAGTTCTGCAATAGGAACCACACAGGCCGAATATGCGCGCCTGGCAGTTTTTGAAGGTGGAACATTCGGGAAAGGACCCGGTAACAGCGAGGTTAGTAACTATATGGAAGCAGGTTATAACGATTTTATCTACGCCATTTTTATTGAAGAATATGGTTTTATCGGAGGGGCATTTCTGGCATTGCTTTACCTGATTTTATTATTCCGGGGAGTAATTATTGTCCGGCGTTGCGACCGAACATTCCCTGCATTTATGGTGAGCGGATTGGTTCTCCTGATGACCTTCCAGGCATTCATCAATATGGCGGTTTCGGTCGGGGCAGTTCCGGTAACCGGGCAACCATTGCCATGGGTAAGTATGGGAGGTTCTTCGATGTTGTTTACCGCCGCATCGTTCGGAATAATTTTAGCTGTCAGTGCAAACAATCAAAAAAATAAAACTGCAGCCGAATCATTGGTTGTAGTTGATTCGCCAAACGAAGATCAGGCCATGTAATATGGAAAAGTTGAAAGTGATAATCAGTGGAGGAGGAACCGGAGGACATATCTTTCCGGCCATTTCGATTGCCAACGAGCTCAGGGAAAGACTTCCCGAAACCGACATTTTGTTTGTCGGCGCTTTGGGGAAAATGGAAATGGAACGCGTTCCTGCTGCCGGATACCGCATCGTCGGCTTACCGGTGATGGGATTTCCGCGGAAGCCTTCCTTTAAAATGATAACTTTTTTCCTGAAGTTGATTCAAAGTATGTACCTCGCAAGCAAAGTAATTTCAGATTTCAAACCTGATGTGGCGATTGGCGTGGGAGGATTTGCCAGTGGTCCGGTATTGAAGGCAGCTGTCCGGAAAGGTGTTTCGGCGGTACTTCAGGAACAAAATTCGTATGCCGGGATGACCAACAAAATCCTTTCAGCAAAAGTGAACAAAATTTGCGTGGCCTATCCAAACATGGAACGCTATTTTCCGTCTGAAAAGATTGTTTTAACCGGCAATCCTGTTCGCAGAAACCTGATTGAAACGATTGTAAATAAGGAAGAAGCACTGGAGTACTTCAAACTGGATTCGAAAAAACAAGTGATATTAATTGTTGGAGGAAGCCTTGGAGCGCGCACTTTGAACGAAAGTGTG